>NZ_JBEXRT010000092.1:0-1140 GCF_040613235.1 Streptomyces sp. NPDC006296 | reverse complement strand
ACCTAGTGTCCTGAGTCGGTAGTTCACTTGCGGTTATAGGGTGGGGCAATGCCTGGTCCGAAGCCGTTGCCGTTGGAACTGTCCGATCACGAACGCCGGGTGCTGCGGGGTTGGTTGCGCAAGCAGACGGCGTCGCAGGCGCTGGTGCTGCGGTCGAGGATCGTGCTGGCGTGTGCGGAGGGCCTGCCGAACGCGCGGGTCGCGGACAACCTGGGTGTCTCGCGGGAGACAGTGCGCAAGTGGCGGTCCCGGTTCACCGCGGACCGACTGGAGGGCCTGGTGGACCGGCCACGCTCGGGGCCACCGCGAAGGATCACGGACGAGCAGGTCGAAGCCCTGGTCGCCAGGACGCTCGGCCAGACGCCGCCGACGGGTGATTCGCACTGGTCGACGCGTTCGATGGCCGAGGCGGAGGGCATGTCGCAGTCGGCCGTCTCGCGGATCTGGCGGGCGTTCGGCCTCAAGCCCCACATCGTGGAGACCTGGAAGCTGTCGACCGACCCGCAGTTCGTGACCAAGGTCCGCGACGTGGTGGGCATCTACCTGTCCCCGCCGGAGAACGCCCTGGTCCTGGCGGTGGACGAGAAATCGCAGATACAGGCCCTGGACCGGACCCAACCGGTGCTGCCGATGGCACCGACCACGCCGGCGAGGATGACCCACGACTACGTCCGACACGGCACGACCAGCCTGTTCGCCGCCCTGGACATCGCCTCCGGCTCGGTCATCGCCCAGCACTACCGCCGCCACCGCCACCAGGAGTTCCTCCGCTTCTTGAAGGTCATCGACGCCACCGTCCCCAAGCACCTCGAACTCCACCTGGTCCTGGACAACTACGCCACCCACAAGACCGAGCCGGTCAAGAAGTGGCTGCTTCGACACCCTCGCTTCCACCTGCACTTCACCCCCACCTCGGCATCCTGGCTCAACCTCGTCGAGCGCTGGTTCGCCGAGCTGACCTCCCGCAAACTCCGCCGCTCGGCCCACCGCAGCGTCGTCGAACTCGAACGGGACATCCGCGGCTGGATCAACGAGTGGAACAAGAACCCCAAGCCGTTCATCTGGACCAAGACCGCCGACGACATCCTCGACACCCTCGCCGCATACTGCACACGAATTAACGACTCAGGACACTAGGAA
>NZ_JBEXRT010000091.1:0-2855 GCF_040613235.1 Streptomyces sp. NPDC006296 | reverse complement strand
CGGGGTGGAAACACACGCGGGGGCGCGGGGGGGGGGATCTCGCGAACCCCCCAGCCCGGTGTCCCGGGCGCCCCGGGGGGGCGCCCCCCGGGGGGGGGCGCCCCCCTCCGCTGCTTCTGCTACCTGCGGTGCATGGCCAGGCTGCCGCCGACGGTGCACACCGCCGCCGCGGTGGAACCGAGCGCGGCGGCGGCTTCCGGACGGTCGAACAGGGCCAGGACGACGACGCCGACCATCGACAGCACGCCGATGAGCAGGATCGTCCAACCCATCAACTTGGAGTGACAGTGTTCTCGGGTACCGTCAGAAGCCGTTCCGGGAATCGATAATGAGGAATCGATTCCGGGTACATCAGGGACTGTCATGGGGCCTCTTCTCTCTACAGCGGGATCGGACGGACCCATCGGCAGACGTGAGGGAGACTGCTGTACGGCTTGCTTGCCGGCCGCCGTACGGCGTCTCCCTCGGTCGTTGCCGGGGCCTGGCAGCACCTTACGGAACGGCACCGACAAACCTTGCTGCCCACTAATCGCAGACCAGTTGGCCACCCCACCCCATACAGCACGGCACTGACAGCCTTTATGCAGGTCAGAGCTCTGAGGGAAAACCTGCCCAGCGACTCCCACCCACGGTGAACTCGTGCCGGAGGGCAGTAGCGAAGACGTGCCCCCTGGCACAGCACGACGTGCGTCGTCCCAGCCCACGGTCTCCGGCAGGCACATGAACTCGATGTCCGCCACGGCGATGATGCCGTTCACGTCCCGGCCGTCGACGTACTTCACCTCGGAGACGAAGCACAGCCGCTTCACCGATCTTGCCGACGACCTGCATCTTGATCGCCGTACCCAGTTCGACTTGCAGAAGAAGAGGTTCCTGAAGAGGCGAACATGGGCTCTTCGCCCCTCCGCGGCTTCTGCACGATGCCGGGCTTCCCCTCCGCCCGGCAGCCGAACTCAAGCAGCGACGGGCGCATCAACTTGCAGAAGGTGGTGAACCCGTGCTCGGCGTTCAGCACACCCACCTTCCTCACCCGGCTACCTACGCTTCCACCACCGGCGCCGCTCGCCACTCGCCTCAGGTAGTTCCTCGAGGCTCCCCGCGGATCCGTCCTCCGGCTGCGCCTGCCCCGGCACCGACACCTGGGTGAGCACCGGCCGCTCCGGCGCCGGCATCAACGCCTTCAGCGCCCGCTGAAGGTCCGCGATGTGCTCGCCCCGCGCCGCCAACTGCTCCCGCAGATGCTGCGCCTCGGCCTGGGCCAGGAGACGGCCGTGCTCGGCCTCGGCCACGGCCAGGGCGTGCTCGTGCCGCACACGCTCCAACTCGGCCCTCAACGCCGCCTCGCCCTGCACCTGGGCCACTGGGCCCACCGGGCGCTCCTGCACGCCAGGAGAGGCCACCTCGTCGGGCGGGGAGGGCGCGTGGAGGCGCAGGCCTGCGGCAAGCAGGTCGTCGACCGGGATCACCCAGCCCCGTACGGGGTCCTGCACGGCGCCCGGCAGGTCACCTGCCTCGCGGCGACGGCGGATCGTGGTGCGGCTGACACCGCACGCGGCGGCGGCCTCCCGCTGGGTCAGCATCGGACGCGAGCTCATGGCCCCATCCTCCCTGCACGGCTGCCGGATATCAGACCGACCCACCCCTGAACGGTCTTGTTGTCCCGTCAGGTGGCTTAGGTGATTATGGGCCCGAAAGCACAGGTCAGAGCTCCGCAGCGGGTCGCTTCCACGTCAGGTCGAGCACGCGCATGGAGAACAAGCCTTCCTCCTTTGCTGGGCCGCCGCGCGGGCGCAAAATTCAGATGGACGGAGAGGCCCCAGAGTTCGGTACGATGTGTGGCCCCGAGCAGTGCTCGGCCGCGCACCGACGTGGACTGCGGGACCCGGAAGGCCAGTTGGCCCGGGAGGTTTAAAAAAACCTCCCTCGATGTGATGTAGGTCTCTACGAGAGAGTGGCCTAGGCCACTGTCCCTCATAATGCGGCCGACGGGTACATCGCTGAAGAGGTTTCCTCTCTCCCCAGAGGCCCCCCGGGCCTCACGGACCCTAAGGGCCTCGGTGAACCTATATATCTCCGCGGTGAACGCATCGCTTTTCCTGATCGCCTGCGGCGTCGGCGCCATCGTTTACCGCCGTACGAAGACCACCCAGCAGTCATCTGTCGGACCCGCCGCGAGTGGTGATCTGGTGGCAGCCGTGACTGCTGCTGCCGCCACCCTTCTGCTGCTCGCTTTTCTGTTCGGCGTCGGTGACGGCTCCTCCATCGGAGCTGAGCCGGCCCCACCGAAGGAATCGGCCGTCAGTTCAGCCCCGCCTGCCCGCTGACGGGGCGTCCAACACGGGGCCGCTAGCAAGTCTCCGGTGGGCGTCGACTTTGGTCGGCGCCCACTCCTTTGTGACGGCTGGCCGACGACCGCCAGTATTTACAGTTTCTACCCACTCATCAAAGTGATGCAGGGTGGTGTGTGCTAGGTCCAGTTCTTAGTTACGGTCGAGAATGATGCACGCGGTTCACGTTCCGGCCGTGACGACCGTCCCTCTCTTGTTGGTGCGTAGTTGTCCGTGAGCCCAGGCATGGGTAGTGCCGCAGGTGGTGATCCGACATCAGGCCTGCCTGCACTGCGGAGCCGTGCAGGCAGGCCGCCCCAACGTGTGACCTCCCGTCACCCCCGGCCCCTGCTGACGCCGGAGATGCCGCATCACTTCCCGTGCACGGTGCGGGAATTCCGGAGGAATTCCCCAACCCATTCCGAAGGAATGGGTTGGAAAGCCCGGAGAGCTTTCCTTAAAGCCGTAGGCTTTATCGTCTTTGCGACCCGTAGGGTCGTGCGTCGTTCCTCCGGAGGAGGACGCGCG
>NZ_JBEXRT010000090.1:0-2988 GCF_040613235.1 Streptomyces sp. NPDC006296 | reverse complement strand
CGGTGGCCTACGTCGCGGTGCGCACCCGCAGCCGCCTCTCCTCGCTCGCCTTCCGCACCTTCCTGCTCGGCGTGGCGATCCCGGCGCACCCGGCCGCCGCCGCTTGATGTGCAACGAGTTGCATAGAACGATCGGGGCATGGCGCTCGAACACGCGATCCTCGTCTCCCTGCTGGAACGACCCGGCTCGGGCTACGAGCTGGCCCGGCGCTTCGAGCGCTCCATCGGCTACTTCTGGACCGCCACCCACCAGCAGATCTACCGCGTCCTCAAGCGCATGGAGAGCGACGGCCTGCTCGACGTCCGCGACGTCCCGCAGGAACGCCGGCCCGACAAGAAGGAGTACTCGGTCGCCGGCCCCGGCCGGACCGCCCTCTCCGGCTGGCTGCACCGGCCGATCGAACCCGAGAGCCTCCGCCACGACCTCGCCGTGAAGATCCGGGGCGTCGCCTTCGACGATCCCGCCGCGCTGATCCAGGAGGTCGAGCGGCACCACCGCGCCCACAGCGACCGGCTCGCGCACTACCTCGCCGGGGAGCAGCGCGACTTCACCGGCCCGGACGCCCCGGCACCGCTCGACGCCGGCCGGGAACTCCAGCACGTCGTGCTGCGCGGGGGCATCGCGTACGAGCGCATGACCGTCGCCTGGCTCGACGACGTGCTCACCACCCTCCACCGGCTGGGCACGACCGCCCGGCCCAGCTGAACCGTCCCGTGAACTCCCGCCCGCACACCCCCGGAAGGCGTACCGCCATGGCCGACCCGCTGCTGTTCCACCCGCGTGCCTACGACCCCGCACACTTCGACGCCGAGACCCGCAGGCTGCTGCGCGCCACCGTCGACTGGTTCGAGGACCGGGGCAAGCGCCGGATCATCGAGGACTACCGGTCCCGCGCCTGGCTGGACGACTTCCTCGCGTTCTCCGCGAAGGAGGGCCTGTTCGCCACCTTCCTCACCCCCGCCGCGGCCGCCGGCCGGGAGGACCAGCGCTGGGACACCGCCCGCATCGCCGCGCTCAACGAGATCCTCGGGTTCTACGGACTCGACTACTGGTACGCCTGGCAGGTGACCATCCTCGGTCTCGGCCCGGTCTGGCAGAGCGACAACACCGCCGCCCGCGAGCGCGCGGCGGACCTCCTCGACCGGGGCGAGGTGTTCGCCTTCGGCCTGTCGGAGAAGGCGCACGGCGCCGACATCTACTCCACCGACATGCTCCTGACCCCGGACGGCGACGGCGGCTTCCTGGCCACCGGCTCCAAGTACTACATAGGCAACGGCAACGCCGCCGGCCTCGTCTCCGTCTTCGGCCGCCGCACGGACGTCGAGGGCCCGGAGGGATACGTCTTCTTCGCCGCGGACAGCCGCCACCCCGCCTACCACCTGGTCCAGAACGTCGTCGACTCCTCCAAGTACGTCAGCGAGTTCCGCCTCGACCGCTGTCCGGTCGGCCCCGACGACATCCTGCACACCGGCCGCGCCGCCTTCGACGCCGCCCTCAACACCGTCAACGTGGGCAAGTTCAACCTCTGCACCGCCTCGATCGGCATCTGCGAGCACGCGATGTACGAGGCCGTCACCCACGCGCACCGCCGCGTCCTCTACGGCCGTCCCGTGACCGCCTTCCCGCACGTGCGCCGGGAGCTCGCCGACGCCTACGTCCGGCTCGTCGGCATGAAGCTGTTCAGCGACCGCGCCGTCGACTACTTCCGCTCCGCCGGGCCCGACGACCGCAGGTACCTGCTGTTCAACCCGATGACGAAGATGAAGGTGACCACCGAGGGCGAGAAGGTCGTCGACCTGCTCTGGGACGTCATCGCCGCCAAGGGGTTCGAGAAGGACACCTACTTCGCCCAGGCCGCCGTCGAGATCCGCAGCCTCCCGAAGCTGGAGGGCACGGTCCACGTCAACCTCGCCCTCATCCTGAAGTTCCTCCGCAACCACCTGCTGGAACCCGCCGCATACGCGCCCGTGGAGACCCGGCTGGACGCCGCCGACGACGCGTTCCTCTTCCGGCAGGGACCGGCCCGCGGCCTCGGCTCCGTACGCTTCCACGACTGGCGCCCCGCCTTCGACGCGTACGCCGCGGTCCCGAACGCCGCCCGCTTCCGGGAACAGGCCGACGCACTGTGCGACTTCACCGCCCGCCTCGCGCCCGACGAACGGCAGAGCCGCGACCTCGACTTCCTGCTGTCCGTCGGCCAGCTCTTCGCCCTGGTCGTCCACGGCCAGCTGATCCTGGAGCAGGCCCGGCTGACCGGCCTCGACGAGGACGTGCTCGACGAACTGTTCGCCGTGCTCGTCCGCGACTTCTCCGCGCACGCCGTCGAACTGCACGGCAAGGAGTCCGCGACCGCCGGACAGCAGGACTGGGCCCTCGCCGCGGTGCGCCGCCCCGTCGTCGACGAGGCCCGTGCGGCCCGGGTGTGGGAGCGCGTCGAGGCGCTCGCGGGGGCGTACGAGATGTCCGCCTGACGCCGACCGGGTTTCGGGCCGGGCCGGCCCGCATCGCCCGCGCGCACGGGGGCATATGGAAGGTCCGGCAGCCGCACGCGGCGGGCTGCCAGGAGGAGGAGGTGACCATGGAAACGGTCTGGGCGGGTCCGGCACTTGCGGGCGGCACCCTGGGGGACGACGTCATCGGCTACGACGTGGAGGCTTCGGACGGGGGCGTGGGCACCGTCGTCAGGCTCTCGCCGGTCCCGGGATTCGACCACCTGGTGATCGACGCGGGGGTCTGGAAGTTCGGGAGAAGCGTCGTCGTGCCCGCGGGCATGGTGACCGGCGTCGACCACGCCGCACGCTCCGTCACGGTGGGGTGCACCAAGGACCAGATCAAGGACGCCCCGCGCTTCGAGCGTGATCAGGACACCGGGGACGTGCTCTACCTGAGCCGGCTCGGTGCGTACTACGAATCGCTGACGGCCGGCGGGGAATGACCGGAGGCGCGGGGGGGCGCGGGGGGGCCCGGGGGGGGGGGGGCGGGGGCGGG
>NZ_JBEXRT010000089.1:0-3015 GCF_040613235.1 Streptomyces sp. NPDC006296 | reverse complement strand
CCGCACACCCACCAAATACCGCGCCACCACCCCACCCAACACACCCGAACCACCCGACACCAACACCCAACCCCCACCCACCTCACCGACACCGGACCGAACAGCGGGCTCGGACTCCGAGGGGTCCACCGCCGGGACCTCCAGCACCAACTTCCCGACATGCCCCGCGCGGCTCATCAGCCCGAACGCCTCACCCGCCCGCCGCACGTCCCACGTCTGCCTCGGCAGCAGTTCCAGGGCGCCGGTCTCGAACAGCGCGACCACGTCGCGGAGCATCTCCCCCAGCCGTTCCGGGGCCACCTCCGCCAGGTCGAAGGCCCGGTACATCACGCCGTCGTGAGCGGCCGCGACCTCGCCGGGATCCCGTACGTCCGCCTTGCCCAGCTCCACGAACCGCCCACCCGGACGCACCAACCCCAACGACGCATCCACCAGCTCCCCCGCCAGCGAATCGACCACCACATCCACACCCGACCGGAACACCTCCGCGAACCCCACCGAACGCGACGAAGCAATACGCCCCTCCGCCACGCCCAACCCCCGCACCACCGGCCACTTCGACTCACTCGCCGTCGCGCACACCTCCGCACCCAACCACCGCGCCAGCTGCACCGCAGCCATCCCCACACCCCCCGCAGCCGCATGCACCAACACCACCTCACCCGACCGCACACCCGCCACATCCACCAACGCATAGAAAGCCGTCACGAACGCCACCGGAACCGACGCGGCCTCCACCCACGACCACCCCACCGGAACCCCCACCACCACCCGCTCATCCACCACGACGGAGGACCGGAAGCCGTCCTGCCAGACGCCCATCACCCGGTCGCCGACGGCGACGCCCGTCACACCGGGGCCCACCCCGGTGACCACGCCGGCGCCTTCACTGCCCATCCGCGCGGTCTCCGCGTCCGGGTACATGCCCAGAGGGATCAGCACGTCACGGAAGTTGAGCCCCACGGCCCGGATCTCGATGCGGACCTCGCGGGCGCCCAGGGGGCGGTCGTTCTCGTTCTCCTGCGTCGGGGCCCAGACGATCCCCTCCAGCGTGCCGTTCCCGGCGTGCGCGAGCCGGTGCTCCCCGGCCGGGCCGGGGTCGGACGACGTGGCGGGCTCCGCACGCTCGGGCGCCGGGGCGGGGCCGCCGGCCGGCGTCAGCGGGTCGCCGCTCCGGACCAGGCGCGGGGCGAGGATGTCGTCCCCCCGGACGGCGAGTTGCGGTTCGCCCGTGGACAGGGCGCGCAGCACGGTGCCGGGGGCCGTGGCGGTGGGGTCGAGCACGTCGAGGAGGACGAGGCGCCCGGGGTGCTCGGTCTGCGCCGAGCGCACCAGGCCCCACACGGGTGCGGCGGCGAGGTGGTCCATGCGTTCGCCGTCATGGACCTGTACCGCTCCGCCGGTGACGAGGACCAGCCGGGACTCGGTGAACCTCGCGCCGGCCAGCCACTGCTGCACGGTCTCCAGGGCGTGCAGGGCGGCACGCTCGGCCGCCGCCGCCATGTCGGTGTCGGGGGACGCGCCGGCCCGCAGGTCCACCAGGACGTGGCCGGGTGCCGGGAGACCGGCTCGGGCCAGCCGAACGTCCAGTGCCGCCAGGTCGGCGCATCCGGCGTGGTCCGGGTCCGTCACGGGCAGCCCCGCGCACGGGTCACCGAGCACCGCGACGCGCAGGGGCTTCGCGTCCCGGTCCGGCGCGGGCACCGGGGTCCAGGCCACCCGGTAGGCGGCGGCGATCCCGTCCTCCGGCGGTGCGGGCAGGCGTGCCTCGTCGAGCGGGCGGGTCAGCAGTCCTTCGGCGGACAGGACGGGCAGGCCCGCGCCGTCCGTGACGCGTACGGAGAAGGCGCCCTCGGCGGTCGGTGTGAGCCGTGCCCGCAGCCGCGTCGCGCCGGTGGCATGGAGCGTGACGCCGGTCCACAGGAACGGCAGCCGGCCGAGGTCCTCGTCGTCGGCGCAGGCGGGCCAGGCGTGCAGGGCGGCGTCGAGGAGGGCCGGGTGGAGGCCGAAGCCCGCCACGTCCGCCCCGGTCGGGGCGACCTCGGCGAACAGTTCGCCGTCGGCGCCGCGCCACACCTCGGTGAGTCCCTGGAACTCCTCCCCGTAGGTGAGGCCTCGTGTGTCCAGCCGCTCGTAGAGTCCGGTGATGTCGACACGTTCGGCGTCCGCCGGGGGGCGGCTGCCCGGGAGGGTGCGGTCCTCGTGACCGGCGCTCCGCACCAGGGTCGCCCGCGCGTGCCGTACCCAGTCCGTCTCCCGGGACGCGGAGTCCTGGAGTCGGGCGTGGACGTCCACCGCCCGGCTGCCGTCCTGCGCGGCCCCGGCCACGAGCACCTGTACGTGGGTGGGCCGGGACGCGTCCAGGGGGAGGGGCGTTTCGAGGGTGAGTTCCTCGACGCGGTCGCAGCCGACCGCGTCCCCGGCGCGCAGGACCATGTCCAGCAGGGCCGTGCCGGGCAGCAGTACCCGGCCGCGCACGGTGTGGTCGCGCAGCCACGGCTGCTCCCGCAGGGACAGGCGCCCGGTGAGCAGGACTCCGCCGGTGCCGGGCAGTGCCACCGCGCTGCCGAGCAGCGGGTGCCCCGTGCTCTCCGTGCCGTCCCGGTGGGCGTGCGTCCCGGTGCGGGTGGTGCCGCTGTCCGTCACCCAGTAGCGCTTGCGCCGGAAGGCGTACGTGGGCAGCTCGACCGGCCGCACCGGGCGGTCGTCGTAGGCGCGCGCCCATTGCACCGGCACTCCGGTCACGAAGGCCTCGGCGAGCGACCGCAGCAGGCGCGGCCGGCCTCCGTCGTCGCGGTGCAGGGTTCCCGTGACGGTCGCGGCCGTGCCGTGGTCCTCAGCGGTGACCTGCACACCGGTGGTGAGCACCGGGTGGGCGCTGACCTCGACGAACCTGCGGAATCCCGCGTCGAGCAGGGCGCGTACGGCTTCTTCGAACCGGACGCGGTGGCGGAGGTTGCGCACCCAGTACGCCGCGTCCGGGACCTCGTCACCGAGCCAGTCACCTGTCACCGT
>NZ_JBEXRT010000088.1:0-3921 GCF_040613235.1 Streptomyces sp. NPDC006296 | reverse complement strand
GCGGAGCCTGTGGACTTCTCCTACGAGGCGCTTGCGGCTCAGGGGTACCGGTACGGGCCGGTTTTCCAGGGGCTGCGGCAGATGTGGCGTCACCACGACCAGGTGTATGCGGAGGTCGTGCTCCCCACCGACCCGGACCGGTACACCCTCCATCCCGCCCTGCTCGACGCCGCACTCCACGCCGCACTGATGAGCAGGATTCTCCCCGACGACGGCCGGATCCGCCTGCCGTACGCCTGGGAAGACGTGACGCTGCACGCATCCGGCGCCTCCGCGCTGCGGGTGGCGGTGACGACCGCGGGGGACAACGCGATACGCCTGCGCGCGGCGGACGGCGCCGGTACGCCGGTGGCCGAGGTGCTGTCGCTGGCCATGCTTCCGGCCGATCTCACCGCCCTCGGCTCCCCGGCCGTCGCCCGGGACTCCCTGCTGCGCCTGGAATGGGTGCCCGCGCTGTCGGCGGACGGTGCGGCGCCGCGCGCGCTCTCGCAGCTCGGCCCCGATCTGTTCGGGCTGCGCCCGGCAACGGAAGACCACATCGACCAGCGGGAGCACACCGAGCTGTCCGGCCTACCCGGCGGCCCGAACGACGTGCTCGTGTGCCTCGGCGGTGACGAGGCGCCGGACATCCCGGCAGCCGCACGCGCGACGCTGCACCGCGCGCTCGATCTGATCCGGGCGTGGGTGACCGACGACCGGTTCGCGGACGCACGACTGGTCGTGGTGACCCGCCGTGCGGTGACGGCCGGACACCGCGACCCCGCACCGGACCTCTCCACCGCGCCCCTCTGGGGCCTGCTCCGCTCCGCCCAGAACGAGAATCCCGGGCGGCTGGTCCTCGTCGACGTGGACGAGGACACACGCTCGCTCGCCGCGCTGCCCGCGGCGCTGGCCGGAGACCGCGCGCAGTTCGCGCTGCGCGGCGGACGGATCCTGGTGCCGAGACTGGCCAGGGCGAGTTCCCCGGGCCGTCCGTCGGAGCAGGGGGATGCCCCGCCGCAGGTGGAGTCCGCGGGCCCGGACGAGGCGGAACCGCTGTCCTGGTGGGACACCGAGGGAACCGTGCTGATCACCGGCGGCACCGGCACCCTCGGCCGGCTGTTCGCCCGGCACCTGGTCACCCACCACGGGGTGCGGAACCTGTTGCTGGTCTCCCGGCGCGGACCGGACGCCCCCGGAGCCTCTGACCTGATCTCCGAACTGACCGGTCTGGACGCCGAGGTGACGGTCGCCGCCTGTGATGTCGCCGACCCTGCCGCGCTGTCCGCCCTGCTCGCGGGAATACCGGCGGACCGTCCGCTCGCCGGCGTGGTGCACGCCGCCGGGACCCTGGCCGACGGGCTGGTCTCCGGGATGACGCCGGACGGGCTCGACGCCGTGCTGACACCGAAACTGGACGCGGCCTGGAACCTCCACGAGCTGACCTGCGATCTCGGTCTGTCCGCGTTCGTGCTGTTCTCCTCGGTCATGGGCACGATCGGCAACGCCGGTCAGGGCAACTACGCCGCGGCGAACGTGTTCCTCGACGCCCTCGCTCAGCACCGCCATGCGGCCGGACTGCCGGCGATCTCCCTGGCGTGGGGCCTCTGGGAGGAGCGCAGCGAACTGACCGGTGACCTCGACGACGCGGACATCGCCCGGATGGCCCGCATCGGACTGAGACCACTGCCGACGGACGACGGCGTCGCCCTGTTCGACGCGGCGATCGCCGCGGGCGGACCCACCGCGACGCCGGCCGCACTCGACCTCGACCGGCTCCGCACACAGGCGACCGGGGCGAGCCTGCCGGAGGTGCTCCGCGGGCTGGTCCGGACCCGGCGCACGGCGGCGGCGGTCACGGCGACCGGTACGACGTTCGCCGACCGGCTGGCAGGCCGTCCCGCCGACGACGTCGACCGCGAACTGCTCGACCTGGTGCGTTCCCACACCGCCACCGTGCTCGGGCACGCCGGTGCCGACGCCGTACAGCCGGCCGTCGCCTTCAGGGAACTCGGCCTCGACTCGCTGTCCGCGGTGGAACTCCGCAAGCGGCTCAACGACGCCACCGGACTCCGGCTGCCGGCCACCGTGGTGTTCGACCACCCGACGCCGTCCGCCCTGTCCGCCCTCCTGCGCGAGGAGCTGCTGGGCGGGGAGAGTCGCACCGCCGCGTCCACGGCTGCGGCCACGGCTGCTTCAGGGGACGACGACCCGATCGTCATCGTCGGGATGGGCTGCCGGTATCCCGGTGGTGTCAGCTCGCCGGGAGGCCTGTGGGACCTCGTGCGGTCGGGGCGGGACGCCGTCGGCGGGCTGCCCCGTGACCGCGGCTGGGACCTGGACAACCTCGTCGACACCGACCCGGAGCGGACGGGCAGGACCTACGTCGACCAGGGCTACTTCCTCGACGACGCGGGGGAGTTCGACGCCGCGTTCTTCGGGATCTCGCCGCGCGAGGCGTTGGCGATGCATCCGCAGCAGCGGTTGCTGCTGGAGACGGCGTGGGAGACGTTGGAGGACGCCGGGATCGAGCCCGGTTCGCTGCGCGGCAGCGACACGGGTGTGTTCGTCGGCGCCATGTCCCAGGAGTACGGGCCGCCGATGCACGAGGGCTCCGCAGAAGCGGACGGGCTGCTGCTCACCGGGACGAGTGGGAGTGTGACCTCGGGTCGGCTGGCGTATTTCCTGGGGTTGGAGGGGCCGGCGGTGACGGTGGACACGGCGTGTTCGTCGTCGTTGGTGGCGTTGCACCAGGCGGCTCAGGCGGTGCGCAGGGGTGAGTGTGCTCTGGCGGTCGCCGGCGGTGTGAGCGTGATGTCGTCGCCCGGGGTGCTGGTCGAGTTCTCCCGGCAGCGGGGGCTGTCCACGGACGGCCGCTGCAAGGCCTATGCGTCGGCCGCCGACGGGACCGGTTGGGGTGAGGGTGCCGGGTTGGTGGTGCTGGAGCGGCTGTCCGACGCGCGGGCCCGGGGGCATCAAGTGCTGGCGGTGCTGAGGGGGTCGGCGGTCAATCAGGACGGTGCGTCGAACGGGTTGACCGCGCCGAACGGTCCTTCGCAGCAGCGTGTGATCCGCCGGGCGCTGGCCGACGCCGGACTCACCTGCGCGGACGTCGACGTGGTCGAGGGGCACGGCACGGGGACCCGGCTGGGGGACCCGATCGAGGCGCAGGCGCTGCTGGCGACGTACGGGCAGGAGCATTCCGCGGAGGAGCCGTTGTGGCTGGGTTCGTTGAAGTCGAACATCGGTCACACCATGGCGGCGGCCGGCGCCGGCGGTGTGATCAAGATGGTGGAGGCGCTGAGGCGTCGTGAGGTGCCTCCGACTCTGCACGTCGATGAGCCGTCGTCCCATGTGGACTGGGAGTCGGGGGGTGTCCGTCTGTTGACGGGGCTTCGGGAGTGGCCTTCGACGGGGCGTCCGCGTCGTGCGGGGGTGTCGTCGTTCGGGATCAGCGGGACGAACGCGCACGTGATCCTGGAACAGGCGCCGGAACCGGCGGAGATCGCGCAGCCGGCGGAGCCGGTGCAGATGCCCGGGGCCTCGGAGCGGCCGTCCCCGGATCCGGAGCCGGCCGGTTCGCCGGTGGAGGGGGCGGGGCCGGAGCCGGTGGGGTGGGTGGTGTCGGCGCGGACCGGGGAGGCGTTGCGGGCGTATGCGGGCCGGGTGGCGGCGGCTGCCGTCGATCCGGGGCTGGCGGTGGTGGACGTGGCCGCCACGCTGAGCGGACGTACCGCCTTCGAACACCGTGGGGCGGTGATCGGGGCCACCCGCGAGCAGTTGCTGACGGGCCTCCGTGCTCTCGCGGACGGTGTGCCCGCCGAGAACGTGGTGACGGGCACCGCGTTGGGTGGTGGGTCGGTTCTGGTGTTTCCGGGTCAGGGGTCGCAGTGGGGTGCGATGGCGCGTGGGTTGTATGGGTCGTCTTCGGTTTTTCGGGCT
>NZ_JBEXRT010000087.1:0-4142 GCF_040613235.1 Streptomyces sp. NPDC006296 | reverse complement strand
TCCAACGCCGCAGCACACTCCCCCAACCGCTCCGCAAAAACCGGCACCTCCCCCAACAACTCCACCGCCATACCCACCCACTGCGACCCCTGACCGGGGAAGACCAGGACGACGCGGTCGTCGGAGGCGGTGGCCGTGCCCTGCACGAGGCCGGACGTCCGTCGGCCCGCCGCGAGGTCGGCCAGGGCACGCACCGGGTCGGGGTGGTGCGCCCCGAGGAGGACGGCCCTGTGGTCGAGCACGGCGCGGGTGGTGGCGAGGGCGTGGCCGATGTCGTCGGCGCGTGCGGTCCCGGTGGCGCCCTCGGCCGCCGGCAGGAGGCGCCGGGCCTGGTCGCGCAGGGCCTCGTCGGAGGACGCGGACAGGATCCAGGGCGTGCTCGTGCCGGCGGGCCGGTGGTCGTCGGTGCCGGCCTCGGTGTCCGGTCCCTGCTCCAGGACCACGTGGGCGTTGGTGCCGCTGACTCCGAACGAGGAGACGGCGGCGCGCCGGGGTCGCCCGGTCTCGGGCCAGTCGCGTGGCTCGGCGAGGAGCGCCACCGTGCCGGAGGACCAGTCGACGTGGCCGGTGGGCTCGTCGGCGTGCAGCGTCCTGGGCAGGGTGCTGTTCCGCAGGGCGAGGACGGTCTTGATCACGCCCGCCACGCCGGCGGCGGCCTGGGTGTGCCCGATGTTCGACTTCACCGACCCCAGCCACAACGGCCGCTCCGGATCACGCCCCCGCCCGTACGTCGCCAGCAGCGCCCCGGCCTCGATCGGATCACCCAGCTTCGTGCCCGTGCCGTGCGCCTCCACCACGTCCACGTCCGAGGTTCCGAGCCCCGCATCGGCCAACGCGTCCCGGATCACCCGCTGTTGGGCGGGACCGCTGGGGGCGGACAGACCGTTGGACGCACCGTCCTGGTTCACCGCGCTCCCCCGCACCACCGCGAGGACCCGGTGACCGTTCCTGCGGGCGTCGGCGAGGCGCTCGACGACGAGGACGCCGACTCCCTCGGAAAACCCGGCGCCGTCCGCGCCCGCGCCGAAGGCCTTGCTCCGGCCGTCGGGTGCCAGGCCGCCCTGCCGGGTGAACTCGGTGAAGATGCCCGGGGTGGACATGACGGTGACGCCGCCGGTCAGGGCGAGGTCGCACTCGCCCTGCCGCAGCGAACGCACCGCCAGGTGCAACGCGACCAGGGACGAGGAACAGGCCGTGTCGACCGTGAGAGCCGGACCCTCCAGCCCCAGGGTGTAGGCGACCCGGCCGGAGAGCACGCTGCCGATGTTGCCCGTGGCGACGTATCCGGCGGTCTCCTCGGGGACGTCCGGGCCTGCGGCGAGGTAGTCGCCGCCGTTGGTGCCGGTGAACACGGCCGTGCGGGTTCCGTGCAGTCCGGTCGGGTCGATACCGGCGTGTTCGAGGGCCTCCCAGGAGGTCTCCAGCAGCAGCCGCTGCTGCGGGTCCATCGCCAGCGCCTCACGGGGCGAGATGCCGAAGAACTCCGCGTCGAAGTCGGCCGCGTCGTGCAGGAATCCGCCTTCGTGGGCGCTCGACGTGCCCGCGCGGAGGGGGTCGCCGGGGGCCCGGAGCGCGTCGAGGTCCCAGCCGCGGTCCTCGGGGAACGGGGTGATGGCGTCGCCCCCGTCGCGGAGCAGGTTCCACAGGTCCTGCGGGGAGCGGACCTCGCCGGGGAAGCGGCAGCTCATGCCCACGACGGCGATCCGGTCGTCCTCGTCCGCCGGAGCCGGGGCGTGGACGTCCGCGGCGGCGGGCTCCGGGACCGGTTCCGTGCCGCCGGTGGCGGCGGCCAGCTCGTCCCGCAGGTGGGCGGCGAGCGCGCGGGCGTTGGGGTGGTCGAAGACGACGGTGGAGAGCAGCCGCAGTCCGGTCACGTGGTTCAGGCGGTTGCGGAGTTCGACGGCGGTGACGGAGTCGAAGCCGAGGTCGCGGTAGGCGGTCGTGGGGTCGACGGCGTCGGGGCCGGAGTGGCCGAGGACCTGGGCGGCCTGTTCGCGGACGAGGGTGAGCAGGGCCGCCTGCTGGGCGGCCGGGTCGCCCTGTGCGGTGATCCGGGCGCCGAGTCCGTCGGCGGTGGCCGGGGCTTCGGCCGTCCGGGCGTCGGTCGCCGCGGTCCGGCGGCACTCGGGCAGATCGGCGAGGAACGGGCTGGGCCGGGTGGCGGTGTACGCCGTGTGGAACCTGTCCCACTCCACGTCGGCGACCAGGACGGCCGGTTCGGTGCTGCCGGCCACCGCGAGGAGGGCGGCGGCCGCGAGGTCCGGGTCCATCACGGGCAGTCCGTGGCGGCCGGCGGTCGCCTCGATGTCCCCCTCGGTGGCCATGCCCCGCTCGTCCCAGATGCTCCAGGCGATGGAGGTGGCGGGCAGTCCCAGGGCGTGCCGCTGTTCGGCGAGGGCGTCCAGGTAGGCGTTGCCGGGTGCGTAGTTGCCCTGTCCGGAGGCGCCCAGGGTGCCGGCCAGGGAGGAGAAGAGCACGAAGGCGTCGAGTTCGGTGTCCCGGGTCAGCTCGTGCAGATGCCGTGCGCCGTCGGCCTTGACCCGCAGGACCCGGTCGATCCCGTCGGGGGTGATGCCCTCGACGACGGAGTCGTCGAGGACGGCGGCGGTGTGCACGACCGCCGTCAGCGGGCAGTCGGGCGGCACCGTGGCGAGCAGGTCGGCGACGGCCGTCCGGTCCGCCACGTCGCAGGCGGCGAGGGTGACGCGGACGCCGGTCGCCTCCAGCTCGGCGCGCAGTTCGGCGGCTCCGGGCGCGTCGGGTCCGCGCCGGCCGGCCAGCAGGAGGTGTTCGGCGCCGTTCCCGGCGAGGTGGCGGGCGACCCGGGAGCCGAGCCCGCCGGTTCCGCCGGTCACCAGGACGGTGCCGCGCGGGCGCCATGCGGGCCGGGCGCCGGGGGCGTCGGCGTGCGTGAGGCGGCGGACGAGGGCACCGGACGGGCGCAGGGCGACCTGGTCCTCGCCGGTTCCGCCGGTCAGGAGCGCCGCGAGGAGGCGTCCGGATGCCGTGTCGGGCCGGGTCGGCAGGTCGACCAGGCCGCCGATCCGCTCCGGGTGCTCCAGGGCCGCGATCCTGCCGAGGCCCCAGACCATGTGCTGGGCAGGCGCGTCGTCCCGGACGGTACGCGCGTCCGTGGGGGTGGCGGTGACCGTGTCGTGGGTCAGGAACCACAGGCGTCCGCCGGTCCCCGTGTCACCGAGCGCCTGGAGCAGGGCGACGGTCGTGGTCAGGCCGGTGCGCGCGACGCCGTTCCGGTTGCCGGCTCCGTCGGTGACGGTCAGCAGGGACAGCACTCCGGCGAGTTCGCCGTCGGGCAGCCGGCCGGCGATGTCCTCCCGGGTGGCGTCCCCGGTCAGGGTGAGCGTGGTGAGGTCGCCGCCGTGGTCGCGTACGGCGGCGGCCACGCTGTCGGCGCACTCGGCCGCCGTGGCGGAGTCCGCCGGTACGGCCAGGAGCCAGCTGCCGGACAGATCGGGGCTGCCGGACGGGGTGGCCAGGGTGGTGGGGACCCAGCGCACGTGGTACTGCCAGGAGTCGACGGCGGCCGCGGTCGTACGGTCGCTGTGCCAGGTCCGCAGGGCGGGCAGGACCTCGCTCAGGGTGCTGCCGTCCATACCGAGGAGACCGGCCAGGGACGCGGGGTCGTCGCTCTGCACGGCGTCCCAGAAGCCCGTGTCGTCGACGGTGTGCGGCAGGTCCTGAGCGGTGGCCGGCCCGCGCAGGGTGTCGAGGTCCCACCAGTAGCGTTCACGCTGGAAGGCGTAGGTGGGCAGGTCCACATGGACAGCGCCGCCACCGGTGCCGGAACCCGCATCGGCACCGGCACCGGCATCGGCGAACGCCCGCGTCCAGTCGACGGGCACTCCGTGGGCGAAGGCCTCGCCGAGGGAGGCGAACAGGCGTCGCGCTCCTCCGTCGTCGCGGCGCAGCGTTCCGGTGACCGCGGCCTCCTGGCCGGCTGCCTCCAGGGTGTCCTCCACCGCCGCGGTCAGCACCGGGTGGGCGCTGACCTCGACGAAGGCTCCGATGTCCGTCGCGGCCAAGGCCCGTACGGCTTCTTCGAACCGGACGCGGTGGCGGAGGTTGCGCACCCAGTACGCCGCGTCCGGGACCTCGTCACCGAGCCAGTCACCTGTCACCGT
>NZ_JBEXRT010000086.1:0-4535 GCF_040613235.1 Streptomyces sp. NPDC006296 | reverse complement strand
AACGCCTCGACCATCTTGATCACACCCGCCACACCCGCAGCGGCCTGCGTGTGCCCGATGTTCGACTTCACCGACCCCAGCCACAACGGCCGCTCGGCAACGCGCCCCTGCCCGTACGTCGCCAGCAACGCCTCCGCCTCGATCGGATCACCGAGGACGGTCCCGGTGCCGTGGGCCTCCACCGCGTCCACGTCCGAGGTCCCGAGTCCCGCGTCGGCCAGCGCCGCCCGGATCACCCGCTGCTGGGAAGGGCCGTTCGGGGCCGTCAGGCCGTTGCTGGCACCGTCCTGGTTGACGGCGCTGCCCCGGACCACGGCGAGGACCGGGTGACCGTTCCGGCGGGCGTCCGACAGCCGTTCCAGCACGAGGACACCGACCCCCTCGGCCATCCCGATGCCGTCGGCGTCCGCCGAGAAGGGCTTGCACCGGCCGTCGGACGACAGGCCCCGCTGACGGCTGAACTGGACGAAGGGAGCGGGGGTGGCCATGACGGTCACGCCTCCGGCCAGGGCCAGATCGCACTCACCGGACCGCAACGCCCGCCCCGCGAGATGCACCGCCACCAACGACGACGAACACGCCGTGTCCACCGTCACCGCAGGACCCTCGAAACCGAACGTGTAGGCCACCCGCCCCGACAGGACACTGCCCGCGCTGCCGGTCATGAGCAGGCCCTCGACCTGTCCCGGTATCCGCTCCGGCGACGGCGCGTAGTCGTGGTACACCTGTCCCGCGAAGACGCCGGTGCGGCTGCCCTTCAGGCCGTTCGCGTCGAGTCCGGCCTGTTCCAGGGCCTCCCAGGAGGTCTCCAGGAGCAGCCGCTGCTGCGGGTCCATCGCCAGCGCCTCGCGCGGGGAGATGCCGAAGAAGCCGGCGTCGAAGTCGCCCGCGTCGTACAGGAAGCCGCCTTCACGCGTGTACGACGTGCCGGTGTGGTCCGGGTCGGGGTGGTACAGCGCGTCGAGGTCCCAGCCGCGGTCCGCCGGGAAGTGGCCGATGCCGTCGGCGCCGGTGGCCGTCAGCTCCCAGAGTTCCCCGGGGCCGGTGACGCCTCCGGGGTAGCGGCAGGCCATGCCGACGATCGCGAGGGGTTCGTCGGTGGGCGTGCTCGGGGCGGCCGGCTCCTCCCGCCGGTCCGTGTGGCCCAGCCGGTCGATCAGGTGGGCGGCCAGTTCGGTGGGGGTGGGGTGGTCGAAGACCAGTCCGGCGGCAAGGCGCAGTCCGGTCGCGTTGTTCAGGCGGTTGCGCAGTTCGAGTGCGCTGAGCGAGTCGAAGCCGATGTCGCGGAAGGCGCGGGCGACGGGGATCCGGTCGGCGGAGGAGTGGCCGAGGACGGCCGAGGCCAGGTCGCGTACGAGGGCGAGCGCCAGGTCGGCCCGCTCGTCCGGTGCCAGGGCCGCCAGACGCTCGGTGAAGGTGCCCTCGGCTCCTGCGCTCCCCGCGGGGCGCGCCGGGCGGACGAGTCCGCGCAGCAGGGCCGGGACGCCTTCGTCCGCCGCCTGTGCGCGTATCCCGCGCAGGTCCAGCCGGGTGGGGACGACGAGCGGCCCGGGTTCGGCGACCGCGCGGTCGAAGAGTGCGAGGGCCTCGGTCCCGGGCAGGGCAGCCACGCCGAGCCTGGCCAGCCTGGCGCGGTCGGTGGTGTCGAGCCCGGAGGCCATGCCCCCGCTGAGGTCGTCCTGTTCCCACAGGCCCCAGGCCTGGCTCTGTCCGGGCAGGCCGAGGCCGGCCCGGTGCGCGGCGAGTGCGTCGAGGAAGGCGTTGCCGGCGGCGTAGTTGGCCTGTCCCGCACCGCCGAGGAGGCCGGAGACCGAGGACATCAGGACGAACGCGGTCAGGGGCTCGTCCCGGGTGAGTTCGTGCAGGTTCCAGGCGGCGTCCGCCTTGGGGCGGAGCACGGTGGTGAGCTGGTCGGGCGTCAGGGAGGTGACGACGGCGTCGTCGAGGACGCCGGCCGCGTGCACGACCGCGGTGAGGGTGTGGTCGGCGTGGATGCCCGCGAGTGCGGTCCGCAGGGCGTCGCGGTCCGCGGGGTCGCAGTGCAGGGTGGTCGTCCGGCAGCCGAGGCCGTGCAGCTCGTCGGTGAGGCCGCCGGTGGCTTCCGCTCCTCCTCGGCTGACGAGGACGAGGCGCCGTACGCCGTGCTCCTGGACCAGGCGCCGTGCGATGAGCCGGCCTATGTGTCCGGTGGCGCCGGTGAGCAGGACGGTGCTGTCGGGCCCGAAGGGGACGGTGGTGTCCTCGGTCCGGCTCGTGACACGGGTGAGCCGGGGGGTGTGGGCCCGGCCCTCGCGCAGGGCGACCTGGGGTTCGTCGCTCGCGGCGACGGCGGGCAGCAGGCGCAGTGATGCGGGGTCACGGTCGGTGTCGGCCAGGAGGAATCGCCGGGGTGTCTCGGTGTGCGCGGTGCGCAGGAAGCCCCAGACGGTGGCGGCGGCGACATCGGTGACGGGGGCGGGGCCGACGGCTCCCTCGGTGACGGCGAGGAGGCGGGTGCCTGCCAGGCGTTCGTCGAGGAGGAGGCATCGGGCGGTCTCCAGGGCCGTGGCCGTGTGGCCGTGCGCTGCGCTCACCGTGTCGCCGTGCGGGTCGTGGACGGCCCAGACGAGGACGTCGGGCGCGGTGGCGCCGGCGTCGAGGGCGGCCCGCAGGCCGTCGAGGTCGCGGTGGGTGTCGGGGGCGGCGCCGAGGTGGCGCAGTGCGTCGAGGACCGGTGCCCCGTCGTCGGCCAGTACGGCCCAGTGCCCCGCGGGGCGGGTCCCGGCGGGCAGCGGCAGCGGTTCCCACGCGACGTCGAACAGCGCGCGGGCGGCCGTGGCGTGCGGACCGGTGAGCTGTGCGGGGTCGGCGGGGCGCAGGGCGAGGGAGGCGATGGCCGCCACCGGCTGCCCCGACGGTCCCGCGAGGTCGAGCGTGACGGCGGAGGTGCCGGACGGGGTGATGCGGGCCCGCAGTGAGCGGACTCCGGGGGTGTGTACGGCGACCTCGGTGAAGGCGTACGGCAGGCGCAGTCCGTCCTCGGGGCGGCCGGTGGCGACCACGGCGTGCAGGACGGCGTCGAGGAGCGCGGGGTGGAGGGCGAAGCCGGTGTCCTGCGAGGGTTCGGACGGGTCGTGTTCCGGCAGACGCGTCTCCGCGTAGGCGGTGCCGTCGGGGGCCTTCCAGAGGCGGGCGAGGCGCTGGAAGGCGGGACCGTAGGTGTATCCGTCGTCGGCCAGTTCGTCGTAGAAACCGGTGAGGTCGGCTTCGGTGGTGCCGGGGGGCGGCCAGTCCGCCGCCCAGTCGGGCGGGGCGGGGACCGCTCCGTGGCCGGCCCGGAGGGTGGCCGTCGCGTGGTGGGTCCAGGGCGTGCCGGGTTCCGGGGCTTCCTGACCTTCCTGACGGGTGTCGGCTCCCGGGCGGCTGTGCACGGTCGCGGTGGCGCGGTCGGGGCCGTCCGCGGTGACGGTCACCTGGAGGTCCGTGGCGTCGCCCTCGGGGGGCAGCGGCAGCGGGGTGTGCAGGGTGAGTTCGTCGATGTGGGGGGTGCCGTTGCGGGCGCCGGCGTGGGCCGTCAGTTCGAGCAGGGCGGTGCCCGGCAGCAGCGGGAGGGTGCCGACGGTGTGGTCGTAGAGCCAGCGGTGGCTCTGGGCGGTGAGCCGTCCGGTCAGCACCAGGCTCTCGTGGGCGGCGGTGCGCACGGCGGCGCCGAGCAGGGGGTGGCGTGCCGGGACGAGTCCGGCGGACGCGACGTCCGGGGCGCCGGTGCCGCTGTCGGGGGCGAGCCAGAAGCGCTCGCGCTGGAAGGCGTACGAGGGCAGCGTGACCCGGCGGGCACCGGTGCCGGTGTAGACCTGGGACCAGTCCACGGGGACGCCGTGGGCGAAGACGGCGCTCAGTGAGGTCAGCAGGCGTCGAAGGCCGCCGTCGCCGAGGAGCAGCGAGCCCACCACGACCGCGTCCCGGTCGGTCTCCTCCAGGGTGTGCGAGACGTTGCCGGCGAGCACCGGATGGGCGCTGCACTCCACGAAGGCGTCGAAGCCGTCGGCGGCCAGGGCCCGTACGGCTTCTTCGAACCGGACGCGGTGGCGGAGGTTGCGCACCCAGTACGCGGCGTCCGGGACCTCGTCACCGAGCCAGTCACCCGTGACCGTCGAGAAGAACGGCACCCGCGCCCGAACCGCCCGGACCGGAGCCAGATCCGCCAGCACACGGTCCGTCAACGCATCCACCTGCGGCGAGTGCGACGCGTAATCCACCGGAACACGACGCGCGCGCACACCCCGTGCCTCGCACTCCGCCACCAGCGCGTCCAGCGCATCCACACCACCCGAGACCACCGTCGACCCCGGACCGTTCACCGCGGCAACCGTCACCTCACCACCGCACGAAGCCAGCAGGCGCTCCACCTCGGCCAACGGCCGCTGCACCGCGACCATCCCGCCGTGGCCGGCAAGCTCCGCCGCGATGGCCTGGCTCCGCAACGCCACCACCCGCGCCCCGTCCTCCAGACTCAACGCACCCGCCACCACCGCAGCAGCAATCTCCCCCTGCGA
>NZ_JBEXRT010000085.1:0-4796 GCF_040613235.1 Streptomyces sp. NPDC006296 | reverse complement strand
CCCCGCCGCTTTTCCGATCTGGCCGGCGAACGAGCGCAAGCGGCCCGCCGCGACTGCCTGACCCACGTATTGCGGGACGCGGGGCCGCGACGGCCGCCGGGACTGCGGGCCGGCCGTGGTCGGCCGGCGGGACCGGGTCCGCCTCCGCCGCGTCCTCGATCTCCAGGCCGGCGAAACGTGCCCCGCGCGGCTTCCGGCGCCCGGGCGAGGGGGCGGGCGGCGCGGGCTCGGCGTCCCGTCCGGGCACCCCGGCTCCGGGCGCGGCGCCTGCCGGGCGACGGGGTCCGGGGGCCGAGGGCTCCTCCCCCGCCGGCGTCGCTGCGGCGCCGCCGCGCTCCCGGAACCAGTCGTCCGGCACGGGCACCGCCCGCTCCACCGCCGCGAGCCGGTCACGGAGCTCCGCGCAGCGCGCGGTGGCACGGGTGTGGTCGTCCCGCGCCCAGGCGAGGGCGTCCGGCTCCCCGTCCCGGGCGGCCACCGCCCCGGCGCCCGCCGCCATCCGGCCGGCTGCGTCGGCCTGTTCCCGCACCATCACGTCCAGCCGGTCGGCGAGGGCCTGCCGGCCACCCGGGCGCCTGTCGTACGCGGCGGCCGACGCGGCGCACAGTTCCGCGGCCCGGACGGACTCCCGGGCGGCGTACGCGGCACCGCGCAGTGCGGCGAGGTCCTGGAGCAGCGAATCGACCACGTCCCAGGGCGGCACCTCGGCGCCGTCGAGGCAGGCGCGCATGCCGTCGGGGTCCCGTGCGCAGAAGACCCCGTACCATCCCCGGCCGGGTTCGAGCAGGGCCGCCAGGTCTCGTAGGTACTGTGCGAACGCCCTTACTTCCAACGCGTGTTGATGCACTGTCACCGTCGCCCTCGTCGGTCGTCCGGGACTGGGGCACTCCAGTCCGCGGGCATTCGACCGCAGGGGTGTTACGGCGGGACTACGCGCGCTTTTCCGGCAGGGTGCGGCCGGAGCGCGGGCCGGGCCCCGTGCGCCCCCCTGCCGGAGGGCGCCGGCCGTCCGCTCGCCGGACCGTCCGCCGTGGCGGCCGGCTGCTCCGGGCGGGTGACGGCCGCCGGGCGGCCTGAGCGGCGTCACGGCCGACGGGCCGTGCGTCCTGACGGCCCGCCGGACGGACGCCGCTCAGGTTCCGCCGACGAACTTCCGGGCGAGTGCCTCACCGGCTCCGGTCGCGGCGGCAGGACTCTGGACGGGTGACGCCCGGGAGTTCCTGAAGAGGATGTAGGTGACACCGGAGGGCGTACCGCCGGTCCTGGGGTCCGGGTCGATGCCGAGGGACTTCGCCAGGGCGTACGAGCCTTCGCCGATGATGCCGGTGGGGCCGGTGTCCCCGACGACGGCGTAGCGGACCTTGCCCCCGTGGATGACGGCGGCCACGCCGCCGCCCTTGATCCCGGCCTTGGCGTAGTTCCAGAGCCGGGAGGGGCCGGGCACGACGACGTACGGCACCCGGCTGGAGTCCAGATATCTGCCGTCCGAGCCCTGGAACGCGGTCCGGGGCTGGAAGGACGGGTCGGTCCGGGTGTTGCAGACGGCCGTGACGCGGCCGTCGCAGTCGATGTCCATGTCGGCCTTCCAGAACACCACCTCGTCGGTCCCGCAGACCGGGACCGTGGCGGCGGTGTGCTGGTCGGTCCGGTACTTCCCCTGCGAGATCCGGGTGCACTTCTTCACCTTGGCCAGCAGTTCGGCGGCCCCGACCGGGTCCTTCCCCTCCCCGGCGGCCGTGGCGGGCAGGGCCGCCGCGAGGAGAGCCGCGGTGGAGAGCGCGGAGAGGACGAGCAAGCGCGTACGCACCGTCGTGGTTGCCCTTTCACTGGACACGAAGAGCCCGGGCGGACCTCTTCCCTGCCGACGCGGCCGGGACGATAGGCGACCGGCCGCTTCACGGTCCCGGGGCCGGGCGGACGTGCTGTGGCACGCCCTCCCGGCCCCGGGGCCGCCGTCGGTGACGAACGGTCACGGACGACCGCTCGGCGTTACCACCATGGCCGAGCCGCCACCGCGGCGCACCTTTTCGGCGGCCGCGAGCCAGCGTCCGCCGGGGAGGCGCTGGATGCCCGTGGCGGCTCCGATCTCCGGGTTCGCCTTGAACACGTGCCCGAGCGCTTCGAGGTCCTGGCGCACCGGGCTGTCCCAGAGTCCGGGCTCGATCTCGGTCGTGGCCGAGTTGCGCTGGCTGGCGCGCGGAGCGGCGATCGCCTCGACGAGCGGCAGTCCCCGGTCCAGATGGCCGGTCAGCGACTGCAGGACGGTGGTGATGATGGTGGCACCGCCGGGCGAGCCCAGGGCGAGGACGGGCCTGCCGTGCTCCAGCACGACGGTCGGCGAGATCGAGGAGCGCGGGCGCTTGGCCGGGCCCGGGAGGTTCGGGTCGTGGACCGCCGGCGAGGCGGGCGCGAACGAGAAGTCGGTGAGTTCGTTGTTGAGCAGGAATCCGCGTCCCGGGACGGTGATGCCGCTGCCGCCGGTCGACTCGATCGTCAGGGTGTACGCGACGACGTTGCCCCACCGGTCGGCGGTCGTCAGGTGCGTCGTGTTCTCCCCCTCGTACGTCGTCGGGGCGGCCGCACCCCCGGATGCGCAGCGCTCGGGGTGGCGCGGGTCGCCCGGGGGGAGCGGACTGGTGAGCACCGCGTCGTCCTTGATGAGGCAGGCGCGCGAGTCCGCGAAGCGCTGGCTCAGGAGCTCCCGCGTCGGCACGTCCTCGAACGCGGGATCGCCGACCCAGCGGCCCCGGTCGGCGAAGGCGATCCGGCTCGCCTCGATGAGCCGGTGCAGGTACTGGGTCCGGCTCGCCGCGGAGAGGTCCGTCGACTCCAGGATGTTGAGGGCCTCGCCCACACTCGTGCCCCCGGAGGAGGACGGGGCGATGCCGTACACGTCGAGGCCCCGGTAGGTGGTCCTCGTCGGTGCCTGGCGCAGCGCGCGGTACGCCTTCAGGTCCTTGGCCGTGAGGTCTCCCGGGCGCACCTCGCGGGTGGCCGCCGGGTCGACCGGGGGCTTGCGCACCGTCGACACGATGTCCCGGGCCAGCTCGCCCCGGTACAGCTCGTCGACGCCCTTGCGGCCGATCGTCCGGTACGTACGGGCGAGATCGGGGTTCTTGAACACCGATCCGGTCACCGGCGGTTCGCCGCCGGGGAGGAAGAGCTCGGCCGAGGCGGGGAAGTCGGCGAACCGCGCCTGGTTCGCCGCGGTCTGCGAGCGGAACGTCTCGTCCACGACGAATCCGTCGCGGGCCAGCCGCTCGGCGGGTTCGAGGAGCCGGCCGAGGGATTTGGTGCCCCACGCGTCGAGCGCCTTCTCCCAGGTGGCGGGGGTGCCCGGGGTACCGACGCCGAGCCCGCTGGTGACGGCGTCCTCGAAGGGGATCGGCTGACCGTTCTCCAGGAACAGCGAGGAGTCCGCGCTCCGCGGCGCGGTCTCCCGCCCGTCGATGGTCTGGACGCTGCCGGTCCTCGCGTCGTAGTGGACGAAGTACCCGCCACCGCCGATGCCCGCCGAGTAGGGCTCGGTGACGCCCAGTGCGGCGGCGGTGGCTACGGCCGCGTCGACGGCGTTGCCGCCCTTGCGGAGAACCTCGATCCCGGCCGCCGACGCGTCGGCGTCGACACTCGACACCGCTCCCCCGTACCCCACCGCCACCGGGGACTTGGGGGTCGGGACGGGGGCCGCCGAGGACGCCGGCGCGGCGACGCCGAGCGAGCCGATGACGGCGATCACGACTGAGAACGACACATTCCGTCCTACGGAACGACGCATCCGTACCTCCTGTGAGAGATCGTCCGCGCAGGGTAGCGCCGTACCGCACGCCCCGTCAGGTCCGCCTCGACCACACGTCCGAACGGACCGCTAGCATGCCCGCTCATGAATGACGACGTACGCAACATCGTGCTCGGCCTCATCGCGGCCGGAATCAGCGCCGCCCTCGGCTGGCTGACCCGTACGTACCTCTGGCGGCGCGGACTCCGGCGCAAGCAGGCGTTCTTCGGACTGCCGGAGAACTCCGAGTGCCTGCTCGTGGTCAACCGCGACGCCGGCGGCGACGGAGCGGTTCACCGCCACGACGTCCTCGCCCTGCTCGAACTCTCGGCCCTCATCAAGGACTGCGCCGCCCACCCCGAGGTGGTGTTCCACGACACGGCCCGTCAGGGCTTCGGCGAACGCACGGAATTCTGCGTCGGCGGACCGGCGTCCAACCGGCGCATGGCCGCGCACCTGCAGTCGCTGCTCCCCGGCGTGCGGGTGAACACCGGGCCCGAGCCGGGTCCCGACCGTGCGGCCTTCCAGGTCGGCTCGGAGCGCTACCGGCTGGAGCCGGGGACCTCCGAGCACGTGCTCCTGGCCCGTCTGACGGGCGGCCAGGACGCGCGTCCCGTCTTCCTCCTGTGCGGCCAGCGCGCGATCACCAACCAGGCCGCCTCGCGGTACCTGATACGCCACTACGAGAAGTTGCGGCGCAAGCACCGGGGCGGCTCCTTCGTACTGCTCCTGAAGGTGGTCAACTCCCAGGCGTACGGCCCGGATGTGGTCGAGCTGATCGGCGATGTGACCAGGGTGGCGCAGGCCCCGCTGCCCACCGCTCCCCCGGCCTCGCACCGCGCCACCGGCTGATGCCCGCTGCGTGGGCTCAGGTCGGGTCCGGGCGGGCCCAGGAGGCCGCCGGCGGTGTTCCTCGGGGCGGGGGGGGGGCCGGCCCGGAGGGGCCGGGGGGGGGCCGCCCCCCGCGGCGGTGTGTTTGGGTGTGTCGCCCCAGCAACACCCCGTCCGATAAGTATTAGAA
>NZ_JBEXRT010000084.1:0-5103 GCF_040613235.1 Streptomyces sp. NPDC006296 | reverse complement strand
GCTTCGGTGCGCAGCGGATTGATCTCCGAGACGGCACCGACAAACGTGGTCTTACCCACGCCGAAGCCCCCTGCCACCACGATCTTCGCCGAGGTAGTGGAGCGGGCCGCTCCGCCGCTAGAGCTTGCGAAGTCCACTGAGCACCCTTTCGAGCAGTGTCACGTCTGGTTGGCCGCCGGCGGCCTCGTCGCCGCCGGGCTGATGGATAGCGACGAGTCCGGCCTCGGCCAGGTCGGCCACGAGGATCCGGGCAACGCCGAGAGGAATCGAGAGCAGGGCCGAGATCTCGGCCACCGACTTGATCTCGATGCAGAGCCGGCAGATCCGCTGGTGCTCGGGCAACTGCCCTTGCAGCCGGGACGGATCGGCCGTGGTACTGACCAGCGCCTCGATGGCGAGCTGGTAACGCGGCCGGGTCCGGCCGCCGGTCATGGCGTACGGGCGCACCAGCGGGTTGTGCGCCGCGGGCTGCGCGGGTTCCGGTGCCTGGCGCTGGACCGGCTGGATGCGCGAGGGCGGTGCCTCGTACCGCTGCGGAGGCTGCTGCTCGTGCTGCGGCTCCTGGTACGGAGGGTGCTCCTCGTGCTGCGGCTGCCCGTACGGGTCCTGCTGCTCGTGCTGAGCCTGCCGGTACGGCTGCTGCTGCCACTCGGTACCGGGCTGCCGCCAGTCACCGCCCTGCCAGTCCTGCTGGGGCTGCTGGTAGGGCTGGTACGGCTGATAAGACTCGTGCGAGCCCTCTCTGCCGTGCCCGGAGAAGGTGTCGTAGCGGTAGTCGCCCTGCTCACCCGGAACCCGCTGACCGCCCTCGTACGGGTGTCCGCCTGTGGGTGCTGCCACGTTTCCTCCTCCGCCTGCCGGTCGCCGTCCCGTGGTGCCGCGCCACCGCACCTTATGGCGCGGTGACGAGAAACGCACTGTCTGTCTGTCAGTTAAGAAGACTTCCCTGGAGTTCGGCGCGGAGATCCGGGGTAAGGACGGTCCCCGCACGGTCCACGAGAAGTGCCATTTCGTACCCAACCAGACCGATATCGGCGTCCGGGTGGGAGAGGACGGCGAGCGACGATCCGTCAGAGATGGACATGATGAAGAGGAATCCTCGCTCCATCTCCACAACGGTCTGATTCACGGCGCCGCCTTCGAAGATCCGGGAGGCACCCGCCGTGAGCGACGTCAGGCCGGAGGCGACGGCCGCCAGCTGATCGGCGCGGTCGCGCGGGAAACCTTCGGACATCGCCAGCAGGAGTCCGTCGGCGGAGACCACCACCGTGTGCGACACCCCGGGGGTGTTGTCCACGAAGTTGGTGATCAACCAGTTCAGATTCTGCGCCGCCTGGCTCATCGGGCTCACACTAACGCTCCTGGTTGTAGGTATTACTGGTGTCCGACCCCGCGGTACGTCCCCTCAGGACCCCGCGGCGCAGGTTGCTCAACCTGCCCCGCACGTCCTCGGGGGCGCGGGAGACCTGTGGGCCGCCCTGCTGGGTCTGCTCCGCCGTTCCCTCGACCAGGTTGGCCTTGGGCACGCGCCGGGGAAGGCCGGAGGGGGTGATCCCGCCCGCCTTCGGATCCCGGAGCTTGTCGGCTCGCTCCCAGCGCTCGTCGTTCGCCGAGCGCCAGTCGTCGGTGCCCTCACCGTCGGTGGGCTCCGCCGGCTGCGGCTGTTCCGGCACCGGCCGCTGCCGCTGCTCCGGCGGTGCAGGCTGATCGTTTCCGCGCCCGGTGGGCTGCCAGTGCTGCTGGCCTCCCCGGCGCGGGAGACCCGCCTCGGTCAGGTCGTGACCGGGGTTCGGGGTGGGGCCCTGGCGATCGAAGCCTACGCTTTCGCCCGTCCCGGCGGGAGCGCCCGGTGCGGATTCCGGCCGGAGCTGCGCCGGCGGCTCGAAGGAGCCCTGATAGGCACCCTGACCGGGCCACTCACCCTGCGGGGAGAGGCCGTCCTGCGGGGCGAACGGGTCGGCGTGCTGCTCCTGCGGTGCGTCCGCTGCGGTGTATCCGGCTTCCGGATAGGCGTTCTGCGGCGGCGCCTGGAAGCCGTTGCCGGCGTACGGGTCGTAGCCGCCGTACGCGGGCTGCGGGTGGCCGGACTGCTCCTGGGCGTAGGGCTCGGGGGCGTACGGCTCGGGAGCGTAGGGCTCCTGACCGTACCCGTCCCGGCCGTACTGCTCCTGCTGCCGCTCGGCGCCGTCCTGCTGCGGGAAGGCCGGGCGCTCGGCGCCCGTCTGGGCCTCCAGCGCGGCCCGGCGCTCCTCGCGCATCAGCGAACGGCCGACCGGGTCCAGCTGCGGGGAGTCCGCCGCCGGGGTCTCGTAGCGGGAGTCGTCGAAGCCGAGCTCCGCCGCCGTGCGCATCGGGAGCGGCTGCGGCATCGGGTCGAAGGACCCCGGGCGCTGCTGCTCCGGAATGATCGAGGAGACGGTGAAGTCGCCCTCCTGGGCCGACCCGCCGCCCTGGGTGATGGAGTCCGGCAGCATCACCAGCGAGGTGGTCCCCGCCTGCTCGCCCGAGGGGCGCAGCTGGACGCGGATGCCGTGCCGGTCGGCCAGCCGGCCGACCACGAACAGGCCCATCCGCTGGGACACCGCGGCGTCCACGGTCGGCGGGTTCGCCAGCTTGTGGTTGATGTCCGCGAAGTCCTCGGCGGTGAGACCGATGCCCTTGTCGTGGATCTCGACCACGAGACGGCCGTCGGGCAGCCGGGTCGCGGTGACGCGGACCTTGGTCTGCGGCGAGGAGAAGGTGGTGGCGTTCTCCAGCAGCTCGGCCAGCAGGTGCACGAGGTCGGTCACGGCCTGGCCGTGGATCTCGCTCTCCGGCACCCCGGTCAGCTCGATGCGCTCGTAGGACTCCACCTCGGAGGAGGCGGCGCGCAGCACGTCGACCAGCGGCACCGGCTGGGTCCAGCGGCGGCCGGGCTCCTCGCCCGCGAGCACGAGCAGGTTCTCGCCGTTGCGCCGCATACGGGTGGCCAGGTGGTCCAGCTTGAAAAGGCTCTCCAGCTGGTCCGGGTCGGCCTCGTTGTTCTCCAGGCCGGTGATGAGGGTCAGCTGGCCCTCGATGAGCGACTGGTTGCGCCGCGACAGGTTGGTGAAGATCGCGTTGACGTTGCCCCGCAGCAGTGCCTGCTCGGCGGCCAGCCGGACCGCCTCGCGGTGCACCTGGTCGAAGGCGCGGGCGACCTCGCCGATCTCGTCCCGGCTGGTGATCGGGATCGGCTGCACCCGGGTGTCCACCCGGCCGGGCTCGGTCCGCGACAGCTGGTCGACCAGCATCGGCAGCCGCTGCTCGGCGATGCCGAAGGCGGCCGTGCGCAGCCGGCGCATCGAGCGGCTCATCTGGCGGGCCATGAGACCGGCGATGACGAAGGCGGCGAGCAGCGCCACGAGCACGATCGCGGCGTCGAGGAAGGCGTCGTTGCGGGCGCCGGCCGAGATCTCCGCGGCCTCGGCCACGGCCCGGTCGACGAGCTCGTTCTCCACCGTGGTGTAGCCGTCGAACTTCGCGGTCGACGCGGCCATCCAGGTCTCGGGCGTGATGCCCTTGGCCGCCAGCTCCTCGGGCGTCCTGCCCTGGCCGATCTGCTGGGCCATGCCGTCCAGGACCGAACCGTCGACGCTCGGCGGCGTGACGAAGGGCCTGCCCTCCGCCTTCGCCTCTGCCTTGGCGGCCTTCAGCTGCTCGGCCCCCTCGGCGGCCTTGCCGGCCATGACCGCCTTCAGCCGGGCCGCGTCCGCCTCGGTGCCGCCGGAGACGAACTCGCCGAGGGCGATCTGCTCCAGGTAGTTGTACGAGTTGAACGCGGTGACCTGGCCGTTGAACTTCCGCTCCTCCTGGCTCGGGCGCACCAGCAGGTGCATGCCGATCGAGCGCTGGAGCGACTCGGCGGCCTTGGCCAGTTCGAGGGCGTACACGGTCCGGCCGTAGCTGGTGATGTTGCCGGTGCCCAGGCCGAGCTCGTTGGAAAACTCCATCAGCGAGTGCTGGACCTTGGTGTAGCCCTCCTCGGTCCGCACCGGGTCCATGGCCTCGGCGTAGGCGGCCTTGCGCAGCTCGGGGAGCAGCGGCTCCTCCGCCTCGAACAGCTTCAGGCGGCGGTGGAGCCCCGGCTTGTCCGGCATGTTCCGCACGGCCGCGTCGAACTTCTCCGCGGCCGCGTCCGTCGTGGCGCGCACCCGCTCCACCTCGGCGGCGCTGCGCCTGTTGGACAGCAGGGGCCGGGCGGTGAGGTCGCGCTCGTTCAGCAGCGCCTGCCCGTACGCGGCGGCGGCGCGGACGACCAGGGCCGTCCTCTCCGCGTCCTGGGCCTCGTTCCAGGTGTCGACCGACCCCTTCACCTGGAAGCCGCCCATGATGAGGCCGACCAGCGCCGGAATCAGGAGAATCGCGTTCAGCCGGGTGGGTACACGCCAGTTGCGGGGGGAGAGCCGGCTGGTGCTGCCGCCCGCCGGAGCAGCTCCGGACGACGTGTCCGCCGCAGGCGGGGACACCGCAGCGCGCGGCGGTGGCGTGAAATTGCCCCGCTCCGGCTGCGCCGCGGAGCCCTCGTTGCTTCGCCTCACTCGACCAACAACCTCTCGGCGTCGGCACCTACGTTGTGCCGGATTATCGTTCAGGGGCCGTACTGCTGGGTAGTTCGAGGCATTGCAGCATGCGGACCGGTCGCGTTCCAAACAGTCGGAATGCACGATTCCGGGTGTGGCCGGCCACCGATAAAGCGGACATAAAGAGCGAGCCCCGTCAAAAGGCGAGGCTCGTGTGAGCGCAGGGGTACCGTCCGTACGCGTCGGGTATCGACGCAGACCCATTTCTCTGTCGAAATGTTATGAACACGGGGGCGGGGCGTGTCCAAGGACACAGCCCGCCCCCGCTCGACTACGGCAACTTCCGTAGGCCGCTACCGACTTGCGGCTACTTCAGCCGGGCCATCAGGGCGTGCTCGACCAGCGTGATCAAGCCACTCTTGGCGTCCGCGCGGTGGCGGGCGTCCGTCGTGATGATCGGGGCGTCGGGGCCGATCTGGAGTGCTTCGCGTACTTCGTCGGGGGTGTAGGGCTGGTGTCCGTCGAAGCCGTTGAGGGCGATGACGAAGGGGAGGCCGCTGTT
>NZ_JBEXRT010000083.1:1915-5312 GCF_040613235.1 Streptomyces sp. NPDC006296 | reverse complement strand
AACACAGTGGACGCGAGCAACTGAGGACAAGCCCTCGGCCTATTAGTACCAGTCAGCTCCACCCGTTACCGGGCTTCCACATCTGGCCTATCAACCCAGTCGTCTACTGGGAGCCTTAACCACTCAAGGTGGTGGGAACACTCATCTCGAAGCAGGCTTCCCGCTTAGATGCTTTCAGCGGTTATCCTTTCCGAACGTAGCCAACCAGCCATGCCCTTGGCAGGACAACTGGCACACCAGAGGTTCGTCCGTCCCGGTCCTCTCGTACTAGGGACAGCCCTTCTCAATATTCCTACGCGCACAGCGGATAGGGACCGAACTGTCTCACGACGTTCTAAACCCAGCTCGCGTACCGCTTTAATGGGCGAACAGCCCAACCCTTGGGACCGACTCCAGCCCCAGGATGCGACGAGCCGACATCGAGGTGCCAAACCATCCCGTCGATATGGACTCTTGGGGAAGATCAGCCTGTTATCCCCGGGGTACCTTTTATCCGTTGAGCGACAGCGCTTCCACAAGCCACTGCCGGATCACTAGTCCCGACTTTCGTCCCTGCTCGACCCGTCGGTCTCACAGTCAAGCTCCCTTGTGCACTTACACTCAACACCTGATTGCCAACCAGGCTGAGGGAACCTTTGGGCGCCTCCGTTACTCTTTAGGAGGCAACCGCCCCAGTTAAACTACCCATCAGACACTGTCCCTGATCCGGATCACGGACCCAGGTTAGACATCCAGCACGACCAGAGTGGTATTTCAACGACGACTCCACAACCACTGGCGTGGCCGCTTCAAAGTCTCCCACCTATCCTACACAAGCCGAACCGAACACCAATATCAAACTATAGTAAAGGTCCCGGGGTCTTTCCGTCCTGCTGCGCGAAACGAGCATCTTTACTCGTAGTGCAATTTCACCGGGCCTATGGTTGAGACAGTCGAGAAGTCGTTACGCCATTCGTGCAGGTCGGAACTTACCCGACAAGGAATTTCGCTACCTTAGGATGGTTATAGTTACCACCGCCGTTTACTGGCGCTTAAGTTCTCAGCTTCGCCGACCCGAAAGTCAGCTAACCGGTCCCCTTAACGTTCCAGCACCGGGCAGGCGTCAGTCCGTATACATCGCCTTACGGCTTCGCACGGACCTGTGTTTTTAGTAAACAGTCGCTTCTCGCTGGTCTCTGCGGCCACCCCCAGCTCACCGAGTAAATCGGATCACCAGTGATGGCCCCCCTTCTCCCGAAGTTACGGGGGCATTTTGCCGAGTTCCTTAACCATAGTTCACCCGAACGCCTCGGTATTCTCTACCTGACTACCTGAGTCGGTTTAGGGTACGGGCCGCCATGAAACTCGCTAGAGGCTTTTCTCGACAGCATAGGATCATCCACTTCACCACAATCGGCTCGGCATCAGGTCTCAGACTCCATGCACGACGGATTTACCTACCGTGCGTCCTACACCCTTACCCCGGGACAACCACCGCCCGGGCTGGACTACCTTCCTGCGTCACCCCATCGCTTACCTAGTACAAGTCTGGTTCGTCGGCTCCACCACTACCCTCAACTCCGAAGAGATCGGGCCGGCTTCACGGACTTAGCATCGCCTGATTCAGTATTGGGCGTTTCAAAGCGGGTACCGGAATATCAACCGGTTGTCCATCGACTACGCCTGTCGGCCTCGCCTTAGGTCCCGACTTACCCTGGGCAGATCAGCTTGACCCAGGAACCCTTAGTCAATCGGCGCACACGTTTCTCACGTGTGTATCGCTACTCATGCCTGCATTCTCACTCGTGAACCGTCCACAACTCGCTTCCGCGGCTGCTTCACCCGGCACACGACGCTCCCCTACCCATCCCAGCAGGCGTTGGCCCTATATGCTGGAATGACACGACTTCGGCGGTACGCTTGAGCCCCGCTACATTGTCGGCGCGGAATCACTTGACCAGTGAGCTATTACGCACTCTTTCAAGGGTGGCTGCTTCTAAGCCAACCTCCTGGTTGTCTCTGCGACTCCACATCCTTTCCCACTTAGCGTACGCTTAGGGGCCTTAGTCGATGCTCTGGGCTGTTTCCCTCTCGACCATGGAGCTTATCCCCCACAGTCTCACTGCCGCGCTCTCACTTACCGGCATTCGGAGTTTGGCTAAGGTCAGTAACCCGGTAGGGCCCATCGCCTATCCAGTGCTCTACCTCCGGCAAGAAACACACGACGCTGCACCTAAATGCATTTCGGGGAGAACCAGCTATCACGGAGTTTGATTGGCCTTTCACCCCTAACCACAGGTCATCCCCCAGGTTTTCAACCCTGGTGGGTTCGGTCCTCCACGAAGTCTTACCTCCGCTTCAACCTGCCCATGGCTAGATCACTCCGCTTCGGGTCTAGAGCGTGCAACTCAAACGCCCTGTTCGGACTCGCTTTCGCTACGGCTTCCCCACACGGGTTAACCTCGCTACACACCGCTAACTCGCAGGCTCATTCTTCAAAAGGCACGCAGTCACGACTGCATGTGCAAGCACATACAGCGACGCTCCCACGGCTTGTAGGCACACGGTTTCAGGTACTATTTCACTCCGCTCCCGCGGTACTTTTCACCATTCCCTCACGGTACTATCCGCTATCGGTCACCAGGGAATATTTAGGCTTAGCGGGTGGTCCCGCCAGATTCACACGGGATTTCTCGGGCCCCGTGCTACTTGGGTGGTTCTCAAGCAAGCCGTTGATGTTTCAGCTACGGGGGTCTTACCCTCTACGCCGGACCTTTCGCATGTCCTTCGCCTACACCAACGGTTTCTGACTTGCCGACCAATCGGCAGATTGATCAAGAGAACTCCCACAACCCCGCATGCGCAACCCCTGCCGGGTATCACACGCATACGGTTTGGCCTCATCCAGTTTCGCTCGCCACTACTCCCGGAATCACGGTTGTTTTCTCTTCCTGAGGGTACTGAGATGTTTCACTTCCCCTCGTTCCCTCCACACTGCCTATGTGTTCAGCAGCGGGTGACAGCCCATGACGACTGCCGGGTTTCCCCATTCGGAAACCCCCGGATCAAAGCTTGGTTGACAGCTCCCCGGGGACTATCGTGGCCTCCCACGTCCTTCATCGGTTCCTGGTGCCAAGGCATCCACCGTGCGCCCTTAAAAACTTGGCCACAGATGCTCGCGTCCACTGTGCAGTTCTCAAACAACGACCAGCCACCCATCACCCCACCCTGAACAGGTGAGTGCACTGGGGCCGGCAACCGAAGGCGACCACAAACAGGCCGTACCTTCAGATACCCAACAGCGTGCCCGACCCGACCGATCCCCCACCACGTTCCACGCCGAAGCAGTACTAGTGATGAACAACCTGTCGTGCCGAGTAGTCAACGTTCCACCCATGAGCAACCACCTACGAACATA
>NZ_JBEXRT010000082.1:0-5641 GCF_040613235.1 Streptomyces sp. NPDC006296 | reverse complement strand
CTTCGTGTTCCACCGGTCTTGTTCGGCCGTTTACTTGCCGGGGGCCCGTCCCCCACCGGATCCGGTGGGGGACGGGCCCGCGGCATGTCACAGGAGCGCGGTCCTACTCCGTCGGCGCCGGGAGCCAGTCCTTCGCGACCACGGTGCCGGGCTCGTCCTGGTCCTTGACCCAGCCCAGCTTGGCCTTGTTCAGCGTCGACTCGTCGAGCACGCCGGTCCGGTCGGACGCGAAGATGTTCTGGTACTCCTTGATCCTGAGGATGAGCCCCTTGGAGGGCTTCTCCTTGCGCTGGATCTGCTCCCGCAGGTACTCGATGTTGGCCTTGGTGGCGTTGGTCGTCAGCTCCAGATCACCGTCGTCGATCTGGAACTGGGTGCCCCAGAGCAGCATGTTCCGCACCCACGGCACCTCCGGGCTCGCCTCGTCCGTCTTCAGCGGGACCGTCTTCGCGTCGGCGAAGTGCGACGCGATCAGGGCCGTCATCGTGCTGCGGCCCAGGTTTCCGGGGCCGTCGGTCTCCGCCAGCTTGCTGAAGGCCCCGTACTTCGCGTCGTTGGACTGCTGGAAGCACTTCAGCGCCTTCGCCGTCGCGGCGTCGAGCTTGCCCTTCGTGTGCGGTTCGGTCAGCTTGCAGCCGCCCGCCCCCACGACCAGCCGCACCTGCGCGAACTCCACGAAGAGGTTCGGCTTGTCCTCCGAGGTGAGGGGGAGCGGGCCCCGCTCGGGCTCCTCCTCCTTCTCGGGCTCCCCGCCGCCACCGCCGCCGTCGCCACCGCCCGAGGCGTCGGGCTCCTCGGAGGGCTCGGGGTCCTGCGTGGGCTTCTCGGTCGGCTGCTCCGGCGGCTCCTCCGGCAGGGCGGTGGCCGCCGCCTGCTCCATCTTCGGCTGCGCGAGGGTGCGCACCGGCGCCTTGTAGGTGAACCAGAGCACCAGGCCGGTGATGGTGAGCGCGAGCAACAGGCTCAGCGTCGTCATCATCCACAGCGGCAGCATGCTGCGCTGCACGTACGTCCCGTTGGCCTTCAGCGGCTCGAACCCCGAGCGCCGCACGGCCAGTTCGTAGGGACGCTCCTGCTTCGACCCCACCCAGGTGATCTGCCGGGGCTTCAGGGTCGCGTCGACGAACGCGGCCCGGCCGGGCTGGATCTGGACGTTGGCGGGGACGATCTCGTACGAGAGGTCGTCGCTGGCCTTGTCACCGCCGCCGATCGACGCGGTGAGCACGGTGTTGCCCAGGTTGTCCACGGCCAGCTTGGGCCGGCCCCTGAAGCGTCCCTTGACGGTGTGCGGGACCAGCTCCGCCCGCACCTCCATGAAGGTGGTGAAGGTGACGTTCCCCTCGGTGACCGTGGTGGCCTCGGGGTGCTCGGTGGGCAGGATGCGCACCCCGTACGGGTGGGGGCCCGCCGTCGCGTCCGGGGTGCGGGGCGGAGCGAACGTCAGCTCCACGATCCCCGTGGTTCCTGGAAAGAGTCTGATGGAGGGCGGTTCCACCGTGACGTACGGGGCGACGTCGCCGACCGCCTCGAAGCGGTACTCGTCGACGACGTCGCCGGTGTTGCGCAGACGCAGTCGCACGGTGGTGCTGCTGCCCGGGTCGACCGTGGTCGAGGCGGGTTCCAGGGAGGTCCAGGTGGTCACCCCGAGGACGCTACTGCGGACCGGATCGCCCCGGGCAGAGGCCGCCGGGTAGGGCCGCTGCCCGAAAGGTAACGCCCGCTGCCCTCGAATCCCCCCGCGCGCGGCTCCGCCGGAAGGCCTCGGCACCGCGCCCCCGCTGCGGCGTCCTGCCGCCGCCCCCGCCCCGTGCTGCGAGGACCGCCCACCGCGGGACCGGGCTCCGGAGCCGCCGTCCGTTGCCCCTGGGGGCATCTTCGGTGCCCTTGATGAGGCACCGGAGGACGTTTACCGGCGCGCACCGTACCGGCGAAGGTGAATCTGGTCTTGTATCGGTACCCCGAGGAGAGCAGAGCATGCCGTCTTACCTGTCGCCTGGCGTGTACGTGGAAGAGGTGGCCAGCGGCTCTCGTCCCATCGAAGGTGTCGGCACCTCGGTCGCCGCCTTCGTCGGGCTGGCGCCCGACGGCCCCCTGAACGAGCCGACGCTGGTCACCAACTGGACCCAGTACGTCGCCTCCTTCGGCGAGTTCACCGACGGCTACTTCCTGGCCCACTCGGTGTACGGCTTCTTCAACAACGGCGGCTCGGCCGCCTACGTCGTCCGGGTCGGCGGAGCCCCCGGCGGCGTGTCGGGCGCGCCGGGCGAAGGCACCGAGGAGGTCGCCGGACAGCGCGGCCGTTCGGCCGTCGCCGGCGGCGGAACCCCCGCCGCGCTGCCGGCCGGTGAGGCCCAGGCGCTGGGCACGTTCAAGGTCTCGGCCGTCGCGCCGGGCGAGAGCGGCACCCTCAGCGTCGAGGTCACCGACCCCGAGGGCGAGGGCCCCGCGGAGCGTTTCCGCCTGGTCGTCAAGGACGGCGCCAAGGCCGTCGAGACCTTCGACGTCTCGGCGAAGAAGAGCGCCCGCAACTACGTGGTCACGCAGGTCAAGGAACGCTCGAAGCTGATCTCCGTCCAGGAGGGGGCGGCGGCCTCGCAGCTCGCCCGTCCCGACAACCAGACGGTCGCGCTCGACGTCCCCGCCCCCGCACAGGCCCCCGCGGTCCCGGAGGCGCCCGAGGGCGAGTCGGTCGGCATCGCCGAGTACCTGGGTGACTCCTCCGACCGCACCGGCTTCGGCGGTCTCGAAGCGGTCGACGAGATCTCGATGGTCGCCGTCCCCGACCTGATGGCCGCCTACCAGCGCGGCGCGATCGACCTGGAGGCCGTGAAGGCCGTCCAGCTCGGCCTGATCGCCCACTGCGAGCTGATGGGCGACCGGCTGGCGATCATCGACCCGCCGCCCGGCCTCAACGCCCGGCAGATCCGGGTGTGGCGCCAGGAGACGTCCAACTACGACTCCAAGTACGCGGCGCTCTACTACCCGTGGATCAAGGTCTTCGACCCCGCGGGCGGCCAGACCCGGCTGGTCCCCCCGAGCGGCCACATCGCCGGCATCTGGGCCCGCAACGACTCCGAGCGCGGTGTGCACAAGGCCCCCGCCAACGAGGTCGTGCGCGGCGCCGTCGACCTGGAGATGCAGATCACCCGGGGTGAGCAGGACCTGCTCAACCCGATCGGCGTCAACTGCATCCGCACCTTCCCCGGCCGTGGCATCCGCGTCTGGGGTGCGCGCACCCTCTCCTCCGACCCGGCCTGGCGCTACCTCAACGTCCGCAGGTACTTCAACTACCTGGAGGAGTCGATCCTCAACGGCACGCAGTGGGTGGTCTTCGAGCCGAACGACCAGGCGCTGTGGGCCCGGATCCGGCGGAACATCTCCGCGTTCCTGGTCACGGAGTGGCGCAGCGGCGCGCTGTTCGGAGCCTCTCCGGAGGACGCCTACTACGTGAAGTGCGACGCCGAGACCAACCCGCCGGAGTCGGTGGACCTGGGCCGCGTCATCTGCCAGATCGGTGTCTCGCCGGTCAAGCCCGCCGAGTTCGTGATCTTCCGGCTGGCGCAGTTCTCCGGCGGCAGCGGCGAGTTGGAGGAGTAGGCCCCGCACTTCCGAACCGCTCGACTTCGCGTACAGCCACAGGTCCCAGCCTCAGTAGAAGGAACGGCTTTTCATGAGTCTCTCCCAGGGTGACGCCCTCACTACCCACAACTTCGGCCTCCAGATCGACGGAGTCATGGTCGAGTACCTGCACGCCGTCGGCGAGGTGGGCATGGAGCAGGACGTCATCGAGTACCAGCAGGTCTCGGCGAACGGCCAGCCGATCACCAAGAAGATGCCCGGCGTGAAGAAGGCCGGCGAGACCACCGTCACGCGCGGCATGGAGCAGTCCACCGCGTTCACCGAGTGGATCAACGCCTCGCTCCGCGGCGACATGGGCTCGGCGCGCAAGAACGCCAGCATCATCTACATGGACTACCAGTTCAACCCGGTCCGCCGGCAGCACCTGCGCAACGCCTGGTGCACCAAGGTGATGGGCGCGGGCGCGACGGCCGGCGAGGCCTCCGTGATGACCGAGACCGTCACGATCGTCTACGAAGAGCTGGTCACTGAATAATGCGCCGCGGACCTGCCAGGCCCGCCCCCGACGCCGCTGCCGCCACGTCCGCTCCCGCGGACGTGGCGGCCCCGGCCGTCGCCCCGGCGGAAGCACCGCCCGTACGGCAGCAGTTGCGGACCGAGTTCGCGTTCGAGCTGCCGCGCGGATACGTGGACGACATGGGAACCGTGCACCGCGAAGGCGTCATGCGGCTGGCGACCGCCCGGGACGAGCTGATCCCGCTGCGGGACATGCGGGTGCAGGAGAACCCCGCGTACCTCTCGGTGGTCCTGCTCGGCCGGGTCATCACCCAGCTGGGAACCGTGGCGCACATGCACGACGGCGTGGTGGAGAACATGTTCGCCTCCGACCTCGCCTTCCTGCAGGACTTCTACCGTCAGGTCAACGCCGAGGGCCACACCAGGGCCGGCGTGTCCTGCCCGCACTGCGAGCAGCCTTTCGAGGTCGAGCTCGGCGGGAGCCGCCTGGGGGAATCGTGACGTACGCGACCGACCGGATCCATGAGGAGATCGCGTACATCGCCTACCACTTCCACTGGAACCTCGACGACATTCTGGATCTGGAGCACCGTGAGCGGCGGCGATTCGCCGATCAGATCGCCACGTTGGTGACGCGAGCAGCAACGGAGCGGTGATGGGTATCTTCGACCGGTTCAAGGGCCGTGGGCAGGGCGGGAACCAGGCCCCGGGCCACGGTCAGGAGCACGAGCGGAGCACGGGCGGGGGCGGCGCGGTGCCGGGCCCCGCCCCCGAGGCGTCCCCCGGAGCGGGTGCGGGCACCGCCGCCGGCGACCCCGGCCGGGGACGCGGCTGGACCGGCCTGCCGCCGATCCAGCGGGCGATGCTGACGCCCGCCCGCCAGACGGTCGCGTCCGCGGAGTTCGCCGGCTCGCTGACCGCCTGGCAGAACCACTCCTTCTCCGGGACCCTCTCGCACGCCGTCCTGGACGACGCGCCGACCGGTCTCATCAAGGACGTGGCGTCGTTCGCCCTGGGCTCGAACCCGGCCGCCGGGGCCACGCTCTCCCCGGTGGCCCCGGCCCCGGCCGCCCCGGCACGCGGCGAGGGGGACGCGGCGGGCGACGCCCCGGCCGCCCGCCGCGCGTGGCAGGGGCCCTCGGTGCAGCGCGCCGTGGGCCCGCAGGTCGCGCCCGTCCGGCCCCGGCCTGCGGCCGCGCCGGCGCCGCTCACCCGGGCCGCCACCCCGAGCACCGTCCAGCGCCGGGTGCTGCCCGCGGTGACGCCGAGCAGGACGGCGCCCGCCCCCGCGACGACGGCCGGGACGCGCGCGCAGGCCACCGCGCCCGCACCCGCCTCGCCCCCCGCCGCCCCGGCACCGCGCCCCCCGCTCCCGGCCGCTCCCACCGGTGCGGCCGCCGACCGTGCCCGGCGCCCGGACGGGGACCAGGACGGCCCCCGCGGCGGCTCCGCCCGGGTCGAGCCGCCGGGTCCCCGGCAGCCTGGACCGGCGGGCACCCCCGGGGGGGGGGGGGCGGGCCGCGCCCCCCCCCCCGGCGGGGGGTGC
>NZ_JBEXRT010000081.1:0-6285 GCF_040613235.1 Streptomyces sp. NPDC006296 | reverse complement strand
CCGCACACCCACCAAATACCGCGCCACCACCCCACCCAACACACCCGAACCACCCGACACCAACACCCAACCCCCACCCACCTCACCGACACCGGGACGGACAGCGGTGTCGGTGCCGGTGCCGCCGCCATCGGCCCCGGCTACCGGCTCCGGCGCGGGCTCCGAGGGGAGAGCCTGCGGGACCCCCAGCACCAACTTGCCCACGTGCCCCGCGCGGCTCATCAGCCCGAACGCCTCACCCACCCGCCGTACGTCCCACACCCCGGTGGGCAGCTGCCGCAGTTCGCCCGTCCCGAACAGCCGGACGATCTCGCGCAGCATCTCCCCCAGGCGGTCGGGCCCCGCTTCCGCCAGGTCGAAAGCGCGATAGGTCACGCCGTCGTGAGCGGCCGCGACCTCGCCGGGATCCCGTACGTCCGCCTTGCCCAGCTCCACGAACCGCCCACCCGGACGCACCAACCCCAACGACGCATCCACCAACTCCCCCGCCAGCGAATCGACCACCACATCCACACCCGACCGGAACACCTCCGCGAACCCCACCGAACGCGACGAAGCAATACGCCCCTCCGCCACACCCAACCCCCGCACCACCGGCCACTTCGACTCACTCGCCGTCGCACACACCTCCGCACCCAACCACCGCGCCAACTGCACCGCAGCCATCCCCACACCCCCCGCAGCCGCATGCACCAACACCACCTCACCCGACCGCACACCCGCCACATCCACCAACGCATAGAAAGCCGTCACGAACGCCACCGGAACCGACGCGGCCTCCACCCACGACCACCCCACCGGAACCCCCACCACCACCCGCTCATCCACCACGGTGTGCGAGCCGAACCACTCGCCGCCGAGCCCCATGACGCGGTCGCCGACCGCGACTCCGGTCACGGCGGAGCCGATCTCGGTGACCACGCCGGCGCCTTCGCTGCCCATCCGCGCGGTGTCCGCGTCCGGGTACGTGCCCAGGGCGATCAGCACGTCACGGAAGTTCACGCCCGCGACGCGGATCTCGATGCGCACCTCGCGCGCGCCGAGCGGTCGGGTCGCCGCCGTCGACGGGACGGGGGCGATCCCGTCGAGGGCGGCTCCCGGTGTGGTGCGCAGGTGCCAGGCGCCGTCGGGGAGCTCCAGCGCGTCCGGGACCGCGGCGAGTTGCGGTACGAGGATCTCGCCCCGCCGGAGGGCCAGTTGGGGTTCGCCGGTGACGAGGGCGGCGGGCAGGGCGGCGAGCGAGGCGGGATCGTCGTCCAGGTCGGCCAGGACGAACCGGCCGGGGTGTTCGGACTGTGCGGAGCGCACCAGGCCCCACACGGGCGTGGCGGCGAGGTCCGGTACGCCCTCTCCCGCCCCGGCGGGCACGGCCCCCCGGGTGAGCAGCACCAGCGTGGCGCCGGTGGCCGCGAACGCCTCGTCGGCCAGCCATGCCTGCACGAGCGCCAAGGCACGGCCGGCGGCGGCCAGGGCCTCCTGTGCGGTGTCCCCGTCCCCGGCTCCCGCGGTGTCGAAGCCTTCCGCGGCTTCCGTGGTTTGCGCTGCTTCCGCGGCCGCCGGGCGCCCGGGGTCCTGGGCGACGTCCGTCAGTACGTACGCGGGCGCCGGGCAGCGGCCGCTGGTGATCTGCTCGGCGAGGGCGGTCAGATCGTCGTGGCGCGAGACGGTCCCGTCGAGGCCGGGACCGGGGATGTCCGGGCCGAGGACCGCGAGCACCGGGGCGGCGGTGGCGGTCGGCGCGGGGACGGGGGTCCAGTCCACGCGGTGCAGACTGCCCCCGGCGCCACCGTGGTGCGCGGTGTCCGGCACCGGCCGGGTCACCAGGGCCTCGGCCGAGAGCACCGGCCTGCCGGTGTCGTCCGTCACGAGCACCGCCATGGCGCCGCCGGTGACCGGTGTCAGCCTCACGCGCAGGCTCGACGCGCCGGTGGCGTACAGGGACACACCGGTCCACAGGAACGGCAGTCCGGCGGAGGTGAGGGTGTCGGCGGCGGCCGGCCAGGCGTGCAGGGCGGCGTCGAGGAGCGCCGGGTGCAGGCCGAAGTCGGCGGCGCTCTGCCGGATCCCGTCGGGGAGGGCGGCCTCGGCGTAGATCACGTCGTCCTGGATCCATACGCCGCCGAGGCCACGGAACGCGGGGCCGTAGGCAAGTCCGGCGGTGGCGAGCCGCTCGTACAGCTCGCTCGTGCCGACCGGTCGGGCTCCGTCGGCGGGCGGCCAGACGGCGAGGCCGGCGGGTTCCGGGGAGGCGGTCCCCGTGGTGAGGGTGGCACGGGCGTGGCGTGCCCAGACGCCCTCGGAGCCGCAGAGGTACACGCCGACGGCCCGGCGGCCGTCGGGGTCCTCGGGACCGCTCACCGTGATCTGGACGCGCAGCGGGCCGCCGTCCGCGGGGAGGACGACCGGTGTCTCGATGCTGAGCTCGGCGAGCCGGTCGCAGCCCACGGCGTCGCCCGCGCGGAGCACCGCCTCGACCAGTGCCGTGCCCGGGACGACCGTCCGGTCCGCGACCGTGTGGTCGGCGAGCCAGGGGTGGGTGCGCAGCGACCAGCGGGCGGTGAACAGGTGACCGCCGCTGTCGGGCAGGGGCACGCCTGCGTCGAGCAGCGGATGGGCGACGGGTTCCATGCAGGCTGCGGCGGCGTCGGCGGCCGCCGCGGAGGCGGAGTCGAGCCAGTGGCGGCGTCGCTGGAAGGCGTACGTCGGCAGGTCGGCGTGGTGCGCACCGGTCGCGTCGAAGACACGGCCCCAGTCCACGGACGTGCCGGCGACGTGGGCCTCGGCGAGGGACCTGAGCAGCCGGGGCTCGCCGGCGTCGTCGCGGCGGAGGGTCCCGACGGCCGACACGGTGCTGCCGTGGTCCTCGGCGGTGCGCTCCACGCCGGGGAGGAGGACCGGGTGCGGGCTGATCTCGACGAAGTGCCGGAAGCCCGCACCGAGCAGGACGCGCACGGTCTCCTCGAAGCGCACCGGGGAGCGGAGGTTGCGGTACCAGTAGTCGGCGTCCAGCGTGGTCGTGTCGGTCTTCTCTGCGGTCACCGTGGAGTAGAAGGGGACGTCGGAGGGGCGCGGGGACACTCCCGCCGCCGCCTTCTCGACGTCGGCACGGATCTCCTCGACGTGTGCCGAGTGGGAGGCGTAGTCGACGGGGATGCGGCGGGCCCGCACACCGTCGGCCTCGTAGCCGGCGAGCAGTTCGTCGAGTGCGGCGGCGTCGCCGGAGACCACGAGGTGCGAGGGCCCGTTGACCGCGGCGACCGACAGGCCGCCCGGGCGGGCGCCGAGGGCACGGCGTACCTCGTCCTCCGGTGCGCCGACGGAGGCCATGCCGCCCCGTCCGGCGAGCGCCGTCAGTGCCCGGCTGCGCAGGGCCACCACGCGTGCGCCGTCCTCCAGGGTCAGCGCGCCCGCGGCCACGGCGGCGGCGATCTCGCCCTGGGAATGTCCCACGATCGCGGCCGGCCGGACGCCGTAGGACTCCCATACCGCGGCCAGTGACACCATCACCGCCCACAGTGCGGGCTGGACGACCTCCACGCGCTCCAGTTCCGCTTCGTCGCGCAGCGCTGCCAGGAGCGGGACGTCGAGGTGGGGTGCGAGCGCGGCGGCGCACGCGTCCATGCGCCGGGCGAACACCGGGGAGGCGTCGAGCAGTTCCACGGCCATGCCGGTCCACTGCGAGCCCTGTCCCGGGAAGACGAAGACCGGGCCGACGCCGTCGCGGACCGTTCCGGAGACGAGTGCGGCGGGGTCCTCGCCCGACGCGTACTGCCGCAACAGGTCGGTGCCCCGGGCGTGGTCCGGGGTGAGGAGCACGGCCCGGTGGTCGAAGGCGGTGCGGGCGGTGGCCAGGGTGAGGCCGATGTCGACGGGCCGCACGCCGGGGTGCCGGTCGGTGTGGGCCGCGAGGCGTGCGGCCTGGTCGCGCAGGGCGGCGGCGGACTTGGCGGACAGCACCCAGGGCACCTGTGCAAGGGGCCGGACGGTCTCGTCGGCCGGGGCGTCGTCGCGTGGGTTCCGCTCGGCAGGGGCGTCCTCGGGCCGGGTCCGCTCGGCCGGTGCGTCAGCCGGCGGTGCCGGCTCGGCGGGCTGCGCGTCGGCCGGTGCGGCCGGTGCGGGCGCCTCTTCGAGGATGACGTGGGCGTTGGTGCCGCTGACTCCGAAGGAGGAGACTCCTGCGCGGCGCGGCTCTCCGCCGCCCGGCCAGGGAACGGGCCTGGTGAGCAGGCGCAGGGTGCCGGCGGACCAGTCGACGTGCGGGGACGGCTCCTCGGCGTGCAGGGTGCGCGGCAGCTCCTGGTGCCGCAGGGCCAGGACGATCTTCATGATGCCGGCGGCACCGGCGGCGGCCTGGGTGTGCCCGATGTTCGACTTCACCGACCCCAGCCACAACGGCCGCTCCGGATCACGCCCCTGCCCGTAGGTGGCCAGCAGCGCCCCGGCCTCGATCGGATCACCCAGCTTCGTGCCCGTGCCGTGCGCCTCCACCACGTCCACGTCCGGGGCCCCGAGCCCCGCATCGGCCAACGCGTCCCGGATCACCCGCTGCTGGGCGGGACCGTTGGGCGCGGAGAGTCCGCTGCTGGCGCCGTCCTGGTTGACCGCCGTGCCGCGGACGACCGCGAGGACGCGGTGTCCGTGGCGGTGGGCGTCGGAGAGCCGTTCGAGACAGAGCATGCCGGCGCCCTCCGCCGGGCCGAAGCCGTCGGCTCCGGCGGCGAAGGGCTTGCAGCGGCCGTCCGGCGCGAGACCGCGCTGACGGCTGAACCCCAGGAAGGTGCCGAGGGTGGGCATGACGGTGACGCCACCGGTCAGGGCGAGGTCGCACTCGCCCTGCCGCAGCGAACGCACCGCCAGGTGCAACGCGACCAGGGACGAGGAACAGGCCGTGTCGACCGTGAGGGCCGGACCCTCCAGCCCCAGGGTGTAGGCGATGCGGCCGGAGACGACGCTGGTGGTGGTGCCGGTCATCAGGTGGCCCTCGAGGCCGTCGGCGGCGTCCAGGCGCGGCCCGTAGTCGAGTGCGACGGCGCCGACGAACACGCCGGCGGCGCGGCCCTTCAGGGAGGACGGGTCGATGCCGGCCCGTTCGACGGCCTCCCAGGACGCTTCGAGGAGCAGCCGCTGCTGGGGGTCCATCGCGTCGGCCTCGCGCGGGGAGATCCCGAAGAAGCCGGCGTCGAAGTCGCCCGCGTCGTGCAGGAAGCCGCCTTCCCGGACGTAGGTGCGGCCGGGTGCGTCCGGATCGGCGTCGTAGTGGGCGTCGGTGTCCCAGCCCCGGTCGTCGGGGAACGGGGTGATGGCGTCGGCACCGTCCCGGACGAGGTCCCAGAGCTCCTCGGGGGTGGTGACACCGCCGGGGAAGCGGCAGGCCATGCCGACGACGGCGATGGGTTCGTGGGCCGCCGACTCGATCTCGTGCAGCCGCCCCCGGGTCCGGTGCAGGTCGGCGGTCACCCGGCGCAGGTAGCCGAGGAGCTTGTCATCTTCCGGCATCAGGGCCTCACATGGTCGTGCCGCGGTGTCACGGGGGGTGGGGGTGCAACCGGCGTCGAGGTGCCGGAGGCGTTGGCGTCAGTCCGAGCCGAATTCCCGGTCGATGAAGTCGAAGAGTTCGTCGGCGTCGGCCGACTCCAGGTGTCCGGGCACACCCCCGGTGCCGTTCGCGGGGGCGTCCGCCGGGGCGAGGGGGCCGTCCGCGCGCCCGTCCGGACCGGCGTCCTCGGGTGCGGTGCCGGTCCCGCCCGGCGCCAGTGCTTCGGCGAGGTGCCGGGCGAGGCGCGTGGCGTCGGGATGGTCGAAGACCAGGGTGGCCGGCAGCGGCAGACCGGTCTCGGTCTTCAGCCGGTTGCGCAGCTCGACCGCGGTGAGCGAGTCGATGCCGAGGTCCAGGAATCCCCGTTCGGCGGGGATCCCGGTGGCCGCGTCGTACCCCAGCACGATCGCGGTGTGCTCCCGCACGGCGCTCAGCACCACGCGGTGGCGTTCCGTGTCACCCAGCCCCTCCAGCCGTGCGGGCAGCGGGGGGCCGTCCGGCTGCGGACCGTCCTGGGCGGTGGCGACGGTGCGGCGGCCGAGGGGTGCGGAGGTACGGGCGTGGTCCCGCAGCATCGGGTGGGCCGAGCTGCCGGTACCGCCCTCGGCGAGGGCCTGGGGATCGAAACGCGCCGCCACGACCAGGCTGTCCGCCGACCGTTCGGCGGTGTCGAGGAGCCTCAGCCCCTCCTCCGTCGACATCGGCAGCACACCCATCCGCCGCATCCGCGCCAGATCAGAACCCTCCAG
>NZ_JBEXRT010000080.1:0-6537 GCF_040613235.1 Streptomyces sp. NPDC006296 | reverse complement strand
GGTTGAAGTTGCTCTCCCGCTTCAGCTGGGCCGCCAGCACGGGCGCGGTGAGCAGCTTGTCGTCGCAGTCGGACGCGGCGTCGCGCAGCAGTCCGCCCGCCGCCCCCGCCGGTGGGTCACCTGGCGCCGAGCGCCACGTAGTCGTACATCCCGAAGGACCCGGTGACGAAGACGTTGCGGGCGTCCGGGTGCCGGTAGAGGAGCGAGCGCGGGTAGAGGTAGGGCACGATCACCGCGTGCTCCATGGTCAGCCGGTCGATCCGGTGCCAGATGGCCGCGCGGTCCGCCGCGTCCCCGCTGACGGCACCCTGGTCGAGGAGGCCGTTGATCTCCGGGTCGTCCAGCTCACCCATGTTCTGGTTGCCGCGCTCCTTGATCGCGCGTCCGTCGACGATCTGCTGGAAGAAGCCGTACCCGTCGGGGAAGTCCGCCCCCCAGCCGAACATGATGATCCCGATGCCGTGTTCGCGCAGGTACTCGGGGCTGCCGCCGTAGCGGTCGAAGTAGTCGCCGGACGGGAAGTCCAGCACCTCGGCCTCGATGCCGACCCGGGCGAGACCCGCGGACAGCGCCTCGGCCGCCCGGTACTCCTTGAGCCGGTCCTTGCGGGCCGCGATCTTCGTGCGGAACCCGTCCGGCATGCCCGCCAGGGCGAGTTCGGCGCGGGCCGCCTCCAGGTCCCCGGTGCCGTCCTCGCCGACCGGGTAGCGGTCGAAGGGCTGGTAGCCGTCGATGGTCGGCGGCAGGATCGTGGTGGCGATGTCGCCGCCGACGGGTCCGCCGTACGCCTCCTGCATGGCGGCCTTGTCCGTGGCGAACTGCACCGCGCGGCGGCAGTGGACGTTGTCGAACGGGGTGATCCGGCTGGACAGGCAGTAGATCCAGGTGAAGCCGGTCAGCGGGTTGTCCGCGTTGGCCCGCAGTGCGGGGTCGGCCAGGATGCGCTCCTGGGCGGCGGGCTGGACCCCGAAGCCCGCCAGGTCGATGTGCGCCTCGCCGGCGAGCAGCATGCGGTCCACCTCGTGCGGGTCCTTGCCCAGGTGCACCTCGATCCGCTCGGCCCGCTGCCGGCGCACCGGGTCGGTCTCCGGGTCCCAGTGCGGGTTGCGCTCCAGGACCACGAGCTTGCCGCGCTCGTAGGACTCGACGCGGTAGGGCCCGGTGGCCACGGGGCCGAGCCGGTAGCCGATGCCGGTGTCCCGGTCCCTGGGGACCGGTGTGGTGCTCGGCATGGTGGCCAGCAGGTCCATCCCGGCGAAGGGTTCGGCGAGCCGGAGCACGAGCGTGCGGTCGTCGGGGGTCTCCACCGTGACCGGCCCGTCCACGTCGGGCTCTCGCCACGGCCCGCCGTACTCGGTGCCCAGCAGGTGGCGGAAGTACGTGGGGCCGACGCCCAGCACGTCCGATCCGTAGTTGCTCCTGGCGATCGCGTACTTGACGTCGGCGGCGACGACGGGGGTGCCGTCCTCGTAGACCAGTCCGGGGCGCAGCCGGTACGTCCAGGTCCTTCCGCCGTCCGAACTCTCGCCGAGCGACTCCGCCAGGTCGGGCACGAGCCGCTGGCCGGCCTTGCCGGGCGCGGTGTCGAAGGTGACCAGGGTCCGGCCGATCAGGCGCAGGAAGTTCCAGGTGTAGGCGTAGTACGTGTTGCCGGGGTCGAGCGAGTCGAAGTCGTCGGTGCGCACCAGGCGGAGGGTCCCGCCCAGTTCGTCGGTCGGGGTGACCACGCCGTCGACGGCGGCGTCGAAGCCGGAGGTGCCCGACTGTTCGGTCTCCATGTCCCAGCCCTTCTCACGGTGATTTCCGCGCCATTCTGCGGGGACCGGGCCCGCCGGGGCGGGGTCCGGGGGCAGGACCGCATAGCCGACGGCGGGTCGGTATAGCGAAAGAGCGGGATGAGAGGGGGTGAAGAGGCCCGGCTGATGTGCTCGCGTCCCCCCACGCGCGAAGCGGACGCCCCGCTTCCCCCCATGCGCGAAGCGGGCGTACGAGAGGCGAGCAGAACGTGTCCCGAAGAAAAAGATGGCAGATACCTGTCATAACGGTCGCCGCGACGGCGCTGTTGGCGGGCTACCCGTCGCTGTCGATGGCCAAAACCCCCTCCCCTCCCCCGGGTGCCGCCCAGGGCTGGTCCCAGCAGGACGAGGCGAAGAAGGCGAAGCCCGGTCCGGCCGAGCTTCCCGGCGCCGTGCCCACCGGGGACCGTGCGAAGCTGCTGGGCTCCGGTTACCGCGCGTCGGACGACCTCGCGTGGACCACCTCGGGTGACGCCACCGGCTTCCACGTCATGGTGGCCTCGGCCGACGACGGCTACCGCTGGCGGACCGCGGCGACGCTCTCGGAGCCCGGCTTCGACACCGACACCTGGATCGGGAACGCCTGTCTGACGGCCTCCGGCAAGCGCGCCGCCGTCACCTACGCACCGCGTACCTTCACCAACAAGCCCGCGCTGCTGACCCGGGGGGCCTTCACCGCCGTCGTCGACCTGACGACCGGCAAGGTCACCAAGCTCCCGGTCCAGTCGAGCCTCAGCTACTTCTCGCCCGGCTGCGGCGCCTCGGAGAAGGCGGTCTTCTCGCAGTTCTCCGACGACGAGTCGAAGCGCAACGAGACCCGGCTGATCGGCGTGGACGCGGCGAACGGCAAGGCGGCGAAGCCGCTGAAGCTGCCCGGCCAGGTCACCTCCGCCGTTCCGCTCTCCGACGGCTTCGCCGCCGCGCAGGGCTCCCGCCTGGTCAAGGTCGCGGCCTCGGGGAACGTACGCGTCGCCGCCCGCACCACCGGCATCCCCTTCCAGCTCACCGCGGCCGGTGACGGTTCCGTCGTCTACATCGACCGGACGGCCGGCACCGCGAAGACCTCGAAGTCCGGAGTGGCCGACGAGCGGGCCGAGGTCCGCCGCGCCCCGGCCGCGCTGTTCGGCGCGGCCAAGGCGGCCGGCACCCCGCAGCGCCTGGCCACCGGCGGGCTCACCGACTTCGACCTGGCCCGCTCCGCGCGGACCGGCGCCGTCTACGTCACCGGCGAGGCCAAGGCGTCCGGCGCCCTGCCCGCGTCCGTGCGCATGCCGTCCGGCGTGGCCAAGGACGCCGTCCTGTCCACCGAGGGCGAGGCGGCCGTCACCACCACCTGGGCCGACGGCAAGGACTCCAGGATCTCGCCCGAGGAGGCCGCGTCGGCGCGGACCGCCCGGACCGAGATGAAGCTCCTGAAGACCGGGGCCAAGGTCACGCTGGACGCGCGGCCGGGCACGACGCTCGGTTCGACCGCGAAGACCGCGCAGGGACTCGCCACCTCGCCCGCGCTCACCGGCGGAGCCGGCGCGCCCGAGGCCGCCTCGCCCAAGCTCGCCGCGGCCTCCCCGACCAACCCGGTCGAGGACGAGCGCTACTGCTCGGTGCCCCGCGGGGACGTCAAGAAGCAGGCCTTCCAGCCGACGCCCCGTCAGGTCGAGTGGGCCGTGGACCAGGCCGTGGTCGGGAAGCTCAACTCCCACATCTCGCGTCCGGCCAACTGGAAGAACACCGGGATGTCGGGCTACCAGCCGCAGTCCCTCTTCCCCCTGAAGACGATGGCGGGCGACCCGAACGGCACGCCCGACGCGGCCGACAGCTACCACATCCCGGCGCAGGTGATGCTCGGCGTCACCGCGCAGGAGTCGAACATGTGGCAGGCCACGCGGTTCGCCGTCCCGGGTGTCACGGCCAACACGCTGATCGGCAACTACTACGGCATCAGCCACGGCGCCGACGGCCAGACCCCGGACCCGTGGGCCATCAACTGGGCCTCCGCCGACTGTGGTTACGGCATCGTCCAGGTGACCGACGGCATGCGCAAGGCCGGTCACGAGAAGCCGGGCGAGACCGCGCTCTCCGTGCAGAAGCAGGAGGCCGTCGCGCTCGACTACACGGCGAACATCGCCGCGGGCGTCAACATCCTCGTGGACAAGTGGAACCAGACGTACAGCGCCGGCATGACCGTCAACGACGGCGGCCCGCGGTACATCGAGAACTGGTTCTACGCGCTCTGGGCGTACAACTCCGGCTTCTACCCGCAGTCCAGCGCCGGCCAGCACGGCGGACACTGGGGCGTCGGCTACACCAACAACCCGGCCAACCCCCTCTGGAAGGCCAACCGCACCCCGTTCCTGGAGAGCTCGCTGGGCGGGGACGACTACTCCCACGCCGCCCACCCGCAGGACTGGCCCTACCAGGAGAAGGTGATCGGCTGGGCCGCCCGTCCGATCTCCGCGATGTTCTCCCCCGGTGACTTCCAGCCCGGCTACCGCGCCGCCTGGTGGACGGACCCGGCCTACCGCACGTCGGCCAAGCCGCCGGTGGGGACGTTCTGCGACTCCTCCAACAACTGCGACCCCAGCAAGATCAAGGAAGGCGACACCCAGACCAACGGCGCCTGCCAGCTCAACAACCCGGCGGACGAGTTCTTCCTGCACTGCTGGTACAACAAGAAGGCCGCCTGGAAGAACTGCGCGTCGGCGGCGACCTGCGGATTCGCTCTGCACCGCTTCGACGCGACCTATCCCGAACAGCCCGACGGCAACGCGTACGCACCGCGGTGCTCCAGCGGACTGCCGTCCGGGACGTACGTGATCGACGACGTCGCCTCCGGGGTCACTCCCGCCGGCTCGTCCGGACGGAGCTGCGGGGCGATGTCCTCCCCGGGCACCTTCGGCTTCAGCTTCACGGCCGACGGCGCCAACTACCCGGGCAAGATCGACACCCATCAGATCGGCGCGGGGTACGGCAACCACTTCTGGTTCGCCCACACCAGGAACCAGGCGACCGCCGAGGGCGCCCGGATGAAGACCACCGGCACCTGGACCCTGACCAACGGCATGACCGGCTGGGCCCGGGTCTGGGTGCACCTGCCCGATCACGGCGCGCACACCCGGCAGGCCTCGTACACCATCTCGGGCACGACCAGCACCAGCCCGGTGCGCGTGACGCCGCAGCGCGTCCTGGAGAACAAGTGGGTCTCCCTCGGGGTGTTCCAGTTCACCTCGACCCCGAAGATCTCGCTCTCCACGCACTCGGCCGACGGCAGCGGGTCCGAGGACGTCGCGTGGGACGCGGCGGGCTTCCAGCCGCTGGCCGGCAAGCCGAAGGACATGGTGGTCGCGATGGGCGACTCCTACTCCTCCGGTGAGGGCGCCTCGGCCTCGGGCGGTGTCGACTACTACAAGGAGACCAACTTCCGCGACCCCAGCAACCCCTCGACCCGCAACGCCTGCCACCGCTCGAAGCAGACGTGGTCCCGCCAGGCCACGATCCCCGGGCGCTCGGCGTCCGTGGGCTCGATGGACGACAACCGCTCCGCGGCCCTGGACTACCACCTGATCGCCTGCTCCGGCGCCCGCACCTACAACATCGCGAGCATCGGCGAGAACGGCGAGCTGCCCCAGCTCTCGAAGGGCTACCTCGACCAGAACACCTCGCTGGTGACCATCTCCATCGGCGGTAACGACGCGAGGTTCGCCTACATCATCCAGAAGTGCATCTTCGGCGGTGTGGGCTGGCCGACGCTGTGCCAGGACCAGAAGTTCGAGGACGACGACTCCCATGTGGACGACGCCGCCTACCAGGGCCTGGACATCGGTGTGGCGGCGGAGCGGCTGGCCAAGGAACGCGTGCGGCCGGCCATCACGGACGCCCTGAAGAAGATCCAGGCGAAGGCACCCAACGCCAAGATCGTCCTCATGGGTTACCCGCCGCTGCTGGAGAAGTCCGGGCAGTGCATCCCCGGCATCGGGACCGGTGAGGCGCCCTGGCTGAACGGCATGGCCAGCACCCTCGCCACCGAGATGCAGGGCGCCGTGGACGACGCCAAGGCCGCCGGCACCAAGGCCTGGTACTCCAACCCCGCGCAGAACTTCGCGGGCAAGGCCGTCTGCGGTGATCCCGAGCAGGTCCACGGCATCGTGCTCGACCTGGTGGAGAGCGACGAGCCCGCGATCGACTGGCCGATCCTGCAGCTCGGGGCATCCGCCCAGTCCTTCCACCCGAAGGTCGGTGGAGCACGGCTCTACGCGGACTCGCTGGAGCGGACGATGCAGGGCATGGGTCTCTGACCCCGTGACACAGGTGTGCCCTCCCCGCCCGGGGAGGGCACACCGCACCGCAGGAGGTGAAGGATGAGGCGGGTGTCCCGCCGTGGCGACCTCGGGGTGGCCCTGCTGCTGCTCCTGCTGGACGCCGCACTGCTGGCGTTCCTGCTCTTCGCGGTGGTGGTCTCGGGCGGCCTGACGGGCAGTCCGGACCGTGCCGCGGTCGGCCGCGAGGCCGCCTCCGCCGCGCCGGTCTGCCTGGTCGCCCTGCTGGTCTCCGCCGGCGTCGCGGCCGCGGCCCGCGCCTGGACGGCGGTGGCGGTGCAGATCGTTGTACTGGGCGGGGCCGCGGTCGTCGCCTGGACGGGCTTCGGCCCGTGAGGCACGAAACCGCCCCCGTTTTCCGCCCGTGACACACGGACGCGCCGACCGGCCCCCCGCCCGGGGCGGGCCGCGCGGCAGGGGGCGGGCGC
>NZ_JBEXRT010000079.1:0-6876 GCF_040613235.1 Streptomyces sp. NPDC006296 | reverse complement strand
CCCGCCCCCGGGGGGGGCCCCCCCCCCCCGGGGGCCCCCCCCCACGCCGTTCGGGGCCTGACCGGCGGCTCAGTCCCGCGGCCGCACCCCGCTCAGCAGGGCCGCTCTCAGGTCCGGGTCCTCCAGGGCTGCCACCCCGCCCACCGCCACCGCGGCCAGAAGATCACGTTCCGCGCCGCTCACCGGTGCCGGGAGCGAGTCCAGCCAGCGCTGGCCCGACGGGGAGGCCCACCGGCCGTGCGGCCGGTTCTCCACCTGTGCGATGGCGAGGCAGCCCAGCGTCAGGACCAGCGGCAGCCCGAACCAGGCGGCCACCGGGCCGGTGAAGCCCGCCTCCTGACCGGGCATCAGCAGGGCGACCGCCGCCAGGACCACGACCAGCACCGCGGTGGCCCGTACCGCCCGCACCGCCGACTCCAGGCCTGTCCGGGTGCCGTGCGGCACGGCGAGCCCGGCCGCGACGAGCCGGTCGGCGAGGGAGCGGACGGCGTCCGTCGCCGCGGCGGCGGCCCGTATCGGGGCTATCCGGGACTGCCCTTCCGGGCCGATCGCCCGGATCACGGTGCGCTCCACCTCGTCCCGGCCCTCCGGATCGACGACCGTGGCCCAGCCCGTGCGGGCGAGCAGCAGCCGGCGCCGCAGGTGCATGGAGACCAGGGCGAGATCGGCCACCCGCTGGGGGCCACCGGCCAGGAACGCCGTCTCGTAGAGGTTGAGTTCGGGGGAGGCGGGCGCCCGGACGGCATCCTGCGGCGGATGTGCGGCACCCGCGGTGGCCAGGCACAGCCGGATGCACGACACCGCCGCCGCGCCCCACGCGACCAGAAGAAGCACGACCCAGAGCATGGCGGAGTTCTACGCGAGACCCGCGAGACGGCGCCACAGGGTGTTCACGATACGGACACATCCCGGTGACGGAAGGTCACCGGTGGCCGGATCCGTATACAGGGCGTGCCCGCCCCTGCCGTGGCCGAGGTGTCCGTGCGGCCCCGCAGCGGCGTGACGCCTCCGCGCCGCCCCGGCCCGGACGCCGGCCCGTGCGCCTCAGGAACCGCCGCCGCAGCCGCCGCCGCCCCCGCAGCTCGACCCCCCGCCGCAGCTCGAGCCGCTGCTCCCACAGCTGGAACCGCTGCTCCCGCAGCTCGACCCCGAACTGCACGTGGAGCCCGGCCCTGAGTCGCCGCCCCCACCGGTGGAGCCGCCGCATCCGCCGCTGCCCGGCCCCACCCCCGCACACCACATCACCGGTATGGAGGCGGTCGCGGCGGCCGCGTACACGGACGTCCCTCGTCCGGACGGCCGTTGCCGCGCGGCGGCCACCAGCTGTCCCTGGAGCTCGGGATCGGGGAGTGCGCCCAGACCCCGGGTGGCCACCAGATGGGCCGGATCGGTCACGTGGGAGTTCGCCGTCCGGTACGAGTCGGCGGTGCGCCGCCCCGCCGCGGTGAGCCGTGACCTCGCCGACGTCGCAGTCGCCAGACCGCAGACGGCTCCGACCACGAGCGCGGGCAGCACCTTCACGAAGAAGGGGAACGGGATGTCCGCGTACCCGTCGTGCAGGGCGTACTGCGCGACGGTCAGGGCGATGCTGACCGGAAAGCCCACCACGCATCCGATGCCCAGGGCGAGCCCCCGCAGGCGGCGCGCACGGCTCTGCCCCGGAGGGGTCAGCAGTCCCCGGGCGGCCAGTCCGTCACCGATCTCCTGCACCGCCGGATGGCGCATCACGTTCTCCCGCAGGACGTGCAGGGCGCCGCTGGGGGCCGAGGCCAGCTCCTGGAGGACGGCGCGTTCCACCGCGTCACGGCCGTCCTGCCGCAGGGCCGTGACGATGCCGGGCCCGCCGACGGCCAGCAGCCCGTCCGTGTGCATGCGGGTGAGGGCGGTGTCCACCACCCGGGCCGGACCACCGCTGAGGAACGCCGCCTCGGACAGGTCGTGCACGTACGCGGCGCCACCGCCGCCCTGCCGTCCGGCGCGGCGTGTCGCGCGGATCAGGAGTACCGAGGAGACGGCCACCACGAGCGTGACGACCAGAGCGAGTGTGTTCATCACGGTCACTTTCCGAAGAGGGCGGTACGGGCGGCGCGGACCAGACGGGTCCCCCGGCCCGGTGGACGAGGGGCGGCGCGCTCCTGCCACCAGCGGGTCAGCCTGCGCCGGGCGGCCTCGTCGGCCGGCCGGTCGGTGACCAGGAGGTGCTCGGCGAAGCCGAGCGCGTCGCGACGGTGACCGGCCGACATCGGCCGGTTCCTCGCGTAGGAGAGGAACGCCTCGCGGTAGCCGCCACCGAGGATGCCGGGCAGCTCCGGCGCGACCTTGGCGACGACGTCGGCCCGCTTCGCCGCCAGTGCCCGGCTCTGCACCGCCAGCCGCCGGTGGTCGAAACCGTCCGGCACCGGTGTGCCGGCCACCAGTGCGGAGAGCAGCGCGCCCTGGGCCAGGCCGGTCCGCTCGCGGCCGCCGCCGGCCCGGGACGCCGGCTCGGCGGCCCGGGCGGGCCGCCGCCGCACGGACCGCGGCCCCGCCGCGGCGGCGGTCAGGGTGCCGCGGATCGCGGTCAGTTCACCGGCCAGCTCCTCGGCCGGCGGGAAGTCGTCGTCCCGCTCCAGCAGGACCCCGGGCGGGTCCACCCGGGAGCGGAGCGCGCCGAGGACGTCCAGGACGGGGGGTGTCACGGGATGGGCGTGCGTGTCGTGCCAGACGCCGTCCTTCTCGACGCCGCCCGCCACATGGACGTACGCGATGGCCTCCACCGGGAGTTCGTCCAGGGCGGCCGCGGGGTCCTCGCCGCGGTTGACGTGGTTGGTGTGCAGGTTGGCGACGTCGATCAGCAGGCGCACACCGGTGCGTTCGACCAGCTCCGCGAGGAACTGCCCCTCGGTCATGTCCTCGTCGGGCCAGGAGAGGAGCGCGGCGATGTTCTCCAGGGCCAGCGGGACGGGCAGCGAGTCCTGTGCGATGCGCACGTTCTCGCACAGCACGTGCAGGGCGTCCCAGGTCCGCGGCACCGGCAGCAGGTGTCCCGCCTCCAGGACCGGCGAGGCGGTGAGCGGCCCCCCGGCGCGTACGAACGCGATGTGCTCCGTCACCAGTGGGGTCCCCAGCAGCTCGGCCCGCGCCGCCAGGTCCGCGAGGCGGCCGGGGTCCGGGCGGTCGGCCCCGCCCAACCCCAGCGAGACGCCGTGCGGGACGACCGTGACCCCGCGCTCCCGCAGCCGCACCAGGGAGTCGGGGAGGTGGTCCGCGCAGAGGTTCTCCGCGACGGCCTCGACCCAGTCGATCCCCGGCAGCGCCTCGACGGCGTCCGCGATCTCCGGCCGCCAGCCGATACCGATGCCCAGCCTCATGATGTCCCCTCCCCGTTCTGTGCAGGTGTCATGGCCCCGCGCGGCGCCCGTGAACCCGCACCTGGGGACGTTCAGAGGTGAATTTGAGGTTCCCGAACGGGACGAAATGGTTCCGTTATCCGACCGTGACCCGCCCGGCGGGCCGGCCGGCGCACGGCCCACCTGGGGAAAGCGGGACGGCGCGGACCAGCCGGGACGCCGGACCCTCCGGATTAATTCAGCGGTCGGTTGACGGAGATCGACCGGCGTTCGCATGCTGAGCGGCAGGTCGTCCGAGGACGGCCCACGGCGTGCGGCCGACGGGGCGACCGAGGGTCGGGAGCCGAGCCGGCCGTGCCGCCCCGACCGTTCCGTCCCGGGGATCCGGCCCGCGTGCGGGCCGGTCGCGGGGACGGCGTTTCCCGGCGCTCCGCGACTCCGGAGGCCCGGACGGACGAAGGAGGACCTGACCGATGAGCAGCACCGAGGACCGGCCGCGTCTCGCCCGGCGCTCCCTGCTGGCCCGCGCGGCCGGTGCCGGGGCCGCGGCGGCCCTGCCGGTGGCCGCCGCGCCGGGCGCGCAGGCCGCACCCGCTCCGGGCGGTCACACCCCCGCCGCTCCGGCGGGGCGCCACCCGGCCGACTGGCCCGACCCCGCGCCCTACGGCCGCGCGGACACCCGGCTCGACCTGTGGCCCCGCGAGGACAACTCCTTCGTCCTCCCGCTGGAGCTGCGCCCGCGGGACGAGGAACGCGGCACGGTGTGGATGCGGGACACCTACGTCAACTGCTTCGTCGTCGACGGCCGTCCGCTCTACGTCGCCACGGGCACCACCCGGGTGCCCGGACTCGAAGCGGCCGGCCCCTGGAACGACGGCATCTTCGTCTGGACCGCCCGTTCGCTCCGGGGACCGTGGAAGCTGGCCGACACGACGCGGATCCGGCCCGGCGCCGAGAAGGGCAAGGTGTGGTCGCCCGAGTTCGCCGGGGAGAACCGGCCCGGGCGCACCGTCGTCGCTCCGTGGCAGGAGTACTGGTACGACGAGCGGTTCGGCAAGCGCGGCCAGGCCTGGGCCCCGGAGCTGCACCTCGTCCGCGGCACCTGGTACATGGTCGCCTGCATGGGCGACCACTCCCGGAAGGTCGGCTCGTTCGTGCTCGTCAGCGAGGGCGGGGTCGAGGGTCCGTACCGGCTCGTCGAGGGCAACCTGGAGAAGCCGTTCGGCGACCCGTACACCGGGGGACCGGACTTCATCGAGCCCGGCGCCTACCACCACATCGACGGCAGCCTCCACTCCCGGGGCGAGGACACGTGGCTGGTGCTCCACAACCACCTGTACGCGAAGTTCCGGGACGACATGGAGGACCTCGTCACGCCGACCGGCCTCCCCGGGTTCCGGCAGACGCCGTACACGCCCGAGCCCTATCTCGAAGGCGCCTACGTGTTCGCGTACGCCGGGAAGTACTTCCTCCTCCACGCGGCCTGGGACCGGACCTCGATCGACGCCGACGGCACCCCCCGGCACGCCTACGACGTCCCCGGCACCGGCCGCGTGCAGTACCAGTACGACGCCGTCGCGGCCGTCTCGGACCACTTCGAGGGCCCGTACTCCGCGCGCTGGACCGTCGGTGTCGGCGCCGGGCACAACAACTTCTTCGAGGACGCCCACGGCGGCCTGTGGGCGACGTTCTTCCGCAACCCGAACTTCGGCCACTGGTCGAACCCGTCGCGCCTCGCCGACGCCGCCGTGCCCGGCGTCGTGCGCCTGGAATGGACCGGTCCGAAGGGCAACCGGCTGTACGTCCGGCGCCGGGACCGCCACTGAGTCCTGCCCGGGGAGCAGGGGGAGCAGGGGGACCACGGGGTGCGGGAGATACGGGGACGCACCGCCCCCCGGGGCCGCCGGGGCCTGCGCGCGGGGAGCCGCCGGGCCCGGACCGGCGGCACCGGTCCGGCCGCCGGTCAGCGGCGCAGGGCGGGGTGGTCGGCGACGACCGTGCAGGAGCCCGGGGCGACCTCGGTGAACCCGGCGTCCCGCACCACGGGCAGTCCGCTCGCGGTCAGTTCGCGCCAGCGGGCGGGGTCCGGGGTGGCCACGGAGAGCGGGAAGCCCGCCTCGCGCCACGCCTTGCGCTCGGTGTCCGACAGCTCCCACCAGGCCAGCTGGGCGCCGTGCCCGGCCTGCGCCATGGCCTTGCCCGCCGACATGCCGACGTCCGGATTCATCCAGAGCACCGGGCCCGACGCGGCGGGCGCGGGCGGGGCCACCGGGTCCTCCAGCTCCGTCCCCGACACCTGGAGCTTCGCCAGCTCCTTGGGCCAGCCGTCCAGCGGCACCGGCGGGAACACCCGCACCTCGGCGTGCTCGCCGGTGACCGTGATCCCGGGGAGCGCGGACGCCCTGCGCCACTCCGCGCCGCGCGCCCGCCGCACCACCTTGCGGATCCGGGCGTCCTGCCAGTCGCGCACGGCCCGGGCCCACTCGCCCTCCGCGCCGCCCTCCTCCTCGCCGAGCGAGCGCGGATCGGCGAGGAGCGTGAGCACCGCGCGGGCGGCCGTCACCAGCGCGTCGTTGCGCGCCGGGGGATCGGTCTTCTCCAGGTGCACCACCAGCGGCAGGACGAACTGGGGGGCCTCGTCGCGGACCGTGGGCTCCGTGCGGAACGGGCTGTCGGCGGGGGCCCCCGGCGCTGCGGGAAGGGGCTCGGGGATGCTGTCGCTGCTCACCACCCCAGTCTGCCAGGCTCTCCGAGGCCCCGGTCTTGGCGGAACGGAAGGCTCCGGGCGAGGATGCACGGCATGAAGAGCGACCTGTTTTCCAGTGAGCACACGGCCCAGCCCGCCACCGCCCCCGGCATGACCCTGCAGAACGCCAAATCCATCAAGTACGCCGTCAACGGTGAGATGCTCGCACGGCAGGGCTCGATGATCGCCTGGCGGGGCAATCTGCAGTTCGAACGCAAGGGCCAGGGCATAGGCGGCATGCTCAAGCGCGCGGTGACCGGCGAGGGCCTGCCCCTGATGGCGGTCTCGGGCCAGGGAGAGGCGTGGTTCGCCCACGAGGCGGCCAACTGCTTCATCGTGGACATGGAGCAGGGCGACGTCCTGACCGTCAACGGCCGCAACGTCCTCTGCTTCGACGCAGGCCTGTCCTACGAGATCAAGACGGTGAAGGGCGCCGGGATGACCGGGGGCGGCCTCTTCAACAGCGTCTTCAGCGGACAGGGCAAGCTCGGCCTGACCTGCGACGGCACCCCCCTCGTGATCCCCGTCACCGGACAGCAGCCGGTCTACGTCGACACGGACGCGGTCGTCGGCTGGAGCGCGCAGCTCTCCACCTCGCTGCACCGCTCGCAGAGCTTCGGCTCGATGGTGCGCGGAGGCTCCGGCGAGGCCGTCCAGCTGATGCTCCAGGGCGAGGGCTTCGTGATCGTACGGCCCAGCGAGCTCAAGCAGGAGAAGGCCACCGCCCACTGATCCCGCCGGGCGGGGCCGGCCCGTGCCGCCCGGTGCCGCCCGCGGGCGGCACCGGGCGGCACGGGCCGG
>NZ_JBEXRT010000078.1:0-7382 GCF_040613235.1 Streptomyces sp. NPDC006296 | reverse complement strand
GGTTCCGGGCCCCCGCCGTCCCGGCGGGCCCCCGGGGGCCGGGGGGGACGGATCCGTCCCCCCGGGCCCCGGTGCGCGTCAGGCCGCTCGTCCCGGTCGGGCGGCGGTGTGCGGGAAGGGCGAGGTGCCCGCCGCCGCCCGGAGCACCGCGACCCCGCGGGAGGGCAGGACCAGGCCGCCCCCGGCGGCCGGCGCGGGACCGGAGAGGACCTCGGCGGCCACCGCGTCGAAGGTGACGGGCTCGTCCGTGCGGTTGACGAGGAACCAGTAGGCCTGCGCGCCGTCGGTCCGTACGGTCAGCTCCACCAGCCCCCGTACCGCGGCGGGCAGTTCGCTGTGCACGCCGGCGGCGGACAGCAGCGGCCCCAGCACGTCGGGCAGTCCCTGGCTGCCCAGCCGGGTGGAGACGTACGCCGCCGAGCCGCCGCCCTCCAGGGTGCGCCGGGTGACGGCGGGGCGTCCCTCCTGGTCCCCGCTCGCGTAGCGTGCGAGCACCTCGGCCTCGGGGTCGGTGAGGTCGATCCGGTCGGTCCACAGCGTGCCGGTCAGACCGTTGTCGAGGCGGACCTCCTCGTCCTCCAGCAGGGGGCCGAACTCCTCGATGCGGATGCCCAGCAGGTCGCGCAGCGCTCCCGGGTACCCGCCGAGGTGGACGTGGTCGTTCTCGTCGACGACACCCGAGTAGTAGGTGGTGGCGAGGTGGCCGCCGGCCCGTACACGGGCGTCCAGCCGGCCGGCCAGGTCCAGCGGGACGACGTTCAGGAGGGGGGCCGCGACGAAGTCGTAGCCCGTGAGGTCGGCCGCGGTCGTCACGACGTCCACCCGGACGCCGAGGGCCAGGAAGGCCGAGTACCAGTCGAGCGCCTCCTGCCGGTAGCTGAGCAGCGAGGACGGCTGGGAGTCGCGTTCCACGGCCCACCAGGACTCCCAGTCGTACACCAGGGCCGCGCGGGCGGGCTCCCGGACGGATCCGGTGACCGGGGTGAGCGTCTCCAGGGTGCGGCCGAGCGCCGTCACCGCGCGGAACACCGCGCTGTCCGGCCCGGCGTGGGGCACCATCGCGGAGTGGTGCTTCTCGGCGCCCGCGGCGGACTGGCGCCACTGGAAGAAGCAGACCGCGTCCGCTCCGTGGGCGACGTGGACGAGCGAGTCACGGGCGAGCTCGCCCTCCCGCTTGGGGACGTTGACGGGCTGCCAGTTGACCGCGCTCGTGGAGTGCTCCATCAGGAACCAGGGCTTGCCCAGGGCGATGGAGTGGGTGAGGGCGGCGGAGAAGGACAGCTCGTCCAGGCGCTGCGGGCCGGGGTGGGCGTAGTGGTCGTTGGAGACGAAGTCGATCTCCTGCGCCCAGTCCGGGTAGTTCATGCCCTGGGTGCCGCCCATCACCATGAAGTTCGTGGTGGCGGGGATGTCGGGGGTGATCCGGCGCAGGACCTCGCGTTCGGCGCGGAGGTAGTCCTTCAGCGCGTCCGAGGAGAAGCGCTTGAAGTCGAGCTGCTGGGTCGGGTTGGCGTGGCTGGCGGCCAGCCGCGGCGGCTGGATCTGCGCCCAGTCCCCGTAGTACTGCGACCAGAAGGAGGTCGCCCAGGCCCGGTTGAGCTCGTCCAGGGTGCCGTAGCGGGCGCGCAGCCAGTCCCGGAAGGCCTGGGCGGCGTCGTCGGAGTAGTCGTAGATGTTGTGGCAGCCAAGCTCGTTGGAGATGTGCCAGGCGACCACGGCGGGGTGGTCGGCGTAGCGGGTGGCCATGGCCTCGACCAGCTTCAGCGCGTATCTGCGGAAGACGGGTGAGGTGGGCCGCCAGTGCTGTCGCGCGCCCTGGGACAGGGTCTCCCCGGTGCGGGTGACCGGCAGGATCTCCGGGTGCAGGGTGGTGAGCCAGGGCGGCGGCGAGGCGGTGGCGGTGGCGAGGTCGACCCCGATCCCGCCGGCGTGGAGCAGGTCGAGGACTTCGTCCAGCCAGTCGAAGTCCCAGCGGTCCTCGGCCGGTTGCAGGCGCGCCCAGGAGAAGATGGCGACGGAGACGACGGTGACGCCGGCCTCGCGCATCAGCCGGACGTCTTCCTTCCACACCTCGCGGGGCCACTGCTCCGGGTTGTAGTCGGCCCCGTAGGCGAAGCTCGCCGGGCGGTCGTCGGAGGGCGGGCGCAGCCAGTGGCGCGCGGAGGCGGGGGTCATGATGATCCTTTCGGACACGGGGTACACGTACGGCGCGGGGCGGCTGCCCGTCGAGCGGGCTGCCGCCCCGCGCCGGGTCAGGGCAGGGACGTCACTTGTTGACGCTGAAGCCCTGGTCGTCGCCGTAGGTGACGGCGGCCTTCTCCCACTGCTTCAGCCCGTCGGCCAGCTTGGTGTCGGAGACGTAGGCCTTGCCGACGGAGTCGTTGAAGACGGAGTTCGCGTAGACCTGGAAGGGCAGGTAGGACCAGCCTTCGGGGACCTGGGTGGCGGACCGGGCGAAGATCACGTTCGCCTTCTGGCCGCCGAAGTACGGGAAGGGGGTGTCGAGGAACGTCCGGGACGAGAGGTCGGCCGTGGTGGCGGGGAAGGCGCCGGCCGCGATGCGGGCCTGGACGCCGTCCGAGTGGTTCGCGTACTCGTTGAACGCGTACGCGAGGTCCTTGTTCTTGCCGGCCGCCATCACCGCGAGGGAGCTGCCGCCGTTCTCGGAGCTGACCTCGCCGCCCTTCTTCCACTGCGGGAGGGCGGCCGCGCGCCAGTCGCCGGAGGCGGACTCGACGCCGGACTCGAAGTTGGCGGGCATCCAGGCGCCGGTGGAGAGGGTGGCGATGGTGCCGTCAGCCAGGCCCTTGTACCACTCGTCGCTCCAGTTCTCGATGGGCGCGAGGAGCTTCTCGTCGAGGAGCTTCTGCCAGACCTCGGTGAAGGCGGTGACGCCCTTGTCGGCGGTCAGGTCGATCGTGACGTCGGTGCCGTCGGTCTTGAAGGGGGTGCCGCCGGCCTGCCAGATCATGCTGGTCGTGAAGCCCGCGTCACCGGTGTCGTTGGCTATGTAGGCCTTCGGGTCCGCGGCGTGCAGGGCGCGGGCCGCCTCCAGGTACTCGTCCCAGGTGGTGGGGACGGCGATCTGGTGCTTGTCCAGGACCTTCTTGTTGTAGAAGAGCGCCATCGGGCCGGAGTCCATGGGCAGGGCGTACACCGCGTCGTCGACGGTGACGGAGTTCCACGGGCCCGGCGAGTAGTCGTCCTTGAACTCGCCCGCGCCGTAACGGCTGAGGTCCTCGAGGGACTTGCCGAGGGCGAACTGGCCCAGGGCGTAGTACTCGACCTGCGCGACGTCCGGGACACCGGAACCGGCCTGGACGGCGTTCTGCAGGGCGGTGTACTGGTCGTTGCCGGTACCGGCGTTGACCAGCTTGACCTTGACCTTCGGGTACTCCTTCTGGAAGTCGCTGACCACCTGCTTCAGCGTCGGCTCCCACGCCCACACGGTGAGGGAACCGCCCTCCTTGAGGGCCGCACGGAGTTCGCTTCCGCGCACGGTCTTGTCCGATGCGGCCTCGTCCGAGGACCCGCACGCGGTGAGGCTCAGCGCGGCCGCGCACAGAAGGCCGACGCCACGCATCGCGCGTCTGGTCATGGTTCTCATAATGGCTCTACTCCGTTGTGGTGTGGGTGGTGCACGAACCCTGGTACGTCCGCACGGGGGTGCGGCGTCGGTGCGGGGTGGTACGCCGCGCCGAACGAGGACCGGGGGAATCCGGTTCCGGGGCGCGGAGATCGGGTGGCCGGTGCGGCCGGGGGGCGGATCACCCCTTGACGCTGCCCGCCGCAAGTCCGGACTGCCAGTAGCGCTGGAGCAGCAGGAAGGCGATGATCAAGGGCACGATGGTGAGCAGGGAACCCGTGATGACCAGGTTGAAGACCGGCTGGCCGCCTGCTGTGGAGGCCTGCTGGTTCCAGGCGTTGAGTCCCAGGGTCAGCGGATACCAGTCGGGGTCCTTGATCATGATCAGGGGCAGGAAGTAGTTGTTCCACGTCTGCACCATGGTGAACAGCAGCACCGTCACGATACCCGGGGTCAGCAGCGGGAGTGCGACCTGGAAGAAGGTGCGCAGTTCGCTGGACCCGTCCACCCGGGCGGCTTCCAGGAGTTCGGTGGGGATGGCCTCGGCGGCGAACACCCACATGAGGTAGAGCCCGAACGGTGAGATCAGGGACGGGATGATGACGGACCAGGGGGTGTTGGTGAGGCCCATCGTGCTGAACATGAGGAAGGTGGGGACGGCCAGGGCGGTCGCGGGGACGGCGACCGCCCCGATGACGGTGGCGAAGACGGCCCGCTTGCCCGTGAAGTCGAACTTGGCCAGGCCGTAGCCCCCGAGGACCGCGAGGAACGTGGCACCGCCGGCGCCCACGACCACGTACAGCAGGGTGTTGAGGAACCAGCGGACGAAGATGCCGTCGTCGTAGGTCAGGGTCTGCGTGATGTTGTCCCAGAGGGCGAAGTCACCGCTGAACCAGAGGCCGAAGGAGTCGAGGAGACCCTTCTGCGTCTTGGTGGCGTTGATGACGAGCCAGGCCAGCGGCATGAGCGCGTAGACCGCGGTCAGCCCCATGAGGACGGTGAGCAGCGTGCTGCGCTGCGGGCGGCCGGGTGAGTGGCGCCGGCGCGCGGCGCGGCGGGGTGCCGGCGCGCGGTGGGTGGTTCGGCGGGGTTTCTGCCGGGCGGTGACGGAGGGGGCGCTCATCACTCACGCCTCCTTTCGCATGCCGCGCAGCTGGACCGCGTAGGCGATGATCATCGTGACGACTCCCATGATGAGGGAGACCGTGGCCGCGTAGTTCTGCTGCCGTCCGGAGAAGGACAGCGTGAAGGTGTAGAGGTTGGGCGTGAAGTAGGTCGTGATCGCGTTCGGCGCCAGGCTCTGCAGGATGCTGGGCTCGTTGAACAGCTGGAAGCTGCCGATCACCGAGAAGATCGTCGCGATCACGAGGGCGCCGCGGATCGCGGGGATCTTCACCGCGGTGATGATCCGCCACTCCCCCGCCCCGTCGATCTCCGCCGCCTCGTAGAGGGACTTGGGCACGACGCGCAGTGCGGAGTAGAAGATCAGCATGTTGTAGCCGATGAACTCCCAGGTGACGATGTTGCCGATGCTCGTGAGCACCAGGGAGGGCGAGAGCGGGTCGGGCAGCGACACCCCGAGGGCGTCGTTGATGTTCCCGACGAGCCCGAAGCGCGTGCCGTAGATGAAGCCCCACATCAGGGTGGCGACGACGGCGGGCACGGCGTACGGCAGGAAGACGGCTATCCGGAAGAAGCTCTTCCCGTAGAGCCGTCCGCTGTCCAGGGCCAGGGCGATGAGCAGGGCGAGCCCCAGCATCACGGGCACCTGCACCACGAGGAAGAGGGCCACCCGGCCGACGGCGTCCCAGAACTGCTCGTCCTCGAAGGCGCGTCGGAAGTTGTCCAGGCCGACGAACGAGGTGCCGCCGATCAACTGGTCCCGGAAGAAGCTCAGATAGAGCGAGTAGGCGATCGGGGCGAGGAACACGAGGGCGAACACCGCCATGAACGGGCCGACGAACACCCAGCCCGTCCGCCCGCGCCGGCTGCGGAGGCCTCCCGCCGGTGGGCGGCGTCCGGTGGTGATCGGCGTAACGGCCGTCATGGGTACTCCTGTTGATCCGGCGTTGAGCATGGCCCCGGCCGGATGGAGACACCGGACATCGTGGAGGCGCTGTGCTTGAGAAGGCCGATGTTTACGTAAACATCCATCGGTGGGAGGATGTTCACACGGTCTCCTCCCCACGGTCAAGGCGGGATCCCCGTTCACCCGGACGGGTTTCAGGATATTCCCCCTCATCGGACGGTCGTCTGGTAGCGCCGATCACCACGACCGGCCCCTCGGTCGGTGCCGGCTGTCCGGCAGTGGTACAAATGCCCTGGCCCGAGCCCCGGTGCCGCACGACGCGAGCAGGACGCGAAGCAGCGACGGGCGGTCACCCGCCGGGCCACTCCCAGACGCACGCGGTGGAGGACGACCCGCGGCCGGAAGAGCACTCCCTCACGGTGAAAGGCTCACGCGACGACGAAGGCGGGACAGGTGCAGGCACAGGAACGAGGCACGGACAGACCCCCGCGCAAGGAGGCCTCCATGGCGGACGTCGCGCGTCTGGCCGGGGTCTCCTCGCAGACCGTCTCCCGGGTCTCCAACGGGCACCCGATGGTGTCCGGAGACACCCGCGAACGCGTTCTGGCCGCCATGAAGGAGCTCAACTACCGCCCCAACAGCGCCGCGCGAGCCCTCAAGAGCGGCAAGTTCCGCACCCTGGGCGTCATCCTGTTCACCCTCGCCACGACGGGGAACGTCCGCACGCTGGAGGCCATTTCGGCCTCCGCGGCCGACGAGGGGTACGCCATCACCCTGCTGCCGGTCGCCACCCCCACCAGCACCGGGGTCCAGGGAGCCGTCACCGTGCTCGGCGAGCAGGTGGTGGACGGCATCATAGTGATCATGGAAGTGCGGCTGCTGGACGCCGCGATCTCGCTGCCGCCCCACACCCATGTCGTGGTGGCCGACTCGGACGCGGGCGACCGCTACAGCGTCGTGGACACCGACCAGTCCGGGGGCGCCAGGGCGGCCGTGCGGCACCTGCTCGACCTCGGTCACCGCACCGTGGTGCACGTGGCCGGTCCGGCGGAGTCGTTCGCCGCGCAGCGCCGCGCCCATGCCTGGCAGCAGACCCTGGAGGAGGCGGGCTGCCCGGTGCCGCCCCCGGTGGGCGGCGACTGGTCGGCCGCCTCGGGGTACGCGGCGGGGCTCCGGCTTGCGGCCGACCCGGCCTGCACCGCGGTCTTCGCCGCCAACGACCAGATGGCACTGGGCGTCCTGCGCGCGCTGCACGAGAAGGGCAGGCGGGTGCCCGAGGACGTGAGCGTGGTGGGGTTCGACGACATCGCCGACTCCGCGTCGTTCCTCCCGCCGCTCACCACCGTCCACCAGGACTTCGCCGAGATCGGCCGGCTCTGTGTGGACGGGCTGCTGCGGCAGATCCGCGACGAGACGACGGAGCGCGGCACCACGCTCGTCCCGACCCGCCTGGTGGTCCGGGCCAGCACGGCCCCGCCGCCCCGGGGGTGAGGACGCCGCCTCCGGCGGTGCCGCACCGCGCCGGGCGCCACCGGCGGGGCGGTCAACGAGCCACCGCCGGGCGGGCGGGCGGGGGCCGGAAGCCCCGTCGCTCGACCCGCGCCCGGGGCTTCACGTGCCGGCTCGCACCGGTGGGTCGAGCGCACGGCCTGTTCCGCACTCGCCGTCCGAGCGCGCCGCGGCCCGCGCCACGGGCAGACGCCCGGACCGCAGGGTGCTGTGGTCGGCCAGTGCCGACGGGGCCGCGTACGTGAGCCGGGGCGGCAG
>NZ_JBEXRT010000077.1:0-7728 GCF_040613235.1 Streptomyces sp. NPDC006296 | reverse complement strand
CTGCTATTCGCTTTCCAGTTCTTCGCTTTCGCGTTTCCCTTTCCGGCGAGTCCGACTCTATCAGATCCATTCGGGCCTGATTCCCAGTCAGCGGGCTTTGCCTTCCCGGCCCTCGGGCCGTTCCGACGCTCAAACTCTAGCGGATTCTCCCGTTGACTCATAATCGAGTCGTCGAATTGAATTCCGGCATGCCGAAATTCTCCCCGGTGGGAGGTCGTACTGAGTTTGTTTGCCGCATCTGCGGCGGGATCGGCTGCCCTCGGACCGTCCGGGCTCCGGGACAACTCGAAGAACCTTACGGACGGCCGGGGGGCGTGTCAAACCGCCGCCCTCCCCCGCTCCCGGGCGCCGTCCCGTCGCCGTCAGCCCAGGTCGGTGAGGCGGCCGCCGGCGTCCGGCTGCTCGTGTTCCACCCGGTGCAGGAGCCGGATGAGGATCTCGCCCAGTGCGCCGCGCTGGTCGCCCGAGAGGTCCTGGAGCAGGTCCTCCTCGAAGGTGGTGGCCATCCGCATCGCCTCCAGCCACTTCGCACGGCCCTCGTCCGTCAGCTCGACGATGACGCGCACCCGGTTGGTCTCGTCCCGGTCGCGGGTGACCAGGCCCTCGCCCGCCATGCGGTCGATGCGGTGGGTCATCGCGGCGGGGGTGAGCCCGAGGCGCTTCGCGAGTTCCCCCGGACCCAGCCGGTACGGGCTGCCGGACAGCACGAGGGTCTTGAGGACCTCCCATTCGGCGTTGCTGATGCCGAGGGCGGCCACCTGCCGTCCGTATGCGACGTTCATGCGCCGGTTCAGCCGGCCCAGGGCGGAGACGATCTGCTCGACCTGCGGGTCGAGATCCCTGAACTCGCGCTGGTAGGCCGCGATCTGCTCGTCGAGGCTCGGCTCCTGGAGCGCGGGCTGCTCGCTGGTGTCAGACATGGCGGGCAGTATGGCACGCCCTCATCGCCTCGAAGTCCTTCGACGTGAAGACTTCAGCATCTAATTTTAGTGCTAAAGTCTATGGGTCTGTACTTGAAGGTTCTTCGTATGAGGTAGGTGAGTGTGACCAGGGAGATGGGCGCAGCGCTGCGGCGGATCCAGCTGGGCAGCGCGCTGAGCGCGTTCGGACTCGGATTCACCGTCCCGTATCTGTACGTCTACGTGGCGCAGGTGCGGGATCTCGGTGCCGGTACGGCGGGTGTCGTGCTGGCGGTGTTCGCCATGGCCGCGCTGGCCGTGCTGCCGTTCACGGGCCGGGCCATCGACCGGCGCGGCCCCTTGCCCGTGCTGGTCGTGGCCGCGGCTGCCGCCGCCGTGGGGGCCGGCGCCCTCGGCGTCGCGGACGGCGTGACGTCCACCGTGCTGTCCGCCGCCGTCCTCGGCGCGGGCACCGCCGTCATGCAGCCGGCGCTCGCCACGATGCTGGTGTGGTGTTCGAGCGCGTCGACCCGGACCCGTGCCTTCGCCATGCAGTTCTTCCTGCAGAACCTCGGGCTCGGCATCGGTGGTCTGGTCGGCGGGCAGCTCGTGGACGTCGACCGTCCGTCGAGCTTCACCCTGCTGTTCCTCATCGAGGCGGCGATGTTCGTGGCGCTCGGTGTGGTCGCGGCCACCGTGCGCATGCCGCGTGCCGGCTCCCTCACCTCGGTGCCCGCCGACGGTGCGGCGCCCAAGGCCGGACTGCGGGTGCTGCTCTCGCACCGGGCGATGGTCCAGCTGTGCGTGCTGGGCTTCGTGATCTTCTTCGCCTGCTACGGACAGTTCGAGTCGGGTCTCGCCGCCTACGGCACGGAGGCCGCCGGAATCGATCCGTCCACCCTGGGCGTCGCGCTGGCCGCGAACACGGCCGTCATCGTCGTCGCGCAGTTCGTCGTGCTCCGGCTCGTGGAGCGCCGGCGGCGCAGCAGGGTCATCGCGTGGGTCGGTCTGATCTGGGCCTTCGCCTGGATCGTGGCCGGGTACGCGGGGCTCGGGCACGGCAGCCAGACCATGGCGACGGCCGCGATGATCTCGACGTACGCCCTTTTCGGTCTGGGTGAGGCGATGCTGTCGCCGACGGTGGCGCCGCTCGTCGCGGACCTGGCGCCGGAGGCCATGGTCGGTCAGTACAACTCGGCGTTCGCCCTGGTGAAGCAGCTCGCGCTGGCCGTCGGGCCTGCGGTGGGCGGGCCCATGGGGGCGTCGCTGCACGGGCCGTACATCGTGACCTTCGTGCTGTTCTCGCTGGGCATCACCGTGCTGGCGCTGAAGCTGGGGCGCCGGCTCTCCCCCGTGCAGGACCAGCCCTCCCTCGCGACGGTGCCGTCGCGCGTGGTCGCCGTGTCGCTGCCGGGGAAGGAGCAGGCCTCCGCTCCCAGTGGCGTGCGCTGAGGGCGGTCAGCCGGGGAGCTCGAACTCGCACCAGACCGCCTTGCCGCCGCCGGGGGTGCGGCGGCTCCCCCAGGACGAGGCGATCGTCGCGACGATGGAGATGCCGCGTCCCGCCTCGTCCGCGGGGTCCGCGCGCCGGCGGCGCGGGAGGTGGTCGTCCCCGTCCGTCACCTCGATGATCAGACGGCGGTCGGTCCGCCGCATACCGAGGCGCATGGGCGGGGTGCCGTGCTGGAGGGAGTTCGCCACCAGCTCGCTCGTGGCGAGCACCCCCAGGTCGCAGAGCTCCATGGGGAAGCGCCAGGAGGACAGGACGCCCGTGGCGAAGGCGCGGGCCCGCGGGGCGGCCTCGATGCCGCCGAGCAGGTCGAGCGAGGCGTTGTGGAAGAGCTCCGCGCTGGCGCCGGTGCGCGCCGGGTGCTGGACCACGAGCACCGCCACGTCGTCGTCGTGCTCCGCGGTGACGCCCAGCGAGCGGATCAGCCGGTCGCAGACCACCTGGGGCGAGCCCTTGGCCCCCGACAGGGCGCGTCCCAGAGCCGCGACGCCCTCGTCGATGTCCTCGCTGCGGCGCTCGACCAGGCCGTCCGTGTAGAGGACGGCCGTGGAGCCGGGCGGCAGCGGGATGGTCCCGGAGGTGTGGATCCAGCCGCCGGTGCCGAGCGGCGGTCCGGTCGGGTCCTGGGCCTGGTGCACCGTGCCGTCCTCGTCGCACACCAGGATCGGGAGGTGACCGGCGGAGGCGTAGACCAGGTGTCCTTCGTTGGGATCGTGGACGGCGTAGGCACAGGTGGCGATCTGACTGGCGTCGATCTCGGCGGCCAGGCCGTCGAGGAGCTGGAGCACCTCGTGCGGCGGCAGGTCGAGACGGGCGTAGGCCCGGACCGCGGTGCGCAGCTGGCCCATGACCGCGGCGGCCCGCACACCGCGCCCCATCACGTCGCCGATGACGAGCGCGGTGCGGCCGGCGCCCAGGGTGATGACGTCGTACCAGTCGCCGCCGACGGCCGCGTCCGTGCCGCCCGGCTGGTACGTCGCGGCGATGCGCAGGTCGTCCGGCTGTTCGAGGTCCTGCGGCAGCAGCGACCGCTGGAGGGTGACGGCCGTCTCGCGGAGACGGCGCTCGCTGGCGCGGAGCCGCTCCGCCGCTTCGGCGTGGTCGGTGACGTCGGTGGCGTAGACGAGGACGCCCGCCTCCCCGGCCTCCCCGTCGGGTGCGTCCGGGTCGCCGGTGGCCACCGGGGTGCAGGTGACCGTGTAGGAGTTGCCGGCCAGGACCTTGCGGGACTTGACCGTACGCGGGGTGCCGCTGCGCAGGACCTGGTCCATCAGGGGCAGCAGGCTGAGCTCGGCGAGCTCGGGCATGGCCTCGGCCGCGGGCTCGCCGCACGGGCGGGGTCCGAAGGCCGCCGTGTAGGCGGCGTTGACGTAGGTGATGCGGTGCTCGGGGCCGTGCAGCAGCGCGACGGGGGCGGGCAGCCGGCCGAGGAGCTCGCCCGCCGACGGGGCCTCCGGCGAGGGGCCCCGGCCGGAGGGTTCCGAGGCGCCGTCCGGTGGGGCGACCGTGGCCTTCGGCCGGACGGACTCGGCGCGCGCGGCGGGCACGGAACTGTGGTCGTCCCGTGCGGCGGCTCGACGCTGTGTTCCGGGGAAGCGGGCGCTCCAGCGCGTGAAGTTCACGGAATTTCTGGCCTCGTGTGTCGGTCTGGCCCGCTCGGGCGAGCTGGTTCGTCTGCTGGTCCGGAGTCCGGCGCCCCGGCCTGGCTTCCGGGAACGCGCTGCCTGGCCTCATTGGTGCGGTTGGTCCTCGCTGCCGGTCACGATGGGTGACCGCCTGCTGGATCACTCTGCGCAGGTGCGAGCCCACCAATGGTCACACGCCCAGTGTGACCGACCGTACTGACAGTTGCCGTACGGCAGTCGGTCCATCGGCTGAATCCGAGCCGTTCCCCCGGCGCGCCGGGGCGTGGCGGGCCAGGGGTCAACCGGACACGCCCGGCGGTCTGTCACCCTCCGGCGGGGGCTGCCCGGGTGAGCCCGGAGGGACGTGTCCACGGGCGGCGAGGGCGAACTCGGCGCGCGGATGTTCGAGGGAGCCGAGCGAGACGATCTCCCGTTTGAAGAGTCCGGCGAGGGTCCACTCGGCGAGGACCCGCGCCTTCCGGTTGAACGTCGGGACACGGCTGAGGTGGTAGACCCGGTGCATCAGCCAGGCCGGGTAGCCCTTGAGCCTGCGCCCGTAGACGTGCGCCACGCCCTTGTGCAGGCCGAGCGAGGCGACGGACCCGGCGTAGGAGTGCCGGTAGTCCTCGACCGGCCGGCCCGCGAGTACGGCCAGGAGGTTGTCCGCGAGGACCTTGGCCTGGCGCACCGCGTGCTGGGCGTTGGGCGCGGTGTCCGTGCCCGGCTCGGACGCGGTGAGGTCCGGGACGGCCGCCGCGTCGCCGGCGGCCCAGGCGTGCTCGACGCCGTCGACGGAGAGCGCCGCGGTGCAGCGGATCCGGCCGCGTTCCGTGAGGGGGAGGTCGGTGGCGGCCAGGACCGGTGCGGGTTTCACGCCCGCCGTCCACACCAGGGTGCGGGTCGGGAAGCGCGAGCCGTCGCTCAGCACGGCGATCCGGCCCTCGCAGCTGTCCAGCCGGGTGTCGAGCCGCACGTCGATGTTGCGGCCCCGCAACTCCCTGACGGCGTACGTGCCCATCGCCTCGCCGACCTCGGGAAGGATGCGGCCGGTCGCCTCGACCAGGATCCAACGCAGGTCGGACGGCTTGATGTTGTGGTAGTACCGCGAGGTGTACCGGGCCATGTCCTCCAGCTCCGCGAGCGCCTCCACGCCCGCGTACCCGCCGCCGACGAAGACGAAGGTGAGGGCCGCGTCCCGGATGGCCGGGTCGCGGGTGGCGGAGGCGATGTCCATCTGCTCGATGACGTGGTTGCGCAGACCGATGGCCTCCTCGACGGTCTTGAAACCGATGCCGACGTCGGCGAGACCGGGGACCGGCAGGGTGCGCGACACGGATCCGGGCGCCAGCACGATCTCGTCGTACGGGATCTCCAGGGCGCCGGTGCCGTCCTCCCCGGTGGCGAGCGTGGTCACCGTCGCCGTGCGTTTGGCGTGGTCGACCCGCTCCACCTCACCGATGACGATCGTGCAGTCCTTCAGGACCCGGCGCAGGGGCACGACCACATGGCGCGGCGAGATCGAACCGGCGGCGGCCTCGGGCAGGAACGGCTGGTACGTCATGTAGGGCTCGGGCGTGACCACCACGATCTCGGCATCACCGCCTCTCAGTCTCCGGCGCAGCTTCCGCTGGAGACGCAGGGCGGTGTACATCCCGACGTAGCCGCCGCCGACGACGAGAATGCGCACACTTGGCCGGGTGCCGGGGAGCGCTCCCCGGGAATCTGGTGCCATCACCATCCCATGAGGCAACGGAGTCCCGAGTTTGTCCACAGGCCCGACAAATTGTGTGACCGGACCGCTCCGCCCGCCCGACGGCCCACGGTCCCCCTCCGTTTCGGGAGCCGTGCAGGTCAGGTACGGCGGACGGACCCACCCGCAGGGGGTGAACCGGAGTCCGACCGGATCGTGCTCCGATCGGGGGGCGCTCCGTGCGGAACTACCCCCTTCTGAATTGACCTGGGCTCAACTATGTTCGTAACCCGTCGGGGTGTCGGATTCGGACTGGGGTCCACACACCGAGAGACACGGGTGGGGAAGTCTCCGGGGGGAGACGTCATAACCGGGGGAAGTCATGCACATTCAGAATCTGCAAGGGCCGAGCGCTGTCGCTGCCTCCGCCGAGGACCGCGGCCGGCCGGGCCCTGCCGGCGCGGTCGGCACCGTCACCGCGCCCGGGGTCACGGGCGGCACCGTCCGCTCCGCACCGCTGCGCGTGGACGCGCAGCGCAACCTCGAACACGTCCTGCGCGCCGCGCGTGAGGTGTTCGGCGAGCTGGGGTACGGCGCACCGATGGAGGACGTGGCACGCCGCGCCCGGGTCGGTGTCGGCACCGTCTACCGCCGCTTCCCGAGCAAGGACGTGCTGGTCCGCCGCATAGCGGAGGAGGAGACCGCCCGGCTGACCGACCAGGCGCGCTCGGCCCTCGGCCAGGAGGACGAACCGTGGTCGGCGCTCTCCCGCTTCCTGCGGACGTCGGTGGCGTCGGGTGCGGGGCGGCTGCTGCCGCCCCAGGTGCTGCGCGTCGAGGCGCAGCAGGACGAGCTGCCGGTGGCGGCAGGGACGGGGACCGCCGACGACGAGACGCGCGTCCCGCACCAGCGGCAGGGGGTGGAGCCGGCCGGATCCGTCCTCGACACCCGGCCCACGGGCGGCGAGGAGGGCCTCGACGACGCTCCGGGGACGGCCGAGCTGCTCGACGTCGTGGGCCGACTGGTGCACCGGGCCTGCGAGTCGGGTGAGCTGCGGAGCGATGTGACGGTGGCGGACGTGCTGCTGGTCATCGCGACGGCGGCGCCCGCCCTGCCGGACCCCGCTCAGCAGGCCGCCGCCTCGGCCCGGCTGCTGGACATCCTGCTGGAGGGACTCCGCTCCCGCCCGGCGTAGGTGCGGGGAGAAGGGCGCGGACACCACCCTCGACTCGGGGCGGACCCGGATCGGGAGTGCGGGGCTCGTGCGCGCGATGCGCGGCCCCCGACGACCGGTCCTGCACCGTTGCGGGGCTCGTGCGCGGCGGGGCGGGCGGACACCGGAGCCGGGGCGCCGGCTGCACGCGACTGACGGAGAGCGGGAGTTGGGCCACCACGTCCGGCGCCGGGCTGCGGCTCCACGAGCCGGACACCCCGGCCTGGCTTCCGGGGCCCGGGCCGGGCAGCGGGCCGGGACGAGCAGCGGGTCAGGCAGCGTCCCGGGGCTCCCGCTGCCTCTGGACGGTCCTGGACGTCCCGGGGCGCCCCCGGGTCGGACGGCCGACCGCGGCTCCTGGTGGCGGTCCGGAGCGGATGCCGACTGCGTTTCCTCGCCCGCCCGTTGGGCGTCGGAGCCGGCCGGAGGGCCGTGGCTCCCGCACGGTGACGTACGCGGGCGCGGACGGCCCCAGTGATCTGCGCGGTGCGGGTGGTACATCCCGTCCGGGTGGTACATCCCGTGCGGGTGGCGCGGGTGTTACCCGCGGCGCGGGATGCCTGAGTATCCGATGCCTGAGCGTCCGCGGCGCGGGATGCCCGAGCGAGACGGGGTGGCACCCCGTACGGGCGGTCAGGGCGTCCAGGGCGCGGGGGTCGCGGGCGGGCCCCCCGGGGCGGGGGGGGGGGGCCCCCGGGGGGGGGGGGGCGGGGGGCGGTGGGGGGGGGGGGGGGGGGGGCCCCCGCGGGTGCCTGGGCCCCCCCGGGCGTAATCACATTCGGGTGGTGGTG
>NZ_JBEXRT010000076.1:0-9279 GCF_040613235.1 Streptomyces sp. NPDC006296 | reverse complement strand
CGGCGGACGGCATCCTCTTCGGTTGCCGTCCGCCGTCGCGCCGCCTGTCGTCCGCCCTCTGCGGTCCGCGAACCGCCGGACCGGACCCGGCACGGGGTCCACGGTCCCGTCCGGCCGCGCGCGCCGTGCGTCAGCCGTGCTCGCGCACCTCGGCGGGCGTCGGTGCCGTGCCGCCCAGGTGCGCCGGCACCCACCAGGTGTCGGACGCGTCCTTGGGACGCACCGGGTAGGCCCGCTGCGCGGCTTCGAGGAGCTCCTGCACCCGCTCGCGCAGCCGGCGGGTGATCGCTCCCGCGTACTGGTCGGCGGGAGCCTCCATCGCCTCGCCCACGCGGATCGTGATCGGGGTGTGGCTGCGCCGGAAGTTGCGCGGACGCCCCTTGGTCCACAGCCGCTGGGTGCCCCACAGCGCCATCGGGACCAGCGGGACGCCGGCCTCCTGGGCGAGTCGCGCCGCGCCCGACTTGAAGCTCTTCAGGGTGAAGGACTGCGAGATGGTCGCCTCGGGGAACACCCCGACGATCTCCCCCGCGCGCAGGGACGCGAGCGCGTGCGCGTAGGCGTCCTCGCCCTGGTTGCGGTCGACGGGGATGTGCTTCATGCCGCGCATCAGCGGTCCGGACACCTTGTGCCGGAACACGGAGTCCTTGGCCATGAAGCGGACGAGCCGCTTCTGGGGCAGGGCGCCGAGTCCGGTGAAGATGAAGTCCAGATAGCTGATGTGGTTGCTGACCAGAACCGCGCCACCGGTCTTCGGGATGTGCTCCGAACCCTGGGTGTCGATCTTCAGGTCGAGCGCCTTGAACAGCGTGCGAGCGGCGCCGATGACCGGCCGATAGACGAGTTCTGCCATCTGGATGAAGACCCTTCTTCAATGCCTGGGGAGGGTTCTCCCGGCGGAAGTTACGCAGCCGTAGGTTTTCGGCATTGGGGCGATCGTGCCCCATGTGCGACGCCGTGGCCAGCCCCTAAGCGTCCGGGGCGAGAGATTCTCGTCACGTGAATCCGCCGGGAATGCGCTGCGGCCGCGGGGTGCTGACCCCAGGGGCGGAGCTCCGGGGAGAGAGGGCGTCATGGACGGACGGACGACGGGTGACACGCTGGATGCGGCCCGGCTCGGTGCGGCACTGGGGGAGCGGGCCACGCTGGTGCAGTTCTCCAGCGCGTTCTGCCAGCCCTGCCGTGCCACCAGGCGCACGCTCACGGCGGTGGCGGGGATGGTCGAGGGCGTCGCCCACATCGAGATCGACGCCGAGGCGCATCTCGCCCTGGTGCGCGACCTCGGCATCAGCCGGACCCCCACGGTCCTGGTCCTCGACGCCGCGGGGCGCGTCGTGCGCCGGGCGGCGGGTCCGCCGCGCACGGTGGACGTCGTCGCCGCACTGGGAGAGGCGATGTGACGGGCCGTGACGCATCTCCCACATGACGGGACGCACTTGACTGTGTACGCCACGCATCGTCACTCTGACGTTATGCCGCCAGAAATCCTTCTCTTCGGCCGGGTCCACCTCGACCTCGTGCGCCACGCGAGTGCGTGCTGTCCGGGTGTCTGAAGAAACCGCGGACCCCGTACGCCTCTCGCCGAAGGATTCATCGATGACGGCCTCACCCGACCTCCGTACCGTCCGGACGAGCGCGCCCGAACTCCTCCGCTCCGTCTTCCGGCAGCACGCCGCCGGTGTCGCGGTGATCACCGCGGCGGGCGCGCGCCCCGCCGGGTTCACCGCGACCTCCCTCAACTCCGTCGCCGCCGAGCCGCCGCTCGTCTCCTTCGGGGTGGGTACCTCCTCGTCGAGCTGGCCGGTGGTCGCGGAGGCGGAGCACGTGGGCGTGCACATACTCGGCGAGGACCAGCACGAGCTCGCCGCCACGTTCGCCCGCAGCGGCGCCGACCGCTTCGGCCCGTCCACCGACTGGCACAGCGGGCCCGAGGGGGTGCCCCTGCTCGGCGGGGTGGTGGCCTGGCTGGTCTGCCGGGTGGTGGCCCGGATCCCCGCCGGGGACCACCGGATCGTGATCGGCGAGGTCGTGGCCGGCGACCCCTCGCGGGGCGGCCGGCCGCTGGTCTACCACCAGGGCCGTTTCACCGCTCTGAGAGACTGAGGACGAGCAGGTCGGCGGCGGAACCGGGCCCGTTGGCTACGTCACAGTTCCCTGCGCCTGCTCAGGGGTAACGTATTGGGTGTACTGGTGAGTAATATTCGACCGGGAGCTCGGTCGTCCCGACCGGAAACCGCCCGATGAGGCGCCTATGCTGCGTGCAACAAGGCAGCCCAGAAATGACGATGCAGTAGGAGAGCCGGCGTGAGCTTGAGGATCGTTGTCTGTGTGAAGTACGTGCCCGACGCCACCGGCGACCGGCACTTCGCCGATGACCTGACCCTGGACCGTGACGACGTCGACGGTCTGCTGTCGGAGCTCGACGAGTACGCGGTCGAGCAGGCGCTGCAGATCGCCGACGAGGCGGACGACGCGGAGATCACCGTGCTCACGGTGGGCCCCGAGGACGCCAAGGACGCGCTGCGCAAGGCGCTGTCGATGGGCGCCGACAAGGCCGTCCACGTCGAGGACGACGACCTGCACGGCACCGACGTCATCGGCACCTCCCTGGTGCTGGCCAAGGCCGTCGAGAAGACCGGGTACGACCTGGTCATCTGCGGCATGGCGTCGACCGACGGCACCATGGGCGTGCTGCCGGCCCTCCTCGCGGAGCGTCTCGGCGTCCCGCAGGTCACGCTGCTCTCCGAGGTGTCCGTCGCCGACGGCACGGTCACGGGTCGCAGGGACGGCGACACCGCCTCCGAGCAGCTCGAAGCCGCGCTGCCGGCCGTCGTCTCGGTCACCGACCAGTCGGGCGAGGCCCGCTACCCGTCGTTCAAGGGCATCATGGCGGCGAAGAAGAAGCCGGTGGAGTCGCTGGACCTGGAGGACCTGGAGATCGAGGCGGACGAGGTCGGCCTGGGCGGCTCCTGGACCGCGGTCGACTCCGCGGCCGAGCGTCCCGCCCGTACCGCGGGCACGATCGTCAAGGACGAGGGTGAGGGCGGCAAGCAGCTGGCCGAGTTCCTCGCGGGCCAGAAGTTCATCTGAGCCCCGGCCGTCCCCTCCACCGCCCCGCACTCCCTCGCACGCAGGAGATTGAAGTCCCATGGCTGAAGTTCTCGTCTATGTCGACCACGTGGACGGTGCCGTCCGCAAGCCCACCCTGGAGCTGCTGACCCTCGCCCGCCGCATCGGCGAGCCGGTCGCCGTCGCGCTCGGCAACGGGGCCGCCGACACCGCCGCCGTGCTCGCCGAGCACGGTGCGGTCAAGGTGCTCACCGCCGACGCCCCGGAGTTCGCCGACTACCTGGTCGTACCGAAGGTCGACGCCCTCCAGGCCGCGTACGACGCGGTGTCCCCGGCCGCGGTGCTGCTGCCGTCCTCCGCCGAGGCCAAGGAGATCGCGGCCCGCCTCGCGCTCCGCACCGGTTCCGGCATCATCACCGACGCCGTGGACCTGGAGGCCGGTGACCAGGGCCCGGTCGCCACGCAGTCCGCGTTCGCCGCCTCGTACACCACCAAGTCCCGCGTCTCCAAGGGCACCCCGGTCATCACGGTCAAGCCGAACTCGGCCGCCGTGGAGGCCGCGCCCGCCGCCGGCGCCGTCGAGGCCCTCACGGTCTCCTTCTCGGCCGCCGCGACCGGCACCAAGGTCCTCTCGCGCACCCCGCGCGAGTCGACCGGGCGCCCCGAGCTGACCGAGGCCGCGATCGTCGTCTCCGGCGGCCGCGGTGTCAACGGCGCCGACAACTTCGGGATCATCGAAGCGCTCGCCGACTCGCTCGGCGCGGCCGTGGGCGCCTCGCGTGCCGCGGTCGACGCCGGCTGGTACCCGCACACCAACCAGGTCGGCCAGACCGGCAAGTCGGTCTCGCCGCAGCTCTACATCGCCAACGGCATCTCGGGCGCCATCCAGCACCGGGCCGGCATGCAGACCTCGAAGACCATCGTCGCGGTCAACAAGGACGCCGAGGCCCCGATCTTCGACCTCGTCGACTACGGCGTCGTCGGCGACCTCTTCGCCGTCGTCCCGCAGCTCACCGAGGAGGTCAAGACCCGCAAGGGCTGACCCGGCAGGAGCTCTGCCCGAACGCAGGCCCGGGGCCGCGCGGTGATCCCACCGCGCGGCCCCGGGCTGTTTCCGACCACCATTGACGCAGGGACCGGCAGGCTTATAACTTCACTATGCGGATGAAAGATTCCGGTAAGTGGAATTACTCGAAGCGTGGAGGGTGCAGACATGGGTCAGCAGGAGAAGGTGGCGACGAGCCTCGCCGACGCGGTCGGTGAGGAGATCAGCGCCTCCCTCGCACCGGTGGACGCCGAGCTCGCCCGCCGGTACCCGGGCGACCCCGGGACACGCCAGCCCGTCCACACCGTCTACGTGCCCGCCGACACCTTCACCGCCACCACCCTGCGCACCTGGGGCGACCAGGCACTCGCCGCGCTCGACGAGCACGCGCCCGACGCCGCCGCGCTCGCGGCGGTCCTCGGCATCCCCGAGGAGCTGGCGGAGCCCGTCCACGACCGGGTACGCGCCAAGCTGGAGCGTGAGCCGGTCGAGGACCTGCGCATCGACTTCGAGGACGGCTACGGACCCCGCCCCGACGCGGAGGAGGACGAGGCGGCCGCCCGCGCCGCGCGTCTGGTCGCCGAGGCGTACGCCGACGGGACCGCCGCCCCGTACACGGGCATCCGCATGAAGTGCATGGAGGCCGCCGTGCGCCGCCGGGGCATCCGCACCACCGACATCTTCCTCACCGGGCTGATGCGGGCCGGCGGCCTCCCCGACGGCCTCGTCCTCACACTGCCCAAGGTCACCTATCCCGAGCAGGTCACCGCCTTCGTGCGGCTGCTGGAGGCCTTCGAGGCGACCCACGGCCTGCCCGCCGGACGCCTCGGCTTCGAGATCCAGATCGAGACCAGCCAGTCCATCCTGGCGGCGGACGGCACCGCGGCCGTGGCCCGCATGATCGACGCGGCCCGGGGCCGCGCGACGGGCCTGCACTACGGGACCTTCGACTACAGCGCCTGCGTCGGGGTCAGCCCCGCCCACCAGGCCAGCGACCACCCCGCCGCCGACCACGCCAAGGCGGTCATGCAGGTCGCCGCCGCCGGCACCGGCGTGCGGATCAGCGACGGCTCCACCAACGTGCTCCCGGTCGGTCCCACCCCGCAGGTCCACGAGGCCTGGCGGCTGCACCACGGCCTCACCCGCCGCGCCCTGGCCCGCGCCTACTACCAGGGCTGGGACATGCACCCGGGGCACCTCCCCACCCGCTACGCCGCGGTCTACGGCTTCTACCGGGAGGGGCTCGGCCAGGCCGCGTCCCGGCTCGCCGCCTACGTGGCCAGGGCCGGCGGGGCCGTCATGGACGAGCCCGCCACCGCCAAGGCGCTCAGCGGCCACCTCCTGCGGGGCATCGACTGCGGCGCCCTGGACACCGCGGAGGTCGAGGCGCTGACCGGCCTGACCCGCGCGGACCTGGACGGTTTCGCCTCCCCCCGCCGCGCCGGGCTGACCGTGACGGCCCCGTAGGCACGGCCGGACGGGCGGTCGCGCGGGCGGTCAGGCGGGCGGGATCTCTCCCGAGCCGCGCGCGATCAGCCGGGTCGGGAGCTCCACCCTCGCGGGGGCGTGGGCGGCGCCGTCCAGACGGCGGAACAGGTGCTCCGCCGCGGTGCGGCCGACCGCCGCGGCGTCCTGGGAGATCACCGTGATGCCGAGCAGGTCGGCCAGCTCGATGTCGTCGAAGCCCACCAGGGCGACACCGCGGTCGTGCGCGGCGAGGACACGCACGGCGGTGACCGTCACGCGGTTGTTCCCCGCGAAGAGCGCCGTCACCGGCGCGGGGCCGGTCAGCATGCCCTCGACCGCGGCCCTGACCCGGGCGGGATCGGTCGGACCGAGGGAGACCCACGCGTCCTCGACCGCGATCCCCGCGTCGGTCAGGGCCGCGTGGTACCCGCGCAGACGCTCCGTGGCGGTGTGGATGCGCGGCTGGTCGCCGATGAAGCCGATCCTGCGGTGGCCGTGCGCGACCAGGTGGGCGACGCCCGCGCGCGCCCCTCCGTAGCTGTCCGAGAGGACCATGTCCGCGTCGACCCGGCCCGCCGGGCGGTCGACGAACACGGTGGCGATGCCCGCCTTCATCTCGGGCTCCAGATAGCGGTGGTCGTCCCCGGCCGGGATCACGATGAGGCCGTCCACCCGGCGGGCGCAGAGCGCCAGCACCAACTCCTGCTCACGCTCGGGGTCCTCGGCGCTGGAGCCGTTGATGAGCAGGGCGCCGTGGGCGCGGGCCACCTCCTCCACGGCCCGGCTCAGCGGCCCGTAGAAGGGGTCCGCGAGGTCCTCCAGGACGAGGCCGATGGACGCGGTGCGGCCCTTGCGCAGGACACGGGCGCTGTCGTTGCGGCGGAAGCCCAGCGCCTCGATGGCCTCCTGGACGCGGCGTTCGGTGTCGGGGGTGACGCCGGGCTCGCTGTTCACCACGCGGGAGACCGTCTTGAGTCCCACCCCGGCACGGGCCGCCACGTCCTTCATGGTCGGCCTGTTGCCGTAGCGGGACTCGGAAGGGCGGGCGGTCTCGGCCACGGTGCGCTGTCCTGTCGTCGGGAACGAGTCGTTCCGGGCCCGCACCGTCGGTGCCGGGGAGGGGCCGGAAGCTGTGGCGTCGAGCATAGGCCCTGGACAACGTTGTCAAGAGAATGGAGACTGGGCGGACCGTCCGATTGAAGTCGCAGGTCCCGCCCCTCACCCCTCCGGAGAGTCCACACCGATGCATACCGACCTCGTCGCCGCGCTCGACATCGGCGGTACCAAGATCGCCGGAGCGTTGGTGGACGGTGCCGGTTCCCTCCTCGTGCGGGCGCAGCGCCCGACCAGGGCAGGTGAGGGTGCCGAGGTCGTGATGGGGGCGGTGAGCGACGTTCTGGCGGAGCTGACCGGCTCGCCGCTGTGGCACCGGGTGCGTGCGGTCGGGATCGGCAGCGCGGGCCCCGTGGACGCCTCGGCCGGCACCGTCAGCCCGGTCAACGTCCCCGGCTGGCGCGCTTTCCCGCTGGTGGAGCGGGTGGCCGCGGCGACCGGCGGGCTGCCGGTGACGCTCGTCGGCGACGGGGTCGCGATGACGGCCGCCGAGCACTGGCTGGGCGCCGCGCGCGGCTACGACAACGCGCTGTGCCTGGTCGTCTCCACCGGCGTCGGCGGAGGTCTCGTCCTCGGAGGGAAACTGCACCCCGGTCCCTCGGGCAACGCCGGTCACATCGGCCACATCAGCGTCGACCTGGACGGCGACCCGTGCCCCTGCGGGGCGCGCGGCTGCGTGGAATGCATCGCCAGCGGGCCCAACATCGCCCGGCGCGCCCTGGAGAACGGCTGGCGACCCGGCCCGGACGGCGATGCCACGGCCGCCGCCGTGGCCGCCTCCGCGCGGGCCGGGGACCCGGTCGCCGCCGCGTCCTTCGAGCGGGCCGCACAGGCGCTCGCCGCCGGGATCGCCGCCACCGCGACCCTGGCCGACCTCGACATCGCCGTCATCGGCGGGGGAGTCGCCGGCGCGGGCGAGGTGCTGTTCGCGCCGCTCCGCACGTCGCTGCGTGACTACGCCACGCTCTCCTTCGTCCAGGGCCTCACCGTCACCTCCGCGGTGATGGGCACCGACGCGGGCCTGGTCGGGGCGGCCGCCGCGGCCTCCACGGCCCGTCCCGGTGCCCTGAACGGCGTGCGGGCGGTGGCCGCCCCGTAGAGCGGCGCCGCGGGTTCAGCGTGCCCCGTCCGCGGGCTGCCGGGGCACCACCACCAGGAACGCGTCCTGCTCCAGGTCCATCACGACCTCGGCGGCCATCCCCTCGCCGCGGCGGGCCGCCGCGAACTCCTCCGCGGGCCGGCTGCCGCGTGGCCCGCCGGCGGGAAAACGCTCAAGTACCGTGCGCTGCACCGCACATCCCCTCGTCGTTCCGGTGACTGACCGCTCCAACGACGCCCGGGGCCCGCCGTCACGCCGGCACACCCGACCGGACGCGTACGGTGGACCGCCCCGGCGGACGTGCCGGCGCAAGCGCACGACCCCCGCGTGTTTCCGGAGCGGGGTGTTGCGGGCAAGCCACAGGGGGCTACGGAAGAGGGGGAACCGTGATCGTCTGGATCAACGGTGCGTTCAGTGCGGGCAAGACCGCCGCCGCGTGCGAACTGATCGATCTGATCCCGGACAGCACCCTGTACGACCCCGGGCTGACCGGCGCGGGGCTGCGCCGGCTGCTGCCGCAGAAGAAGCTCGCCGAGGTGACCGACTTCCAGGACCTGCCGATATGGCGGCGCCTGGTGGTCGACACCGCCGCGGCGCTGCTGGCCGAACTCCCCGGGGTGCTGGTCGTCCCGATGACCCTGCTGCGGCAGGACTACCGCGACGAGATCTTCGGCGGGCTCGCCTCCCGGCGCATCCCGGTGCGCCATGTACTGCTCTCACCTGAGGAAACGATCCTGCGCGGGCGGATCGCCGCACGCGAGGACCACGCCGACGACCCCGAGCACGACCAGCGGATCCGGCAGTGGGCCTACGAGCACATCGAGCCCTACCGGGCGGCGCTCGGATGGCTGTCCCAGGACGCCCACACGATCGACACCAGCGGCCTCACCCCGTGCGAGACGGCCGAGCGGATCGCCGAGGCGGTGCGCACCGGTGAGGCCGGGGAGTGCGGCATCGTGCAGACCCCCGAACCACGGGCCGAGACCGTCGCGTCGGGGGTGCTGCTCTTCGACGAGCAGGACCGGGTGCTGCTGGTCGACCCCACCTACAAACCCGGCTGGGAGTTCCCCGGCGGTGTGGTGGAGTCCGGCGAGGCCCCGGCACAGGCGGGCGTGCGGGAGGTCGCCGAGGAGATCGGGCTCCACCTGGACACCGTGCCGAAGCTCCTGGTGGTCGACTGGGAGGCCCCGAAACCACCCGCGTACGGCGGGCTGCGCTTCCTGTACGACGGCGGCCGGCTGCACGGCGACGAGGCGGCGACGCTCCTGCTGCCCGGTGCGGAGCTGCGCGGCTGGCGGTTCGTCACCGAGGAGGAGGCGGCCGGGATGCTCCCGCCCACCCGCTTCGAGCGGCTGCGCTGGGCGCTGCGGGCCCGCGAGCGGTCCACCGTGCTGCACCTGGAGGCCGGGGTGCCGGTGGGCCCAGGTGCCCACTCGGCCCTGTACACCCGCCGGGACCGCGCGGAAACCTTGAGGTGGAGGAAGTG
>NZ_JBEXRT010000075.1:0-11012 GCF_040613235.1 Streptomyces sp. NPDC006296 | reverse complement strand
GACGCTGCCGGCGAACCGGCCCCGGGGGGACGCGGCGCAGCGGCGGGAGACGCCCGTCGGACGGGCCGCGGGCCGACGGCGGGAGCGCCGGGGGCGGTGCCGGGTGCGCGGGCCGGGCCCGATCCGGACCGGGACAGTCCTTAGGGTGGACGGGTGAGCGAGCAGACGCAGGACCCGGCAGCCCGGCGACCGCCCGGGGACGTCGTGATCGTGGGGGCCGGCATGGCCGGTGTGCAGACGGCCGTCGCCCTGCGCGACGAGGGCTTCACCGGCCCGGTCACCCTCATCGGCGCCGAGCCCCACCAGCCCTACGACCGGCCGCCCCTGTCCAAGGCGGTCCTGCTCGGCACGGCCGACGACTCCGCCTTCGACGTCGATTTCGAGGCCCTGGACATCACCCTGCGCCTGGGGCTCGACGTGACCGGTCTGCGGGCCGCGGCGCACGAACTGGACACCACCGAGGGGCCCGTCGGCTACGACGCGCTGGTCCTCGCCACCGGGGCGGAGCCCGTCGCGCTACCGGGCTCCGAGGGCGTCCCCGGAGTCCATCTGCTGCGCACCCTCGACGACGCGGCACGGCTGCGCCCGGTGCTGGAACGCCGGCACGACGTGGTCGTCGTCGGGGCGGGCTGGATCGGCGCCGAGTTCGCCACCGCCGCCCGCGCGGCCGGATGCTCCGTCACCGTCGTCGAGGCCGCCGACCACCCCCTCGCGGGCACGCTGCCGACCGAGGTCGCCGCCCCGATGGCCGGCTGGTACGCCGAGAGCGGAGCCGAACTCCTCACCGGGGCCGGGGTCGCGCGCGTGGAGGAGGGTGCCGTCCACCTCACGGACGGCCGGACGATCCCCGCCGGGGCGGTCGTCGTGGGCATCGGCGCGCGGCCCGCGACCGGGTGGCTGGCGGGCTCGGGCATCGCGCTCGGCCCGGACGGCTCGGTCACCGCCGACCGCCGGCTGCGCACCTCGCTGCCCGACGTCCACGCGGTGGGCGACTGCGCGTCCTTCCCCTCCGCCCGCTACGGGGAGCGGCTCCTGGTCCACCACTGGGACAACGCCCTCCGGGGGCCCCGCACCGTCGCCGCCTCCCTCGCGGGGGGCGCCGTGCGGGCGTACGACCCGGTGCCCTACTTCTGGTCCGAGCAGTTCGGGCGCTTCGTGCAGTACGCCGGCCGTCACGCGGGTGCCGACACGCTGCTGTGGCGGGGCACCGCCGCGGACCCGGCCTGGACGGTCTGCTGGCTGCGGCAGGGCGTCCTGGTGGCGCTGCTGGCCGTCGGCAGGCCGCGTGACCTGGCGCAGGGGCGCAAGCTCGTCGAGGCCGGGGCGCGGCTCGATCCGGCGCGGGCGTCGGACCCCTCCGTCCCGCTGCGGTCGGCGGCGCTGTAGGGGCGGCGGGGCCCCGTACGCCCGGCCCGGCTACCGGCTGTCGGTCCGGGATGGCAGGCTTGTCCCTGTGACCGAGATTGACGCAAAGACCGATGCTCTCGTCCCCGCATGGCTCCACCTTCCCGACATCGCGGAAATGCTCGATGTCGAGGTGACGCGCGTACGGCAGCTGGTCAAGGAAGGCCAGCTCATCGCCGTGCGCCGCGGTGAGAACCGCGCGCTCCAGGTGCCCGCCGCCTTCATCGACGGCGACCGGGTGGTCAAGGGTCTCGTGGGGACCCTGACGCTCCTGAGGGACGACGGCTACAACGACGAAGAGATGCTTGAGTGGCTCTTCACCCCCGACTCCAGCCTGCCCGGAACCCCCGCACAGGCCCTGAGCGAGAACCGCGGCACGGAGGTGAAGCGCCGGGCCCAGGCGCTCGCCGTCTGAGCGCAGCACCGTGGGCGGGGCGCGGGCCGCGGCACACGCGGCCCGCACCCCGCCGTCACCGGACCCGCCCGGCGGGCCGCCGACGCCCGCGCGGCTCGTCGCCGCACCAGTGATCCATCCACGCACCGACGGGGGAACGCGTCATGTCCACGCCTCGCAACCAGCTTTCCGGCGCCCGGCTCTACCTCTGCACGGACGCCCGCAAGCGGCAGGGCGACCTCCCCGAGTTCCTCGACGCCGTGCTGGCCCACGGCGTGGACGTCGTGCAGCTGCGGGACAAGGGCATGGAGGCGGCCGAGGAGCTCGAACACCTCGCGGTGTTCGCCGACGCCTGCAAGCGCCACGGCGCACTCCTCGCGGTGAACGACCGGGCTGACGTCGCGCACGCCGTCGGCTCCGACGTGCTGCACCTCGGGCAGGGCGACCTGCCGGTGCCCGCGGCCCGCGCCGTCCTCGGCGGCGACGTGGTGATCGGCCGTTCCACCCATGCCGAGTCCGAGGTCGACGCCGCCGTCGCGCAGGACGGCGTCGACTACTTCTGCACCGGCCCCTGCTGGCCCACCCCGACCAAGCCCGGCCGGTACGCCCCCGGCCTGGGCCTCGTGCGCTACGCCGCCTCGCTCGGCACGACCCGGCCCTGGTTCGCCATCGGCGGGATCGACGCGGGCAATCTGGACGAGGTGCTGGACGCGGGCGCCCGGCGTGTCGTCGTCGTCCGGGCGATCACCGAAGCGGCGGATCCCGCCGGGGCCGCCGCGTCACTCGCACGCCGCGTCCGCGAGCGCGCCGTCTGACCGGCCCGGGCGCCCGCCGGCCGTCCGGGCCCGGGCGGGGCACGGCCGGGGCCGCCGCGGGGTGCGCGGAGGAACGGCGGAAGGGGCCGGCCGGAGCGCTTAGACGAGATGTCCGAGGCGTGGACAAAATCGGCCACATTACGGTCATTTCAGTCTCTGTGGTTGGGGTACCGCCACGCCCTCGTTAACCTCCCAGTATGGCCTTTGGTACACCTTCCACCAGGACGGATCACGCGCGGACCGTGCGTGAGCTGCTCGCGACCGGCGAGACCTCGTTCTCGTTCGAGTTCTGGGCGCCCAAGACGGAGAAGGGCGAGCGGAATCTCTGGAACGCCCTGCGCCGGGTCGAGGCCGTGGCGCCCAGCTTCGTCTCCGTGACGTACGGCGCAGGCGGGTCGACCCGCGCCGGCACGGTCCGGGCCACCCAGCAGATCGCCGCCGACTCCACGCTCACCCCGGTCGCCCACCTCACCGCCGTCGACCACTCGGTCGCCGAGCTGCGCAACATGGTCGGGCAGTACGCCGACGCCGGCATCCGCAACATCCTCGCGGTGCGCGGCGACCCGCCCGGTGACCCGATGGGCGCGTGGGTCGAACACCCGCAGGGCGTGCGGTACGCGGCCGACCTGGTCCGGCTCATCAAAGAGGCCGGTGATTTCTGCGTCGGCGTCGCGGCTTTTCCGGAAATGCATCCCCGGTCCACCGACTGGGACTCCGACATCGGTCATTTCGTGGACAAGTGCCGCGCCGGCGCCGACTACGCGATCACCCAGATGTTCTTCCAGCCGGAAAGCTATCTGCAGATGCGTGACCGCGTCGTCGCTGCGGGTTGCGACACCCCGGTCATTCCCGAGGTGATGCCGCTCACCAGCGTCCGACAGCTGGAGAGGTTCGCGCAGCTCAGCAACGCGTCCCTGCCTTCCTCGCTGAAAGAGCGCATCCTCGCCGCAGAGGACGACCCGGTCGCTGTACGCTCCATTGGCATCGAGTTCGCCACGGAGTTCTGCGCGAAACTGCTCTCGGAGGGTGTTCCGGGGCTGCACTTCATCACGCTCAACAACTCGACGGCGACACTCGAGATCTACGAGAATCTCGGACTGCACAAGCAGTCGTGACCGGCCGTACCCGCCACGAACCGGGGCGGTGGCCGTAGGAGGGGGCGGGCGTGGGCTGGACGGTCCTCTACATCGCATTCGGCATAGTGGCGCTGTGGCTGCTGGGCGAGGTGCTCCTGCAGTACAAGGCGCGGCTGCGCTGGCGACTGCTCGCCTTCACCGGGTTCCTCGGGGTGGTCCTCGGCGTACTGATCCCCTCCGTGCTGGTGATCATCGTGGGCGCGATCGCCTTCGCCACCGGCCAGACCTATGTGACCCTCTCCTTCCGGCGCGGCTTCTCCACCGGCTGGGCCCTCGGGGGCAGCCCCGGCGCGAGCCGGCGCCGCCGCCGCGCGGGCGGCCCGGAGAACAGGGAGCCGGTGCTGGAGGTGTCCGGCCTGGAGTACGAGGAGGCGCCCCGGCAGGCGGAGCCCCTCCCCGCCGCGGTCTACGCGACGGAGCCGATGCCGGACGACACCGGGCAGTACGGCGTCTACAGCGACCCGGCCCCGCCCGGCGCCGACGGCCAGGACCCGCACGGCGAGCAGCAGCAGTACGCCGCCTACGACCCGTACCAGGGCTACGGCACACAGGCGGTCCCGGACCCCTACGGCCAGGGCCAGGGGGGCTACCCGGGCCAGGACGACTACGGCCAGGGCGGCCACGCCTACGACCCGGGCCAGGACGCCTACCGGGACCAGGGCGCCCATCCGCAGGGCCCGTACGACTACGGCACCGACCGGCAGGACTACGCCCCCTACACCGACCCGTACACCGGCACCACCGCCGGCACCGGCCAGTACGCCCCGTACGACGCCTACGGCCACGGCAACGGCTACGACCCCGCCTCCTACGGCACCGACCGGCAGCAGCCCGACGACCCGTACGCCGGGCAGTACACCGACACCCCGCCGGGCGGGGTCTGGGTCCCGCAGCAGCGCGAGAGCGACCGGCACGCCCCGCTGCCGCCCGAGGCACCCGCCCGGCCCGCCCCGTACGGCAACGGCTACGACACCGGTGAGAACGAGCAGTACCGCTACTGACCCCTCCGCGGGCGCCGGGGCCGCCGCTCCACCGCGCGCCCCCGGCACTCCGGCCCCGGGCTCACTGCGAGCCGCGGAACCCGTCCCCCTCCACGACGAGCCCGGCGACCAGGGCGCCCGACATCCCGGCGTGGGCCGTCCCGCCGCCGGGATGCGCCCAGCCGCCCGCCCGGTAGAGGCCCGGCAGCGGGGTGCGGTTGCCCGCGTGGAGATACCCGCCGTCCGCCCCGGCCAGGGCCGGGGCGGGCACCGAGCCGCCCTCCGCGCCGGTGTCGGCCGCGGTCTCCGCCGGGGTGCGCACCTCCGTGTGGAGCATCCGCTCGCGGAGCCCGGGAACAGCCTCGGCGGCCCGGCCGATCACCGTGTCCCGGAACCGCTCCCGCAGGGCCGCGTCCGTCCAGTCGACCGGACCGTGCGGCGCCACCGTCACCGTCAGGGTCACCGCCTCGTGCTCCCCGTCCGGACGGGTCGCGGGGTCGTCCGGACGCAGCACCGTCACCGTCGGCTGCTCCGCCGTCCGGCCGCCGAACACCGCTTCCTGCTCCGCCGACGGGTCCCCGGTGTGCACCACCGTGCGGTGGACGGCGCCGGCCTCCCGGCCGCCCCGCAGCGCCAGCATGACGACGAAGCGGCCCGGCACCGAGGGGCCCGCCGCGGGGCGCCCGCCGTCCGGGACCGGCAGCAGTCCGGGCGCCGGCGGCGCGCCGAGGACCACGTGATCGGCCTCCACGCTCGTGCCGTCGGCCAGTTCGAGACCCGCCGCCCGGCCGTCCTTCTCGGTGATCCGCACCGCCTCGGCGCCGAAGACGAACTCCACCCCGCGGGCCACGCAGCGCGCGTGCACCGCGTCCGCCAGGGCGCGCATGCCCCCGGCGACGTACCAGGTCCCGAAGGTCTCCTCCATGTACGGCAGGAAGGCGGCCGACGCCGGGGCACGGCGCGGATCCAGGCCGTACGCGAGGGCGTGACCGTCCAGCAGAGCCGCCAGCCGGGGGTCCGCCAGCTCCCAGGCGCCGATCTCCGCCACCGTGCGTGCCTGCCGGGCCGGGCGCAGCAGCCTCCGGCTGCGCACCGCCGGGTAGGGATCGCGGAGCGGCGGCGTCCCGTCCTCGGGCAGCGGCTCCTCCAGCAGCGGCCTGCGCGACCGGTTCCAGGCGGCGCCGGCCCGGTCCAGGAAGTCGCCCCACCGGGCCCCGGCCCCCGCACCGAGCGCGCGGTCCAGCGCACCGGTCACCCCGGCCCGCGAGGCGTTCGGCAGCGACACCTCGGTGCCGTCGGCGAAGAGATGGCGGCTCGCCGGGTCGACCTGGGTCAGCGTCACGCACTGCTCCAGGCTCTCCTTGCCCGTCTTCACGAACAGGTCGCGGTAGACCGCGGGCAGGTGCAGCAGCCCGGGGCCGGTGTCGAAGACGAAGCCGTCACGGGCGTGCCGCCCGAGCGAGCCGCCGTGGGTCGGGGACCGCTCGTACACCGTCACCCGGTGGCCTGCCACGGAGAGCCGGGCCGCCGCCGCCATCGCGCCCGTCCCGGCGCCGATCACCGCAATTCGTGCCATGCCAGTGACCTTAAGGGGTGCCGCCGGCAGCTCGTCCGGGCGGCCGGTACCCCGCCCCGACCGCTCGCCGCTCCTCGCGGCGCCGCGCCGGCCGGCAGCGCGGCGACGACCGCACCGGACACCGGCCGGACCACCCTGCGGGCCGCGTCCCAGGCCGAGTCGACATACGGGATCCGGTCGGCGACCGCCTCGCACAGGAACAGCACCCCGGCGGCCGCGAGCACGTCGGTGCGCTGCAGAGACACGGGCACCGCGTCGGTGGGACCGGTCGCGCCGAACAGGCCGAGGAGCGGGACCGCCGCGTAGGCGTTGATCCCGTTCGCCAGCCGCTCGTGCACACCAGGGGGAGTAGTACGGACACGGAGGCGATCGTCATCCCTCCGGCGGCCGCCGGAGGGGCCGGTGCGCGGTCCTGAGTATCCCTACCCAGTCCCGGAGATGAGTAGCGGCGCGGATGGGCCCCGCCCGCGCGGACGGAAGAGTGGAGACCACGGAAGGGGCGCTGCGCCCGGACCGCCGGCACGGGGCGGCGGAACGGCGCGGCACCCCGGACGTGACGGGGGCACACGGCGCGGAGCTCCGGGACCACGGGGGACACGGGGTCACGGGGGAGGGCTCCGCGGCGGTACCGGACGCCGGTCCGGTGGGATCCGGGTGACCGGGCCCCACCGGACCGGCGCTCCTGGTTCCGGGGATCCCGGTCCGGGTGTTCCCGGTTCCGGGGGGTCTGACCGGGGGCGCCGCCGCCTCAGCGCCCGCCGACCCGGCCGCGCAGCAGCAGGGACAGGGCGGAGTGCACGTCGTCGATGGTCCGCTCGGGCTGGAACGCCTGCCAGTCGAGCGCGGCCACCAGCACCATCCCGACCAGCGCGGCGGCCGTCAGCTGGATGTCGATCTCCTCGCTGAGCTCACCGCCCGCGACACCCTCCCGCAGGACCTCCTCGACGACGGCTACGGCCTCCTGACGCAGCACCAGGAGGGTGGACTGCCAGGCGCGGTTGGTGCGCCACAGCTCGGCGACGTAGAGCTGGGTGAAGGCCGGGTAGCGGTCGATGAAGACCAGACCCGCCCTGATCATCGCGTCCAGGGCCTCCACCCGGGTGCCGCCGCGGGCGTCCGTGGAGTCGGCGGCGGACCGCAGCGACTGCGTGAGCAGCCCGACGCCGTGCCGCAGCAGCTCCTCGAAGAGCTCCGTCTTGCTCTTGAAGTTGTAGTAGACCGTGCCCTTGGCCACCCCGGCGCGCTCGGCGATCTCGTCCACCGTCGTCGCGGAGAACCCCTTCTCCGCGATGAGGGTCACCGCCGCCTCGTAGAGCTTCTGCCGGGTGACCTGGCGGCGTGTGGTGCTACTGCTGTCCATGCGCACGATTCTCACAGGTGCGGGCGCGGTCACAGACTCAGCTCCGGGTGGAGCCGGTCCAGGGTCCACACCTGCTTGCGGCGGGCCGAGAGCGCGGTCAGCGCCAGCGCGCCCACGGTGAACACCAGCAGCACGGCACAGCCCTGCCAGACCGGCCCGAGCCCGCCGCCGGTGATCAGCCGCCGCAGCCCCTCCACGACGTAGGTCATCGGCAGGTAGGGGTGGATCGCCCCGAAGAACCCCGGGCTGGTCTGGACGGGGTAGGTGCCCCCGGCCGAGGTCAGCTGGAGCATCAGCACCGCCAGGACGAGGATCCGGCCCGCGGCGCCGAAGCGGGCGTTGAGCCACTGCACGATCGCGGCGAAGCAGCAGGTCACCAGGGCCAGGAAGCCGATGGTGCCGGCGGCGTGCGCCATCTGCAGGCCGAGCCGCCAGTGCAGCACCGACATCAGGGCGGCGACCTGGAGCAGCCCGATCGCGGCCACCGGGAGCCAGCCCGCGAGGGCGATGCGCCAGGCGGGCGCCCCCGCCGCGAGGGCCCGCCGGCTGAGGGGCTGGATCAGCATGTACGCGACCATCGCGCCCACCCACAGCGAGAGCGGGATGAAGTACGGGGCGAAGCCGGTGCCGTAGTCGGGCGCCGCGTGCAGCGAGGAGGAGGCGAGCCGTACCGGATCGGCCATCACGCCGGTGCGGGCGTCCCGCTCGTCCGCGTCGTAGTCGGGGATCTTCGCCACGCCGTCGTTGAGCCCCTGGGCGAGCGTGGCGGAGCCGTCGACCAGCCGGTACAGACCGCTCTTCAGGCCGTTGGCGCCCTTGTCGAGCTTCGTGACACCGGTGTGGAGATCCGCGGCTCCCGTCTTCGCGGTGCCGAGGCCGGTGTGGAGGGCGTCGGCGCCCTTGGCGACCTGGTGCGCGCCGGTGTTGAGCGCGTTGATCTTCGCCACCGCGGACTCCAGGTCCGTGTCCAGGTGCGGTGAGCGCTTCGCCAGGGCGTCGGCCTGCTTCGCCAGACCGGTCAGCCGGGTGCGCAGGGTCGCCAGGTCACCGCTCTGATCCTTCACCAGCGCGTCCACGTCGTCGGACACCCCGGCGACGTCCTTCGCCGCCGCCTCGGCGCGTCGGAGCTGCGGACAGACCTCCGGGTCCGGGACCGGCTGCTCCTCGCACCGGACGCGGTACACCTCGGTCAGGTCACCGGAGGCCTGGTGGGCGGCGGCCGAGGCGGCGGGTGCCGCTTCGGCGAGCAGGTCCAGGTTGTCCCGCACGGCCCGGGAGGAATCGGCGACCAGCCGGGCGGTGTCGCCGATGGCCCGGCCGTTGTCCTTCAGGAAGGGGCGCAGGTCGCCGGCGACCGCGTCGACCTTGTCGGCGAGCTGCTGGGTGCCGCCGGCGACCTGCCGGGACCCCGTCTCCAGGTCGCCTGCGCCTTTGTTCAGCTTCGTGACCCCGGCGGACAGCGTGCCGCTGCCCGATCGGGCGTCCTTCAGGCCGTCCGCGAGGTCCTTGGACCCCTTCTTCGCCTTGGTGAGGCCGCTCTCCAGGTCGTCGGCGCCCTTGGCTGCCTTCGCCGTGGCGTCGTGCAGCCCCGAGAAGTCGATGAAGATCCGGTCCAGGAAGCCGCGGGAGGTCTTCGCCGACGCGGCGCTGCGCACCTCGGCGAAGACCGTCCGGGAGATCTGCCCGACGATGTAGTTGTTCGCGTCGTTCGTGCGCACCCGCAGGGCGCCTGCGGCGGGGGAGTCCCCGGCGCTCGACGCGATCCGCTCGCTGAAGTCCGGCGGCACGGTCAGGGAGAGGTAGTACGTGCCGTCCTCGACGCCCCGTCCGGCCTCGGCCGGGCCGACCTCGTGCCAGTCGAAGACCTCGGAGTCGAGCAGCCCGTCGGTGATCTCGTCACCGGCGGCGAGGCGCTCGTCCCCGGTGCGCGCGCCCCGGTCCTCGTTGACCAGGGCGACGGGTATGCGGTCCAGCCGCCCGTACGGGTCCCAGAACGACCAGAGGTAGAGCGCTCCGTACAGCAGGGGCAGCAGGAGGAGTGCCACCAGTGCGGCCCGGGGCATCCGGCCCCGGCCGAACCGCCGCAGCTCAAGCGCGGCCAGTCCCGGCGATCGCATCAGCCGTGTCCTTCCCGGTCGTCGTGTCGTCGGAGGGTCCGTCCGGGCCGGCCGCCGGACGGGTGCGCACCACGAGCGCGTCCCGCGGTGCCTCGCTGCACACGGCCAGCACCGTGGTCCCGCCGGCCGCGAGGGCGCGCAGCAGGTCCCAGGCCAGGGCGCGGTCGGCGGCGGAGAGCTTGAGGTCGGTGTCGTCCACGGCCAGCAGCCGGGGACGGCCCATCAGCGCCAGGGCCACGGACAGCCGCAGGGCCTCCAGGCGCTCCAGGTCCCGCACGGAGGTCCGGCCTGCCTTGGGCAGCGTGCCCAGGTCGAGCCCCGCGTCCGCCAGCGCGGTGCCGACCGTGTCCGCGGCCTCCGCCGCGCGTTCGGCGCGGGGGCGCAGCAGGGAGCGCAGCGAACCGTCGAAGCGGCGCCGCAGCAGGGCCCGTTCCCGCAGGTGCTCGTCGACGGTCAGCGAGGGGTCCAGCTCGTTCACCCCGGGGACCGGGCCCAGTGCGCTGAACCCGCGCACCGCGCCGAGCCGCCCCGGCAGCCGCTCGCCGCCGACCTCCGCGTGGCCCTGCGTGGACCGCATCCGGCCGGTCAGCGCGAGCAGCAGGCAGGTGCGCCCCGAACCGGAAGGGCCCTCGACCGCGACGAGCGACCCGGGCTCCGCGGTGAACCCCACGCCCCGGAAGGCCCAGCCGCGCGGGCCTCGCAGCCCGAAGTCCTCGGCGCTCAGTGCCGCCCCGTACGGGCTGTCCACGGACCCACCCCCATTTTTGAACTGACTGGTCAGTGCAAAAAGTTAGCCGGAACTCGCGCTCCAGGCAAAGTGGCAGGTCAGAGCCGTTTCCTGAGGGGTTGTCAGTGCCGCCCGTCATGATGGACACAGACGGCCACCGAGCCGTCACGCGACGACAGGAGGTTCGTCATGGCCAGCTCGTCCGCAGCCGCCGCCCCGCGGCCCCGCGCAGTCAGCCCTGCCCCCTCACCGACCGGTCCGGCGACCGACGTGCACCCCGTCCTGCGCCGCACCACCGCGCCGCCCGCCGCCCTGGACCTGCTCGCCCAGGCCCACGCGGGCCTGGACGAGGCCGCCGGTCTCGACATCCCCAACGAGCGCTACGCCACCGCGCACCTCGCCGCACTGCGCACCGCGGCCGCCGGGGGGGGGCCCCCCGGGGCGCCCGCCACCCCCCGGGGGGAGGAGAGGGAGGGGGGGGGGGGGAGGGGGGGATAGTGTGA
>NZ_JBEXRT010000074.1:0-14072 GCF_040613235.1 Streptomyces sp. NPDC006296 | reverse complement strand
CGGCGAAGCCCCGTTCACTCCGCGCGGAGTGAACGGGGCTTCGCCGTACGGTGACCCGGTCCGTCAGACCTCGTACACCGCGCCGGGGGCGGCCAGCTCGACCGGGCCGTCGTAGACCTCGCGGGCGTCGGCGAGGTTGCGGTCGGCGTCCGTCCAGGGCGGGATGTGGGTGAGGACGAGGCGTCCCGCTCCGGCGCGGGCGGCGTACTCGCCCGCCTCACGGCCGTTGAGGTGGAGGTCCGGGATGTCCTCCTTGCCGTGGACGAACGACGCCTCGCAGAGGAACAGGTCGGAGCCGTCGGCGAGTTCGGCCAGTGCCTCGCAGGTGCCGGTGTCGCCGGAGTAGGTGAGGACGCGTCCGCCGTGCTCGATCCGGATGCCGTAGGTGTCGACGGGGTGGCGGAGCTTCTCCGTGCGGACCGAGAAGGGCCCGATGTCGAACGACCCGGACTTCAGCGTGCGGAAGTCGAAGACCTCGCTCATCGCCCGGTCGGACGGGGTGTCGGCGTGGGCCGTGGTGAGCCGCTGCTCGGTGCCCTCCGGGCCGTACACGGGGAGGGCGGCGGGGCGTCCGCCGTCGAAGCGGTAGTAGCGGACGACGAAGTACGCGCACATGTCGATGCAGTGGTCGGCGTGCAGGTGGCTGAGGAAGATGGCGTCGAGGTCGTAGAGACCCGCATGGCGCTGCAGCTCGCCCAGGGCGCCGTTGCCCATGTCGAGGAGCAGCCGGAAGCCGTCGGCCTCTACGAGGTAGCTCGAGCATGCCGAACCCGGTGACGGGAACGAGCCGGAGCAGCCGACGACGGTGAGCTTCATGGAGCGTGAACCTCCGAGACGTGGGAGCGGGGAGGGTTCGTGCGGTCCGTCGAGCGTAAAGCGCGAAACCACCGGTCGCGCCTCCACGGCCTGCCGTTGTGGGGGAACTCACCTGTGGTGTCACCGGTTCGATGGAAGACCGGGGTCCGTCCGGCGCGCCGGTACGGTCGGGGCATGAATACGTGGTGGTGGGCGGCACTGGCCGTCGTTGTCCTGCTGGCTCTCGTGGCGACGGTCTCCGACGCGCGGGGCCGGGGCGGGTGTGGTCCGCGGCGTCCGGGCGGGCGGACGCGTCCGCCGGGCCGTGCTCCGGAGCGGAAGAAGGGGCGGCCGCACGGTGCGCCGCGGCCCGGGGAGATCTGGTGGGCGGACGTGCCGTTCGAGGACGGGCCGGGGTCGAAGGACCGGCCGTGTCTGGTGCTGTCGGTGCGGGGCGGTACGGCGGTCGTCGCCAAGATCACCAGTAAGCACCACGAGGAGCGGCCGGGGGTGATCGCGCTGCCGTCGGGTTCGGTGGGCGACGCGCGGGGCCGGCAGAGCTACCTGGAGACGGACGAGCTGCGGGACGTGGCACTGTCGGGGTTCCGCCGGAAGGCGGGCGAGCTGGATCCGGGGGTGTGGGGGCGGGTGCGCGGTCTGGGGTGAACGCGCGGGAGGCGCGGGACGGGGTGTCCCGTCCCGCGCCTCCCGGGGTGTCCGGCCGCCGGTGCGCCGGGGCCGTCCGAGGGTCCGTCAGGCCCAGAGCTGGCCGTGCAGGGTCTCGATGGCGGCTTCCGTGGTGGGTGCGGTGTAGACGCCGGTGGAGAGGTACTTCCAGCCGCCGTCGGCGACGACGAAGACGATGTCCGCGGACTCGCCGGCCTTGACGGCCTTGCGTCCGACGCCGATGGCGGCGTGCAGCGCGGCGCCGGTGGAGACGCCCGCGAAGATGCCCTCCTGCTGGAGCAGCTCGCGGGTGCGGGTGACGGCGTCGGCGGAGCCGACGGAGAAGCGGGTGGTGAGGACGGAGGCGTCGTAGAGCTCGGGGACGAAGCCCTCGTCGAGGTTGCGCAGGCCGTAGACGAGGTCGTCGTAGCGGGGTTCGGCGGCGACGATGCTGACGTCGGGCTTGTTCTCCCGGAGGTAGCGGCCGACGCCCATCAGGGTGCCGGTGGTGCCGAGGCCGGCCACGAAGTGCGTGAGGGAGGGGAGGTCGGCGAGGATCTCCGGTCCGGTGGTGGCGTAGTGGGCGCCGGCGTTGTCGGGGTTGCCGTACTGGTAGAGCATCACCCAGTCGGGGTGCTCGGCCGAGAGCTCCTTGGCGACGCGGACGGCGGTGTTGGAGCCGCCCGCCGCCGGGGAGGAGATGATCTCGGCCCCCCACATGGTGAGCAGGTCGCGGCGTTCCTGCGAGGTGTTCTCCGGCATGACGCAGACGATGCGGTAGCCCTTGAGGCGGGCTGCCATGGCGAGCGAGATGCCGGTGTTGCCGCTGGTGGGTTCGAGGATGGTGCAGCCGGGTGTGAGCCGGCCGTCCTTCTCCGCCTGCTCGACCATGTGGAGTGCGGGGCGGTCCTTGATGGAGCCGGTGGGGTTGCGGTCCTCCAGCTTGGCCCAGATGCGGACGTCCTCGGACGGGGACAGCCGCGGGAGGCGGACGAGGGGGGTGTTGCCCACGGCCGCCAGCGGGGAGTCGTACCGCATCAGCGCATGCCGCCGGCGACGGCCGGGAGGATGGTGACGTTGTCGCCGTCGGTGAGCTCGGTGGAGATGCCGTCGAGGAAGCGGACGTCCTCGTCGTTGAGGTAGACGTTCACGAAGCGGCGCAGCTGGTCGCCGTCGACGATGCGCTCGCGGATGCCGGTGTGGCGGGTCTCCAGGTCGGTGAGGAGGTCGGCGAGGGTCTTCCCGTTGCCTTCGACGGCCTTGGCGCCGTCGGTGTAGGTGCGGAGGATGGTCGGGATGCGGACCTCGATGGCCATGGCGTGGGCTCCTGTCGGAAGCGGGGAGGTGGCGTGGGGCACGCGTCTGTGCACCCGCGCGGGGGTGGTGCGTACGTGGTGGCGCTCGGACCGCGGCTCAGGCCGGGCGGTTCACGGGCAGGCGGCAGCCCGACACATCGCGCTGGAGAGCCTGCACAGGTCGACGTGCAGCCGCGCGACGAGCAGCATGCCCGGCGTCTTGTCGCTCACGTCATGGGGAACCATGCGCTCATCGTATCGATTCCCGACCCGGTTCCCGGAGTGTGATCCCACATCGTGGATGGTGAGCGTTCGCCATGCGGACGGGCGGTGGGGCGGCGGGGTGCCTGGGCCGCCCCCGCGCGTCAGGCGGCGGTGGGGTAGGCCTCGACGACCTGGACCTCTTCCTCGGTGATCCCGCCGTCCACGATGCGGTAGGAGCGGAACTGGAAGGGACCGGCGTCGTCGGTGTCGGCGGTGGAGACCAGGACGTAGTGGGCGCCGGGTTCGTTGGCGTACGTGAGGTCGGTGCGGGAGGGGTAGGCCTCGGTCGCGGTGTGGGAGTGGTAGATGATCACCGGCTCCTCGTCGCGGTCGTCCATCTCGCGGTAGAGCTTCAGCAGGTCCGTGGAGTCGAACTCGTAGAACGTGGGTGACCGCGCGGCGTTGAGCATGGGCACGAAGCGTTCGGGACGGTCCGTCCCGGCCGGGCCGGCGACCACGCCGCACGCCTCGTCGGGGTGGTCCGCGCGGGCGTGCGCGACGATCCGGTCGTGGAGTTCCTGGGTGAGGGTCAGCATGCGCCCCAGGATAGGACCGGCCGCGGACAGGCGTCCGGGCCCCCGCGTACCGAGGAGTGGTACGCGGGGGCCCGGATGCCGGACAGCACCGTTGGGGCGGCGGTGTCCCGGGGCCGCCGTCGCGCGGGTCAGCGCTTGGCGAAGGCCTTGTTGTCGGGGTTGCGGGACCGGAGCACCAGGTAGGAGACGCCCAGGATGAGGCCCCACAGCGGTGCGCAGTACAGCGAGATCCTGGCGTCCTTGTCGATGGCCATCATGATGATGACGAGCCCGATGAACGCGAGGGCGAACCAGCTGGTGAAGGGTGCTCCGGGGGCCTTGAAGCTGGACTGCGGCAGTTCGCCGCGGTCGGCCTTGGCTCGGAAGCGGATCTGGCAGATCAGGATCATGATCCAGGCCCACATGCCGGAGATCGTCGCGAAGGAGACGACGTAGTTGAACGCGTCGCCCGGCCACTGGTAGTTGATCCAGACGCCGACGAGCATGAGCGCGGCGGAGAAGGTGGTGCCGATCAGCGGGAGGCCGTTCTTCGTCAGCCGGGTGAAGGCCTTGGGGCCCTGGCCGTTGACCGCGAGGTCGCGCAGCATGCGCCCGGTGGAGTACATGCCGGAGTTGCAGGAGGAGAGCGCGGCGGTGAGCACGACGAAGTTGACGATCGCGGCGCCGATGCCGAGGCCCATCTGCTCGAACGCGGCGACGAACGGCGAGACGCCCGGCTTGAAGGTGCTCCAGGGGACCACCGAGAGGATCATGATCAGCGCGCCGACGTAGAAGACGGCGATGCGCCACGGCACGGTGTTGATGGCCTTGGGCAGGACGGTCTTCGGGTCCTTGGACTCCCCCGCGGTGACGCCGACGAGCTCGACGGCGAGGAACGCGAACATCACGATCTGGAGGGTCATCAGCGTGCCGCCGATGCCCTGGGGGAAGAAACCGCCGTCGTTCCACAGGTTGGCGACGGTCGCGGTGTCACCGGCGTCGGAGAAGCCGACGGTGAGCACTCCGGCGCAGATGAGGATCATGCCGAGGATCGCGGTGACCTTGACCATCGAGAACCAGAATTCGAGTTCACCGAAGAGCTTCACCGAGATGAGGTTGGCGCCGTAGAGGATGACGGTGAACACCAGGGCCGACAGCCATTGCGGGATGTCCCACCAATAGGTCATGTAGGTGGCGGCGGCGGTGACTTCGGTGATTCCGGTGACGACCCAGAAGAGCCAGTACGTCCAGCCGGTCACGAATCCGAAGAAAGGGCCGAGGAATTCGCGTGCGTACTCCGAGAAGGAACCGGAGACCGGCCGGTACATGAGGAGTTCGCCCAGGGCGCGCATGATGAAGAAGATGACCAGGCCTGCGATGGCGTAGGCCAGGATGAGACTGGGACCCGCCCGGTCGATGGCTTTGCCCGCACCGAGGAAGAGCCCCGTGCCGATGGCGCCGCCGATGGCGATCATCTGGATCTGGCGGGCTCCCAGGCCACGCTGGTAGCCCTCGCCCGCCGGGGCGTCGACGGCCTCGGGGCCGTCCGCCTGTCCGTTGTCGACCTGCGCCGATGTCATGGTGGTGCGCCTTTCTCCACGCCGATCCGCGCCGCCGTCGGCGTCGGATCAGGTCCTGATCCCCCCGGATATGGATGGAGTGCCGCCGGCGTTCGGCCGGCCTGTAGCGCCCCCGGGGACAGGGGTGACGTCCCCGGGCGGTCGTGAAGATCTATCACGGCCGCCGGGCGTGATCGACGGACATTATGTGGCGCACGCCACAGGAAAAAGCGGACAAGCGTTTTCAGGCGCCGCAAAGAACGCCATTCCGGTGACTGGATCGTTATTCGGATTTGAGCATCCGTTGAGCGAACCCGCACCCCGGGGCGGCGCGGGCGCGGCCCTCCGGATCCCGGCGGGCCCCGGTCGGGTCTCAGCCGGGCATCAGCGTCTCGACGAGAGTCTCCTGGAGCGCGCCGAGCCAGAGGTAGGCCATGACCATCGGCTTGCGGGGGTCGTCGTCGGGGAGCCGGTAGAGCGACCCTTCCTGGCCCTCGTCCGCGTCGGACACCTCCAGGCGGGTGCCGATGGTGAGCCGGAGGTCGTTGAGGGAGCCCAGCCAGTGACGGCACTCCTCGGTGGTGAGGGAGAGCACCGTGCCGTCGTCCGGCACGGGCGCGAGCGCGTCGAGCGACCGCACCATCGCGAGGGCGTCGTCGCGCTTGCGGGTGCGCAGGTCCCTCTCGGTGAACCGGCGGAACTCGGCGGACGCCTCGCGCAGCTCCTTGTCCGCATCGCCGTAGGCCTCGGGGAAGAGCCGGGCCAGGGCCGGATCGGAGGGCGGTTCGCTCGGCCCCTCGGCGAAGAGCGCGGCGAGCGGGTCCTCGCCCTCGGCCGGCTCGTCGCCGGGGCCGATCAGTTCGAGCAGCTGGACGGCGAGGGAGCGCAGGATCGCGACCTCGACCTCGTCGAGCGCGACGGACGCGCCGCCGCCTGGGGTGGCCTCGAAGTGGCCGGCCATGAGTTCTCCGGTGGTGGGTCGGACGGAGGGCAGCGGTGGTGGGTCAGTTGCGGTCCTGGGTCAGCGTGGCCCAGAGCCCGTAGCCGTGCATGGCCTGGACGTCCCGTTCCATCTCCTCGCGGCTGCCGCTGGAGACGACCGCGCGGCCCTTCTGGTGGACGTCGAGCATCAGCTTGTGCGCCTTGTCCTTGGAGTAGCCGAAGTAGGCCTGGAAGACATACGTCACATAGCTCATGAGGTTCACCGGGTCGTTGTGCACCAGCGTCACCCACGGAACATCGGGCTCGGGGACGGCGAAGGCCTCCTCGGCCGGTTCGGGACGTTCGATCTCTACGGGGGAAGCAACGCTCACCTGTCCCATGCTGCCACCAGAGAGGGTCCCGCGCACAAACGACGCCCCCATCTCGTCACTTTGACGAATAGGGAGTAGCATCCCTGGCATGAACTCAGCGGACCTTGGGCGACGGGTCGGTGTGCCGTCGACCGCACTCTTCACCGACCAGTACGAGCTCACGATGGTGCAGGCCGCACTGAAGGCGGGCACGGCGGACCGGCGCTCCGTCTTCGAGGCCTTCACCCGCCGGCTGCCCGAGGGGCGGCGCTACGGCGTCGTCGCGGGCACCGGGCGGGTGCTCGACGCGGTGGAGAACTTCCACTTCGACGAGGAGATGCTCGCCTTCCTGCGCGACCAGCACATCGTGGACGCCGCCACCGTCGACTGGCTGGCCGACTACCGCTTCAGCGGTGACATCTGGGGCTACCCGGAGGGCGAGGTCTACTTCCCCGGCTCGCCGCTGCTGCGGGTCGAGGGCTCCTTCGCCGAGTGCGTGCTGCTGGAGACCGTGATCCTGTCGATCCTCAACCACGACTCGGCGATCGCCGCCGCGGCGTCCCGGATGTCGGCCGCCGCGGGGGGCCGCCGGCTCATCGAGATGGGCGCGCGGCGCACCCACGAGCTGTCGGCGGTGGCGTCGGCCCGCGCCGCGTACGTCGGCGGCTTCCACACCACCTCGGACCTCGCCGCGGGCTTCCGCTACAACATCCCGACGGTCGGGACGAGCGCGCACGCCTTCACCCTGCTGCACGACAGCGAGCGGGACGCGTTCCAGGCCCAGGTGGACTCGCTGGGCCGGGGGACCTCCCTGCTGGTGGACACCTACGACGTGACCGAGGCCGTCCGGACCGCGGTGGAGGTCGCGGGCCCGGAGCTCGGGGCCGTGCGGATCGACTCGGGCGACCTGCTGCTCGTCGCGCACCGGGTGCGGCAGCAGCTGGACGAGCTGGGCGCCACCGGGACGAGGATCGTGGTGACGTCCGACCTGGACGAGTACGCCATCGCCTCGCTGGCCGCCGCCCCCGTGGACGCCTACGGGGTGGGCACCCAGCTGGTCACCGGGAGCGGTCACCCGACGTGCTCCATGGTCTACAAGCTGGTGGCGCGCGCGGGGTCGGCCGATCCGGCCGACCCGCTGCTGCCGGTGGTCAAGAAGTCACTGGGCGCGAAGTCCTCGCGGGGCGGCCGCAAGTGGGCGGCACGCCGGCTGGACGCGCACGGGGTGGCCGAGGCCGAGGTGGTCGGCACCGGCGACGTCCCGGCGGACCTGGAGGACCGGCAGCTGCTGGTGGAGCTGGTCAGGGGCGGCGAGGTGGTCGCCCGGGAGCCGCTGGAGGCCGCCCGGGAGCGGCACATCGCGGCGCGCGCCGGACTGCCGATGTCGGCGATGCAGCTGTCGCGCGGGGAGCCGGTCCTGCCGACGGAGTACGCCTGAACCCCCGCGGGGTGCGCGCGTGAGGCCCGTCCGCCCGGGGTCCCCGGTCACCGGCCGGGCCGCCCGCCGCACCCCTCGGCACCGGTCCGGGACCCCCGGGCGTGCCGGAGGGAGCACAGCCGATGCGTGCACCCCCTCCCGTCGGGTGCGCCGATTCCCTAGGCTCGGTGGCACACCGGTCGCACCGGTCCACAGAACACGTCGAACCCCCACCGAAGGACGACCGCCATGCATCGCGCCTTGATCGTCGTTGACGTTCAGAACGACTTCTGCGAGGGCGGCAGCCTCGCGGTGGCGGGCGGTGCCGATGTCGCCGCCGCCATCACCGACCTGATCGGCGAGGCCCGGTCCGGCTACCGCCACGTCGTGGCCACCCGGGATCACCACATCGACCCCGGTGACCACTTCTCCCCGGCCCCCGACTTCGCGCACTCCTGGCCGCCGCACTGCGTGGCCGGCACGGAGGGCGTGGGCTTCCACCCCAATTTCTCCCCCGCGGTGGCCTCCGGTGCCATCGACAGCGTCTTCGACAAGGGGGCGTACACCGCCGCGTACAGCGGCTTCGAGGGCGTCGACGAGAACGGCACCGGGCTCGCCCAGTGGCTGCGCGACCGGTCCGTCACCGCTGTCGACGTCGTCGGCATCGCCACGGACCACTGCGTGCGGGCCACCGCCCTGGACGCCGCCCGCGAGGGGTTCGCCACGCACGTGCTGCTGGACCTGACGGCCGGGGTCGCCGAGGCGAGCACGGCCCGTGCCCTGGAGGAGATGCGCTCCGCCGGGGTGGAGCTGTCGGGCAAGCCGGTCGTCTGAGCCCGCGCGGCGGACCCGCGCGGGCTGGACCTCACGGGACGGCGCCGGGAGCCCGCGGAGCGGGACAGGGCCGACACCTCGGGGCCGCCGGTCCGCCCGGACGAGCCCGGGCCGCGGGACCGCGGTGCGCCGTGCCGCCGAGCCGCGGCGGCCCGTGTCCTGCCGCCGTGCCGCGCCGAGGCCGCTCCGTGCCGCAGGGCCGTGCCGCCGGACGGGTTCAGGCCGCCGGGCGGGCCGGGCCCGCGTACCCGGCGGAGCCCAGCAGCGCCCGTATCGGGTGCCAGAGCTCCTGGCCGGTCTGGGGCGCGGTGCGCCAGAGCAGCCCGTCCGGGTGGTGCAGGACCGCCGTGACCTCGTCCGGGGTGGGCGGCTGGGCGTTCCCCCGGAGGTAGACGGCGCGCATCCCGAGGTTGCGCAGCCGGGTCAGGGCGCGCGGCCGGTTCACGGCGTGCACCAGCACCCGCACCTGCTCCCCGGGGCCCGCTCCGCCCGCCGGGTCGTTCAGGGTCAGTGCCACCACCACGGTGCCGTTGGGCAACCTGCAGAAACCTCCGCCTGCCATGCTTCGCGCTCCCCCGTAAGACTTCGTGTCAATAAGAATCCGGTAGGACGCACCTAAACACGATCGGCCGCCGCCCGCTAGAGGGCGACGGCCGATCATGCTGTGACCTGCGGTTTTGTCGACTACTTGGCCGAGGGTCCGACCTTCACGGTCATCGTCGAGCCGCTGAGCGGCTCGTTGACGATGGTGATCCGGGTGTTCGTGTCAGAAACCTTGACACTTCCTGTCGGGTTTTCCTCGTACCAGTAGGTGCCCTTGCGGTCGTCGAAGACCGGGACGCCCAGCGACGGCTTGATCTTCACCGGGACGTCCGCGTTGTGCAGCGTGAAGCCCTTGTTCGGGTACCAGCTGAACGGCGCGTCGAAGGGCTGGATCTTGTTGCGCAGGAGCGAGCCGTCGGTCCACTTCAGCGGCTTGGCGTGGGAGTCCACCGGGAGGATCAGACCCTGCCCGGGGTGCACCGAGGTGTTGTTGTCCTTCTGCGAGGTGTCCCACAGCCACACCATCAGGCCGTTCTGGTACGCGTAGTGCTCGACCCAGTCCGGACGGGTGGCGGAGAAGCCGAAGTTGTACGGGCCGACCTCCAGGGTCTTGTCGTACGAGACGTACTGGCGGTTCTCGGCGATGTAGTACTGCGGGTAGTCGTTGGTGAACGACTCCCCGATGCGCGAGAAGCCCTTGGCGGTCCAGCCGTTGTCGTCGCCCTCGGCGTCGTCGGTGAAGACCGCGGCGCCGTCGGCGGTGACGGTGATGGCGTCGGCGGTGAAGCCCTTGCCGCCCGCGCCGCCGTCCGTCTGGTAGCGGAAGCGCAGGTCGATCTTCTTGCCCGCGTAGGCGTCCAGCGGGTACGAGAGCTTCTTGACCGTGCCGGAGACGTCGGTCAGGGCCGGCTTGTCGCTGGCGTCGCGCGGGATGGCCTTGCCGTCCGCGGTGCCGTCGAGCGCGGTCCAGCTGGTGCCGCCGTTGTCCGAGACCTCGGTGTAGAGGTAGTCGTAGTCGGCCTCGATGTCGTACCAGCCGGACAGGTCCAGCGAGGCGGACGTCTTCCCGGTGAGGTCGACCGAGCGGGTCAGGGTGTTCGACAGGTCGTCACCCATGTCGCTCCACCACTGCTTCGCGCCCTGGGCGGGCTTCGTCACGGTGGTGGTGACTTCCTTCTCGGGCAGCTCGACGACGAGCGCCTGCTTGTCCTTCGTGTTGTACTCCGAGACACCCAGCTTGTGGGTCGACTTCGTCGCGGCGCGGGCCGTGGCGTAGTCGAGCCAGCCGAGCTGGAGCTTGTCCCAGGCGGTCATGTCACCGGGGAGGTTGCCGATCTGGCCGTCGCCGGTGCCCAGCCAGGAGCCGGCCGACATCAGGGACCAGAAGCCGACGGAGTTCTCGCCGCCGCCTGAGGTGTCGTAGAGGTCCGGGAGGCCGAGGTCGTGGGCGTACTCGTGGGCGAAGACGCCCAGGCCGCCGTTCTCGGGCTGCGCGGTGTAGTCGCCGACCCAGATGCCCGTGTCGCCGATCTCGGCGCCACCGGCCTTGTTGCCCTCGGGGCCGGTCGCACCGGCGTTGGTGCCGTAGGCGTACCAGCGGTGCGCCCAGATGGCGTTCGTGCCCTCGGCGCCGCCGCCCGCGGACTCGTCCTCGCCGGCGTGGACCAGCTGGAAGTGGTCGATGTAGCCGTCGGGCTCGTTGAAGTCGCCGTCACCGTCGTGGTCGTAGCGGTCCCACTGGTCGTACTCCGCCAGGTCGGCCTTGATCTCGGCCTGGGTACGGCCCTTGGCCTTCTGGTCGGCGACCCAGGCGTTGACGCCGTCGCGGACCGCGTCCCAGACGTTGGCGCAGTTGGTCGAACCGCAGTAGTTCGAGCCGTAGCGGGCCTCGTTGTAGGGGACCTTGACCCAGTCGGAGACCTCGCCGTCGACGGAGTAGCGCCCGGAGGACGTCTTCTCGTAGTACGTCTTCAGCGATTCCTTGCCCTTGCCCTGACCGAAGTAGAGGTCCTGGAAGTGGGCCTGGTCGTAGTCGGCCTGCCAGGCGGTGCTGTTGTCCTTCGCCGGGTCGGGCTCGGCTATCTCGTTGTGCAGCGGGCCCGGCGTGCCGCCGTACTTCTTGACGGGCGGCTTGGGGCCGTCGCCGTCGGGGTCGAACATCGTGGTGTCGTCGACCTGGTCGCCGAACTCCACGAGGATGGTGAAGATCTTGTCGGTCTTCTCCCGGCCCAGCTCGACGTACTTGCTCTTGCCGAGCTTGACGACCTTGGAACCGCCCTTGGCGCTGACCTGCTTGTCACCGGACAGGACCTGCTCCAGCGCGGCCTGACGCCGGGCGTCCTGCTCCTTGCTGAAAGGGCCTTCCAGGTCGTGCTCGTGCGCCTTGGCCGGCGCGGGGTCGCGCCGGTCGACGGTGGTGGCACCGGATACCGGTGCCCTGTCGTCCGCCTGCGCCGTGGCGAAGGCGGAGCCCGTCGCTGCGGTGGCTGCGAAGCACACGGCGACGGCGGTTGCGCGGAGCGCCCGTCTCTGAGTTGTCACTTGAAGCAGTCCTCCCCGGCGTTCGCGTCCGCGGCCAGGGGGTGATGGCGGGCCGCGCGCGTTGAACGCGTCACAAGTGACGACATTCGATCGGAGTTATGAGAGAAAAGACAGATCTTGACTTGCACATACCAAGTGCACTATGCGGGTGCCCTCTTCCGTTATCCGGACGTGCGTCCGGTTCGGGACTGACGGGGCATCCGTTCGGCCGGGTGGCCGACCGGCGCGCCGGGAGACGGCATCGCGGAGAGCGTGACTCCGTGCGCCCCCCGTGCACCGGTACCGGACGTAAGGGCACGCTTACTGCTGGTTCCGCACGGGCATCCACCGTCGTAGAGTCGGTCGGCCGTACGAACGGGCCGGGCGACGCCCCATCCGACGCCCCGAGGACGGATTCCGCCATGCCGCGTCCGACTGCTGCACAGTTCTCCTACGGTTCGGCCACCGTCGTCGTCTCCGCCCTCGCCCTGCTGCTGCTGTTCCGCACGGAGTCGGGCCTCGGGGTCGCCGCCGTCGGCACCGCGGCGATGGTGCTCGGCCTGCTGGTGGCCCTGTCCCTGCCGGCCCGCACACGGCCGGAGCGGAAGCCGGCGGTACCGCCCACCACCGCCCGTACGCACCGCACGATCGAGGACATCGAGATCGCGGCCGCTCAGCGGCGCCGCGTCGGTGAGCACTCGCTGCGCCGCTGAACGCCCGCCGCTCACCCGGCGCTGACGACGACGGTCTTGCCCGCCTTGTCCTGCAGACCCTGCCGGTAGGGCTTGTCCGTGAACATCAGCACGATGTTGATGAGCCACCACAGGCACGGGCAGCACAGCAGCGCCGGGACCCAGAGCACGACCGCACGCATCAGCGAGGAGCTGGTGTCGGGGACCGAGCCGTCGTTGAGCATCGCGACGCGCATCTTGAGCAGCCGCTTGCCCGGCGTCCGGCCGTCCTTGTGGGTGAAGTACGTGTCGTAGCCGACGTACAGCACCAGGGCGATCAGCGACCACACGAGCTGGTGCCCGGAGTAGGCGTTGCCCACGGCGTTGCCGAAGTCCTCGTTGCCGTTGTCCGTCACGTCGACCGCGCCGCCGAAGGGCAGCGAGATCAGGTACAGCGGGATCGAGATGATGAGGAAGTCGATCAGCCGCGCGAGGATCCGCCTGCCCGGTTCGGCGAGCGGCGGCATCCCGGCCAGCGGATCGGCACCGCCGTAGGGACCTCCGCCGCCGTACGAGTCGTTCGGCGGCGGCGGCGGGGGCGGCGCGCTGTCGTAGGGCGAACCGCTCGACGGGGGCGGAGACCCCTGGGGCGGCCGCTTCGCGAAGGGGTCGTCGTCGGGCGGCGGGGGCGGCGGTTCGTTGCTCATGGGGGCAGTGCACCCCGGCCCGCGAAGGCCCGCAACGGCTGAGGTCCCTTCGGGGGACGGGGCGTCAGCCCATGGGCGTACGGACCGTCAGCCGCCCGCCACGAAGGTGCGGGCGGCCTTGTCGTGCCAGCACTGGCGCCACGGCCGGTCGACCAGGCACCAGAGGACGTTGACCACGCCGACGGCCAGCAGCCCCAGCACCCCGTACACCAGCCAGCGGCGCAGCGCGGCTCCCAGACCCGGTGCGTCGTGGGACTCGATGTCCCGCACCTCGATCCCGCACAGCTTCTTGCCCAGCGTGCGGCCCCACTTGGCGGTGGGCACGGCCTCCAGGAGGAAGCCGAGGACGAGGAAGGCCGCCAGCACCCCGCCGGCCAGCCAGGCCGTGGTGGAGTCCAGGAGCCAGACGGTGACCGTCTCACCGGACATCTTCGCCGCGTCGATCTTCCGGTCGATGTGGTCCAGGGCCCGGGTGGCGAGCGGGACGCCGGCCGCGCCGACGGCCGCGCCGAGCACGACCGTGTCGAGGAGCCGGGCCACCAGCCGCCGGCCGAGCGCCGCGGGCCGGACGGCGGCCTGGGACCTGGCGAGCTGCTGGAAGGGGTCGTCCACCGGGGGCTTCCAGGGCACCACGGGCTGCTGCTGCTCGGGCCCGGGTCCCTGGTGCTGCGCGGGCACCGGGCTCTGCTGCTGCGGCAGGGGCGGCCCGGGGAGCGGCGCCGGCGCGGGCCGGGCGAGCTGGTGGACCTGCTGCGGCCAGGACGGGGCCGCGCCGCCGGGGCCCGGGGGCTGCGGTGCGTTCAGCCCCTGCGGCGGGACCGGCGACGGGGCGGGCGCGGCGGGCAGCGCGGGGGCGGCGGACCGTGCGGGAGCCGGCAGCGCGGGTGCGGCGGGCGCCACCACGCGCACAACGACCACGTCGACGCGGCCCCGGCCCTCGCCGACGCGACCGGTGCGCCGATCCTGCTGCACCCGGACGACCTGCCGCTCTGGA
>NZ_JBEXRT010000073.1:0-15571 GCF_040613235.1 Streptomyces sp. NPDC006296 | reverse complement strand
GGTTTTCGTGATAGGTGCCGAGAAAATAGTCGACCTGGTCGCCCGCGTGGCCGCCGCCCCCGCCGGGACGGGGCGCGCCCCCCGCGGCCCCGCCCGCCGGTGGTGCCGTCGCACGTCGGGCATCGAGCGCGAGCAGGCCGCCGCCCTCGCCCTCGCCTGCCTCGGCTTCGCCGCACACCATCCTGCGGTCCACGTGCTCGCCGCGTCCCGACGGGCGCTCGCCCCGGAGGCCAGGTGCGGCGCCGCGGCCGGGCACGGCCCGATGCGCGCCCCTCGCCCCTCGCCCCGCGCCTCCGGCTCTCCGGCGTCCTGACGCGTCCACGGGGGACGTCGTCCACAGCCCCGGGGGCGGAAGCGAACAGTTATCCACAGGCCGCACGGCGGGACGGCCGCATCGGGTTGGATGGGGTCATGAGCGACACACAGAACGACGCGTCCGTACCGGAGCGGGAGCCGGAGCCGCCGCAGTGGGAGCAGCGCTTCCGCGCCGCGCGGGTGTCCCTGCCCGACTGGGCCGAGGACGCCCCCGACCGCGCCCTCTTCGTCTCCAACGCCACCGGCACGTACGAGCTGTACGCCTGGGACCGGGCGACCGGGGAGCAGCGGCAGGTCACCGACCGGCCCAACGGCACGACCGACGGGACGCTGACCCCGGACGGCCGGAGCGTCTGGTGGTTCGCCGACACCGACGGGGACGAGTTCGGTGTGTGGATGCGGCAGCCCTTCGACGGCGGTGCGGACGAGGAGGCCGCGCCCGGCCTGGAGCCCTCGTATCCGGCGGGCCTCGCGATCGGCCGGGACGGCACCGCGGTGGTCGGCCGCTCGACCGACGAGGAGGGCACGACGGTCCACCTGGTGCGTGCCGGTGCGGAGCCGGTCGAGATCTACCGGCACCGCGAGTCGGCCGGTGTCGGTGACCTCTCCCACGACGGCACCCTGATCGTCCTGGAACACACCGAACACGGCGACGCGATGCACTCCGCGCTGCGGGTGGTGCGTCCGGACGGCTCGACGGTCGCCGAGCTGGACGACACCGAGGGGGGCACGAAGGAGCTGGGTCTGTCGGTGCTCGGCTTCGCCCCGGTGGCGGGCGACAGCCGGCTGCTGGTCGGGCACCAGCGGCGTGGCCGGTGGGAGCCGATGATCTGGGACCCGGTGGCCGGGACGCAGACGGACCTGCCGGTCGACCTGCCCGGTGACGTGGGAGCGGAGTGGTATCCGGACGGATCCGCGCTGCTGATCGAGCACAGCTTCGAGGCGCGCAGCGAGCTCTGGCGCTACGAGCCGGGGGCCTCGGGTCCGGTGCGCGTCGACACGCCCTCCGGGACGGTGTCGGGTGCCACGGCCCGCCCCGACGGGACCGTGGAGTACCTCTGGTCGTCGGCCGCTCAGCCGCCCGTGGTGCGCTCCACCACGGGCTCCGTCGTCCTCGACCCGCCGGGTGCGAGGGCCCCGGCCTCGGTTCCGGTGCGGGACGCCTGGGTGGACGGCCCCGGTGGCCGTGTCCATGCCCTGGTCCAGACTCCGGCGACCGGGGACGGCCCGTTCCCCACGGTCTTCGAGATACACGGTGGTCCCACCTGGCACGACAGCGACGCCTTCGCCTCGGGTCCCGCCGCGTGGGTGGACCACGGCTTCGCCGTCGTGCGGGTCAACTACCGCGGCTCGACGGGATACGGCCGTGCCTGGACCGACGCGCTGAAGCACCGGGTCGGGCTGATCGAGCTGGAGGACATCGCGGCCGTCCGGGACTGGGCGGTGGCGTCGGGGCTCGCCGATCCGGAGCGGCTGGTGCTGGCCGGTGGTTCCTGGGGCGGCTATCTGACCCTGCTCGGGCTCGGCACACAGCCCGACGCCTGGGCCCTCGGGCTGGCGGCGGTCCCGGTCGCCGACTACGTCACCGCCTACCACGACGAGATGGAGGCGCTGAAGGCGATGGACCGCACCCTGCTGGGCGGCACGCCGGAGGAGGTGCCGGAGCGCTTCGAGGCCTCGTCGCCGCTGACCTATGTGGACGCCGTGCGCGCCCCGGTGTACATCTCCGCCGGCGTCAACGACCCGCGTTGCCCCATCCGTCAGGTGGAGAACTACGTGGACCGCCTCGCGGCCCGTGGAGCGGTCCACGAGGTGTACCGCTACGACGCCGGCCACGGCTCGCTCGTCGTGGAGGAACGGATCAAGCAGGTGCGGCTGGAGCTGGACTTCGTGCTGCGCCACCTCGGCGGGGCACCGGCCGGGAAGGAAGCGGGGCCGGCGGTGTAGGGCCCGGCGGTGAGCGGGCCGGAGCCCGGGAGGTGAACGGGCGAGGAAGCGGGGCCGGCCGTGTAGGGCCCGGATAAACGGTGCACCCCGCTCCGGGGGGCCGGAGCGGGGAACCGTACCGTGGAGGGGTGTACCGGTTCCTGCTGACCCCGCGCTGGTGGGGGATCAACCTCTTCGTCGTGCTGGCGATCCCGTTCTGCGTGTTCATGGGCACCTGGCAGCTCGGCCGTTTCGAGGACCGCGTGCAGTCGCACCAGAAGGCCGAGGAGCGCCCCGATCCGGGCACCCGTTCCCCGAAGCCGCTCGACGACCTGCTCCCCGTGAGCACGGAGACCTCCGGCCGTCCCGCCGTGGCGACGGGGACCTACGCCGACCGCTTCCTGGTCCCCGGCCGCAAGCTCGACGACCGCAACGGCTTCTACGTGCTGGATCTGCTGCGCACGGACAGCGGCAAGGCGCTGCCCGTCGTGCGGGGCTGGCTGCCCGGTGCCCCGGGCTCCACCCGGGTCCCCGCCGCTCCGGCCGGCGAGGTCACCGTGACCGGCGATCTGCAGGCCTCGGAGAACAGCGGCACCACCGGGGTCGACGTCAGCGGCGGACTCCCCGAGGGTCAGCTGGGCATGATCAGCGCGGCGTCCCTGGTGAACCTCGTCCCGTACGACGTGTACGACGCCTGGGTGACGCTGCCCGAGCCGGAGACCGGTGGCGCGGGCGCCGGCCTGGAGCCCGTGCCGGCGGAGGCCGCGCAGGGCAGCGGGCTCGACCTGAAGGCGTTCCAGAATCTGGGCTACACCGGCGAGTGGTTCGTCTTCGGCGGCTTCGTGCTCTTCATGTGGTTCCGCCTCGTGCGTCGTGAGGCCGAGGCCGCCCGCGACGTGGAGCTGGGGCTCGCGGCCGACGCCGACTGACGGAACGGCCGCAGCAGGTGCGCGCGCCGCGGAGCGGGTGCGCGGGGCGCGGGGCGCGCGGCGCGGGGTGCGCGGCGCGGGGCCGCCTACAGGGCGGGGCGGGGCGAGCGCGCAGTCCCCGTCGCCGGGCTGTACCCCGTTGCACGCGCGGCCGAGTTCCCCGCTGCACGCGCTGCCCGCCTGTATCCGTCATGCCCACGGCCGGGCCGCCGTACTGGTGACGCGCAACGTGGTACGCGCTCTGAGGCTTCCCGCAGCGGACCGTACCGGGCTCCTCGCGGCGGGCCGTGCCGGCTCCCTCCCCGCTGCGGGCCGTGCCGGGCTCCGAGCGGCGGGCGCTTCCGGGCTAGGAGGAGCTCAGCATGCCTGTGCGGTAGATCGTGCCCGCGCAGGCGTTGGTGATCGTGGTCTCCGCCGCCGGCGCACCGGCCTCCGGGGTGTGCGTGATCGCGATACTGCCGTCGGCCGGGCCCTCGTCCGCACCGCCCAACTGCGTCGTCACGTCCGTGGTCCCCGTGTCGCCCCCGGTCCCCTCGCCGCCACCGCCGCCGCTCCCGACGCCGTCCGTGGGGGTCGGGGTGGGCGAACCACCGGTGGTCGGGCAGGTGTCGGAAGGCACCCACGCGAAACGCACCTCGTACGTCATCGTCGGCTTCAGGAACACCGTGCCCGGCTCCGTCGAGGGGTCGGGCAGTGCGCCCGCCGGGTCGCCCGCGGTGTGCTGCACGACCGTGATCCTGAGCGGGTCGGCGGCCCCCGACGCCTGGAAGCCGACCGTGCCGTTACCGGTCACCGAGCAGGAGCGTCCGGACACGTTCGTGATCCTGAAGGTCCCGTAGACCGTGCCGTCCGCACCGGCCGCACCGGCCTGGGCGGAGGCGACCCCGAGCTGGGAGGAATCGCAGACCGCGCTGACGGCCATGTCGGAGCCCGGGGTGTCGTCCAGGCCCGCGGTCCCGCTGTCCCCGGCACCGGGCTGGGAGCCCCGAGGCGAAGCGGAGGAACTGCCGGACTCGCCCTCGGAACCCTCGCTCTGACGGTCCGCGGGGCCCGCCGACTTCCCACCGTCGGCCTCGCCGCCCGCGTCCTCGCCGCTGCCGCCCTGGGCCTGCTGCTCATGGCCGGCGATGGCCGGGTCGGCGGTGACCGAGCCGTCCGAGTTCGCCACATGCACGAAAGCGGGGATCGCCGTCCCGATCAGCAGCGCCGCCGCGGCGGCCCCGACCAGGCCTTGCCGCCGCCTCGCACGCCGGGCGGGCACGGCGCGGTACAGATGGTCGAGGGTCCCGTCCGAGGCCTGGATCCCCTCCACCGCACCGTGCAGCATGCGACGCAGCGCGACCTCGTCCAGGTCGTCGCTTCCTGAATCCGCGGAGTCCCCGGAGTGCCCGAACTTTCCGGAGTCCCCGGAGTCCGCGGAACCGCCGCGACGGACGGACGGACCGGAACCCCGGGAAGGGGAATCCGTGGGCGAACCGGAGGCATCGCCCCCGAACACACCCCTCGCCCGGCCAGTCCCGCCGCCGAAGAGCTCCGTCAACGTGCCGCCGCCGGGCCCGGCCGCGTCGGCCTCCGGCTCGCGGCGACCGGAGTCACGCACATCCGGCTCACCTGCATCCGCCGCAGGGCTGCCCGGCTCAGCGGCAGCTGTCCCAGGAACACCCGCCCCGGGGACGTCCGGTGCACTGCCGTCCGGTGCCTTGCCGTCCGGCTCAGCGGCGGCCGTCTCGGGAGAACCCCCCGCGCGGCCGTCCCCCGCGCTGCTCTCCGGCTCGCGGCCGTCCGCGCCGTCGCCGTCCCGCCGTGGGCCGGCGTCCGGTTCACGAGCGCCCCGGCCCGCCGGCGGGGCGGGGGTCCCTGGGGCGGCTTCCGCGCCGTCGACCGCGTCCTGCGGCTGCTCACCGTCCTGCTCGGGATCGGTGTCCGGGGTGTTCTGCGGCCCGTGGTTCACAATTCCGTTTCCAGTCCGGTCATCGTCGTGCCTGTGCTCGGGCCCGCCGCTCATGCCTGCGCCTCCATCACGACGCGCAGCGCGGCGATGCCCCGGGACCCGTACGCCTTCACCGAACCGAGCGATATCCCCAGCGTCTCCGCGACCTGGGCCTCCGTCATGTCCGAGAAGTAGCGCAGCACCAGGACTTCGCGCTGGCGGCGCTGCAGCCCTTTCATCGCCTTGATCAACGCGTCCCGCTCCAACCGGTCGTACGCGCCCTCCTCCGCGCTCGCCATGTCGGGCATCGGCTTCGAGAGGAGCTTCAGTCCGAGGATGCGCCGACGCAGCGCGGAGCGGGACAGGTTGACCACGGTCTGGCGGAGGTAGGCGAGTGTCTTCTCCGGGTCGCGTACCCGGTTCCGCGCCGAGTGCACCCGGATGAACGCCTCCTGCACCACGTCCTCGCAGGACGCGGTGTCGTCCAGCAGGAGCGCCGCGAGGCCCAGCAGCGAGCGGTAGTGGGCGCGGTACGTCTCGGTGAGATGGTCGACCGTCGTTCCTGCCGCCACCGCTTCCTCAGCGCCCTGACGCTGCGAGGGCAGCCGGGTGGGCCGGGCAGCGGGGATGGGCGCGATCACCGGCATGCCGCCGGCTGCGCGGGGCCGCCGGAGCGGACGCACCGAAGCGCCGCGCAACGGGCCCACCACTGTGATGTCGAGAACCTCTGCCACGCCAGTTGGACACTCATCCCCCCATCAGGGTTGTACGCGTACGGCACCGCGTCCGATGCTGTGCGGCATGCCCTCATTCGTACCTGCTCTTCCCCGAACGCCCCGAAAACGCATCCAGCCATGCAAGAAGTGACGACGTAGACGCGTCGCATCCGCCCAGCGGTTGCGGAAGGCCAGGAGATCATCGTCGGGCACGGCAACACCCCAGCTCAAGGTGTTCAGGCCGCCAAGTTACTCACAGGGTGCACACGGATCCTACAAAAGAGGTTCGATCAGGTGCGAGAGAATTCCGCGGCGACCGACTCGGCGATCTGAGCCACGTTCAGAGCCGTGCCCTTGCGGAGGTTGTCGCCGCAGACGAACATCTCGACCGCGTGCGGATCGTCCATCGACTGCCGGACCCGGCCCACCCAGGTGGGATCGGTGCCCACGACGTCGGCCGGCGTGGGGAAGTCACCGGCGGCGGGGCTGTCGAAGAGCACCACCCCGGGCGCGGTCGCCAGGACCTCGTGGGCCCGGGCCACGGCCACCTCGTTCTCGAAGCGGGCGTGCACGGACATGGAGTGCGTCGCGACCACGGGCACGTACACGCAGGTCGCCGTCACCTTCAGTGCCGGCAGGCCGAGGATCTTCCGGCACTCCGCACGGATCGCCAGCTCCTCGGAGGACCAGCCGTCGCCGGCGTCGGTCCCGGCCCACGGCACCACGTTCAGCGCCACCGGGGCGGCGAAGGGGCCCGTGTCGCCGTCGCCCAGCGCCCGGCGCACGTCCCCGGGGCGCGTGCCCAGTTCCGTGCCCGCCACCACGGTGAGCTGCCCGCGGAGCGCGGCGACACCGTCGCGCCCCTCGCCGCTCACGGCCTGGTAGGAGGAGACGATCAGCTCCCGCAGCCCGAACTCCGCGTGCAGCGCACCGACCGCGACGATCAGGGACAGCGTCGTGGAGTGCGGGGACGCGACGATGCCGCGCGGCCTGCGCCGCACGGCATGGGGGTTGATCTCGGGGACGACCAGGGGGACGTCGTCGTCGAGCCGGAAGGCGGCCGAGCCGTCCACGACCACGGCGCCCCGGGCGGCGGCGACCGGTCCCCACGTGGTGGACACCTCGTCCGGCACCAGGAACAGGGCCACGTCCACCCCGTCGAAGACGTCCTCGGTGAGCGGGAGGACCTCGGCCTCCTCGCCGCGCACGACCAGTCCGGTGCCGGCCGCGCGCGGGGAGGCGATCAGTCTGACCTCGCCCCAGACGTCCTCGTGCTGCGAGAGGATCTGGAGCATGACGCCGCCGATCGCCCCGGTCGCACCCACGACCGCGAGCGAAGGGCGGCGTCCGGTCATCGGCCGGTGCCTCCGTAGACGACGGCCTCGTCCGAGTCGCTGTCGAGGCCGAAGGCGGTGTGCACGGCGCGCACGGCCTCGTTGACGTCGTCGACACGGGTGACCACCGAGATACGGATCTCGGACGTCGAGATCAGCTCGATGTTCACGCCGACGTCCGACAGCGCCTCGAAGAAGCCCGCGGTGACCCCGGGGTTGGTCTTCATGCCCGCGCCGACGAGGGAGATCTTGGCGATCTGGTCGTCGTAGCGCAGGGACTCGAACCCTATGCCGGCGCGGTTGCGCTCCAGGGCGTCGATGGCCTTGCGGCCCTCGGCCTTGGGCAGCGTGAACGTGATGTCCGTCAGACCGGTCGACGCGGCGGAGACGTTCTGCACCACCATGTCCATGTTGATCTCGGCATCGGCGATGGCGCGGAAGATCGCGGCGGCCTCGCCCGGCTTGTCGGGCACCCCGACGACCGTGACCTTGGCCTCGGAGACGTCGTGGGCGACTCCGGAGATGATGGCGTGCTCCACCTGCTGGTCCCCTTGCGGCTCGTTGCTGACCCAGGTGCCGCGGAGTCCGGAGAAGGACGAGCGGACGTGGATCGGGATGTTGTAACGGCGTGCGTACTCGACGCAGCGGTGCAGCAGCACCTTGGAGCCGGACGCCGCCAGCTCCAGCATGTCCTCGAAGGAGATCCAGTCGATCTTCCGGGCCTTCTTCACGACCCGGGGGTCGGCGGTGAAGACGCCGTCCACGTCGGTGTAGATCTCACAGACCTCCGCGTCCAGCGCGGCGGCCAGCGCGACGGCGGTCGTGTCGGAGCCACCGCGCCCGAGGGTGGTGATGTTCTTGCCCTCCTGGCTCACCCCCTGGAACCCGGCGACGATGGCGATGTTGCCCTCGTCGATGGAGGTCCGGATGCGCCCGGGCGTGACATCGATGATCCGCGCTTTGTTGTGGACCGAGTCGGTGATGACGCCGGCCTGGCTGCCCGTGAACGACTGGGCCTCGTGGCCCAGGTTTTTGATCGCCATCGCCAGGAGGGCCATGGAGATCCGCTCCCCGGCGGTCAGCAGCATGTCGAACTCACGCCCGGCCGGCATCGGGGATACCTGCTCGGCGAGATCGATCAACTCGTCCGTCGTGTCGCCCATCGCGGACACCACGACAACCACCTGGTTGCCGTTCTTCTTGGCGTCGACGACTCGCTTGGCAACACGCTTGATGCCTTCGGCATCGGCTACGGAGGAGCCTCCGTACTTCTGCACGACAAGGCCCACGTGCGCTCCTCGCTCAATAATGGTGCGGTCGGCTCAGTTTAACGAGCAGCCCGGAATCGACCCGTCGATACCGGATGATGAGATGTCCCGCTCAGCACCCGGTACGAGCGCCGTCCCGAACTGCTCGTACGGGGCTGCTGCCCTCTTCCCTCTCGCCGCACGCCTTTTGTGGCTCAGGACACAACGGGCACGGGCGGTCCCGGACGCCGGACGGGACGCCGGTCACCGGCGGCCCCCGGCCTCCCCCGGCGCCACCGGGACCCCCGGAAAGCGCAGGTCGGACGAGCCCGGAGCCGGGCGGCCGTTCGTGGGACGGGCGGCACCCGCACCCACCCGTTCGTGGGACGGGGGAGCTCACGGCCACCCCGTTCGTGGGACGGGCACGGCCGCCCCCGCACGCCGGCGCGCGGAACCTCGGGCGGGGCACGGAACCGGGCGGGCGCGCCCCGGCACACGCCCCGGAACGCGCCCGCCGGCAGAAACGCGGGAGGCACCGCGGGACGGACGGGCGGCACACGGAGTCCGGGAGGAGGCGGCCGCAGAGGTGGGGCACCCGGGTCCCGGGAGGCGGCAGAGGCGGAGCCCACAGCTTCCATGGGCGTCCGCACAGGACCCCCGCAGGGCAGGGAACCGGCCCCCGGGTCCCCGCAGGCCGGGAGCGGGCCCCGCAGGGCAGGAACGGGCCCCCGGGCCCCCGCAGAGCCGAAAGCAGGCCCCGGGCGGGCCTTTACAGGACCGGGCGCAGGCCCAGCGGCCCGGCGATCTCCTCGGCCATCACACGCCCCGCCTCCTCGGCCAGGTCACCGTCGCCCGGGTCCTGGTCCGTGTCCAGGCCGTCGAGCTCCTGGAGCGGCTGGTTCAGCCGGATGTGGGCGATCAGCGACTGGAGCGCGCGCAGGGCCGCGGACGCGGTGGAGCCCCAGTTGGAGAAGTACGAGAACTGCCACCACCACATGGCCTCCGCCGTGCGGTCCGCGTCGTAGTGCGCGAGGCCGTGGCCGAGGTCGGTGACCAGGTCGGCCAGGTCGTCGGAGATGCGGTGCGGCACGGGCGCCTTGCGGGGCTCGTAGGGGTCGAAGACCTCGGAGTAGACGTCGATGGGCTCCAGGAGCTCCGCGAAGCGCTCGCGCAGCCCGTCGGCGTCCGGTTCGGCGCCCAGGTCCGGCTCGTAGCGCTCGTCGGGGAGGATGTCCTCGTAGGCGCCGAGCCGTCCGCCGGCCAGCAGCAGCTGGGAGACCTGGAGCAGCAGGACCGGAACGGCCTTCTCGGGCTCGTCGGCCTTGGACACCTCGGTCACCGCGACGATGAACGTCTTGATCTGGTCCGCGATCTGGACGGCGAAGTCGTCCGGGTCCTGCGTGACGGAGTTCAAGGTGGCGTCAGACATCGAGGGGACCTCCCGTGGGCACGGTCGCGGACGGTGGGAAGAACATAACGCCACCACGCGTAAAGCCGCGGTGAGCCGCCGGGTCACACATCGAGCAGCCGCCTTCCCTCGAAGGCGCGGCCGAGGGTGACCTCGTCCGCGTACTCCAGGTCGCCGCCCACCGGCAGGCCGCTCGCCAGCCGCGTGACCTTCAGGCCCATCGGCTTGACCATCCGGGCGAGGTACGTGGCGGTGGCCTCGCCCTCCAGGTTGGGGTCCGTCGCCAGGATCAGCTCCGTGATGGAACCGTCCGCGAGCCGGGCCAGCAGCTCCCTGATGCGCAGGTCGTCGGGGCCGACGCCCTCGATGGGGCTGATCGCGCCGCCCAGGACGTGGTAGCGGCCGCGGAACTCACGGGTCCGCTCGATCGCGACGACGTCCTTGGGCTCCTCGACCACGCAGATGACCGAGCGGTCGCGGCGCGCGTCGCGGCAGATCCCGCACTGCTCCTGCTGGGCGACGTTGCCGCAGACCTCGCAGAAGCGGACCTTGTCCTTGACCTCCAGCAGGGCGTGGGCCAGCCGGCGGACGTCGGTGGGCTCGGCCTGCAGGATGTGGAAGGCGATCCGCTGCGCGCTCTTGGGACCGACGCCGGGCAGCCTGCCCAGCTCGTCGATCAGCTCCTGGACCACGCCTTCGTACAACGGAACGCCTTTCCTTTTTCCTGCTCGTACCGTAGCCGGTACGCCCGGGTAGCTACAGGGGTCAGAACGGGAGACCCGGCATGCCTCCGCCGCCCAGGCCCTGGGCCAGCGGGCCCAGCTTCTGCTGCTGGAGCTGCTGGGCGTTCTCGTTGGCCGCCTGGACCGCGGCGACCACGAGGTCGGCCAGCGTCTCGGTGTCCTCCGGGTCCACCGCACCCGGGTCGATCACCAGGGCGCGGAGCTCGCCGGAACCGGTGACGGTGGCCTTCACCAGCCCGCCGCCCGCCTGTCCCTCGACCTCGGTCCTGGCCAGCTCCTCCTGGGCCTCGGCGAGATCCTGCTGCATCTTCTGGGCCTGCTGGAGCAGCTGCTGCATGTTGGGCTGGCCACCACCGGGAATCACGGTCACTCCTGGCACTTCGACGACGGATTGTTTCGGTACGCCGAGCCTACGTGTTCACCGGACGCCGTGCTCCACCCGCAGGCGACCAACTCTTTCGAGTGAGTCCCGTAAAGCGCCTGCCGCGCTCCTATACCTGACCAGAGGCCGTACCCACCCGGGAATCCCGCGATTTCGACCCCGGGGCCCACCATTCGGCGGTAGGAAGAGCATGCGTATCCGTACCCATACGCATGCTCAAGGTAACGCAGAGTTACACGACGGGGGCCCCGGTCATATGCCGACGCCGTCCCCGTCATGACCGAGACCGTGCCGATCCGCGTCGATACGCGCCGAACGCAGAGTGCAGAGGAGTGCCCCGGTGAGTCAGCCGGAGATGCAGCCCGAGGGGCAGCCCCGCAAGGAGTCAGGCGCGGGATCCGGTGCGGGCACCGGAACTGACCAGTCCGGTTCGCGCGAGGTGCCGAGCCCCCGGGACCTGACCGGCCGCGCCTTCCCTCTCGGCGACTGGGGCGAACCGGCCGAACGGCTCGACGAGCTCTACCGCTGGGTCGAGAGCGGCGCCATCGAGACCGCCGACTGGTATCTGCGCGACCGGATCCGCAAGCGGCGCACGGCACGGCTGCTCCGGCTCGGCACCGCGGCGGGGGTGGTCGCCGGTGCGGCCCTCCCCCTCCTCGACCTGACCGGGGAGCTGCACGGGTCGGCCGGCTGGGGCTATCTGTCGCTCCTGCTGGGCGCCGCCTGCATGGCCTGCGACCGGTACTTCGGACTGACCTCGGGCTGGATAAGGAACCTCGCGACGGCCCAGGCCGTGCAGCGGCGCCTCCAGGTGCTGCAGTTCGACTGGTCCTCGGAGTGCGTCCGCGAGGTGCTGGGGCCGACGGAGGGCACCGCCAGCGAGGCCGCCGAGCGCTGTCTGGGGGTGCTCCGCCGTTTCTCGGAGGACATCACCGAGCTCGTCCGGATGGAGACAGCGGACTGGATGGTGGAGTTCCGGGCCGGGCCCGCCCCCATGGGCATGCAGTCGCTGGTGTCGGGCGGGCCGGGCGGCCGCCCGGAGCCCGGGGCCGCGCCGGGACGGCTCACCATGCCCTCGGTGGCCCGCCCGAACATGCCGCGCCAGCGTCCGCCGGAGTCACCGCGCTGAGTCCGGATCCGGACCCGGACTCGGGCCCAGGACGGAGCCGGAGCCGGGACGGAGCCGGGGACGGAGCCGGACCGCCGGAACCGGTCCTCGGCCCCGGACCTGACCGGACGGCCGGGACCGGTCCCGGGCCGTGGACCGAACCGGACCGCCGGAACCAGCCCCCGGGGCCGCGAGCCGCCCCCGGGCCGGGGCACGGGCCGCCGCCGTGACCGTCCCGCCCGGGAGGGCCGGGACGGTCCTGCGGCGGATCTCAGCTGAAGACGATCATCGAGCCCTGCGCGAGGCTGCGGGTGGCCGCCGCGTGCAGGCCCAGCCAGACGTGCCGCTCCCGGGCGAAGGGGCTCTCGTCGTGCGGGACCGAGGAGGCCGGTTCCTCCAGCGTGGTCGGACCGGCCGGCGGCGCGGGGGCGGCCGGCGGGTTGGCCGGGTCGATCCCGAGGGACGGGGCGACGAACTCCAGCTCGCGCAGCAGGCCGTGGGAGGAGCCCAGCGGGCCGCCGCCCTCCAGCAGCTGGTCGTCCGACAGCGGGCGGGGGAAGTCCACCGGCACGTACGCCCCGGCGTGGTCGTAGTGCCAGACCAGGTGCGAGTCCTGCGCGCTCTGCTCGAACATCTCCAGCAACTGCTCGTAGTCCCCGCCCAGTGCGTCGACGGGGGTGACCGCGAGACCGCTCAGCTGGAGCAGGTAGGCACGGCGCAGGAAGTGCAGGGCGTCGTAGTCGAAGCCCGCGACCGGGGCGACGTCCCCGGTGAGTCCGGGCATGTAGGCGTAGACGGGCACCGGCGGGAGCCCCGCCTCGGTCAACGCCTTGTCGTAGACGGCGATCTCTTCGGCGAACGGGTTGTCGGGGCTGTGGCACAGCACATCGACGAGGGGGACCAGCCACAGGTCACAGGCCACGAAGTCTCGCTCTCCAACGGGTTCGTGCGATGGTCGGGACAGCGTAATGCGGCCGGGACCCCGCGCACAGGGTGCGGGGCGTCCTCGGGCCTCCGGGCGGTCAGCCGCGCCCCGGGGGCGGGGGGTCGCCGACGGCCAGCCGGTCCGCCCAGTCCATGCCGTGCGCGTAGTGGGCGTCCAGCACCGCGCGCACGGCGGGTCCGTCCGCGGCCGTGATCGCCTCGACGAGGTCCTGGTGGCCGTTCCACAGCCGGTCGCGCACGTCGGCGTCCCCCCGGAGGTACGGGACGGCGAAGACCCAGGCCTGCATCCGGAGCCGCTGGAGGAAGTCGTTGATGTAGGTGTTGCCGATGACGGCGCCGAGCTCCCGCCAGAACCGCAGGTCGTAGCCGATGAGGATGTCGAGGTCGCCGCAGCGCGCGGCCCGGGTGGCCTCCTCGGCCCGGCGGCGCACGGACACCAGGGCGGGCAGGTGGACGGCCAGCACCGCGGGCGCCGAGCCGGTCCCGTCGAAGATCCCGCGGAACACCCCGTCTATGACCAGGGCGCGGGCCTCGACCATCGAGCGGTAGTCGGCGACGGTGAAGGCGCGGACCCGGAAACCGCGGTGCTGGTCGGATTCGAGCAGCCCCTGCGCGGAGAGGTCGAAGAGCGCCTCGCGCACGGGGGTCGCGGACACCCCGTACTGCTCGGCGATCTGCTTGACGGTGAACTCCACCCGGGGCCGCATACGCCCCGCGAGCACCTCGTCACGCAGTGCGTCGGCGATCTGCTGGCGCAGCGTACTGCGGGTCACGCCTCCGCCCGCACCCATGACGCCCCCTCCCGTTCTCGGCTTGGGTCACCTTAAGCCAGGGCGGGTGCCCGGTTCCGGGCACGGGGGAGGGCGTCGTGTCCGAGGGCGGCTACACGGTGTACTCGTCGGCGACCGAGAGGGCCGTGTCCAGGGCCGCGAGGCCCTCCTTCGCCTCGGCCTCGGTGATGTTGCAGGCCGGGACGACGTGGGTGCGGTTCATGTTGATGAAGGGCCAGAGGCCGTTCCGCTTGCAGGCGGCGCCGAAGGCGGCCATCGGGGCGTTGGCCTCGCCCGTCGCGTTGTACGGGACCAGGGGCTCCCGGGTCTCCCCGTCCCGGACCAGCTCCAGCGCCCAGAACGCGCCGAGTCCGCGCACCTCGCCGACGGACGGGTGGCGCGCGGCGAGCTCGCGCAGTCCGGGGCCGAGGACGTGCTCGCCGAGGTGCGCGGCGCCCTCGACGATCTTCTCGTCCTCCATCACGCGGATCGTCGCGACGGCCGCGGCGCAGGCCAGCGGGTGGCCGGAGTAGGTGAGTCCGCCGGGGTAGGGGCGGGTCTCGAAGGTGGCGGCGATCTCGGCGTTGATCGCGACGCCGCCGAGCGGTACGTAACCGGAGTTGACGCCCTTCGCGAACGTCATGAGGTCCGGCACGACCCCGTCGTGGTCGGCGGCGAACCACTTCCCGGTGCGCCCGAAACCGGCCATCACCTCGTCCAGCACGAAGACGATGCCGTACCGGTCGCAGATCTCCCGGACCCCCGCGAGGTAGCCGGGCGGCGGCGTCATGATGCCGGCCGTGCCGGGGATCGACTCCAGGACGACGGCGGCGACGGTCGCCGGGCCCTCGAAGGCCAGCGTGTCCTCCAGGTGCTGGAGCGCACGGGCGCACTCCTCGGCCTCGGTCGCCGCGTGGAACGGCGAGCGGTAGAGGAACGGCGCCCAGAAGCGCACGACGCCCGCCGAACCGGTGTCGGACGCCCAGCGGCGCGGGTCGCCGGTGAGGTTGATCGCGGTGGCCGTGGCCCCGTGGTACGAGCGGTAGGCGGAGAACACCTTGGGGCGTCCGGTGTGCAGCCGGGCCATCCGGACCGCGTTCTCGACTGCCTCGGCGCCGCCGTTGGTGAAGAAGATCTTGTCGAGGTCGCCCGGGGTGCGTTCGGCGATGAGGCGGGCCGCCTCGGAACGCGCCTCGACGGCGAACGCGGGGGCGAACGTGGTCAGCCTGCCCGCCTGCTCCTGGATCGCGGCGACCACGACGGGGTGCTGGTAGCCGATGTTGGTGAAGACGAGGCCGCTGGTGAAGTCCAGATAGCGGTTGCCGTCGTAATCCCAGAAGTACGCCCCCTCGGCGCCGGCGACGGCGAGCGGGTCGATCAGTCCCTGGGCTGACCAGGAGTGGAAGACGTGCGCGCGGTCGGCGGCCTTCACGGCCGCGCCCGCTGCGGGGTCGGTGTACGGGGCGCGAGGGGCATCGGGGCTCATGCGGTGAGCGTAGGCGGACGTCACCCCCGATCTCCATGGCCACTGTGTACGACCCGGGCCGCACGGCTCGGCAGGGTGTCGGGTTCCGGCCCGGATCCGGGCGGTCCGCCGCCGCTCCGGCCCGCAGTGCACACGTGGCCGGCGCGCCCTGTGCGCTGCGCCGGCGCGCCATCTGCACTGCGTCCACCCGCAGCGCGCACTGCGCCGGCAGCTTCCCGGTGCGTCCCGCGCGGCGGACCGCACCGGGGACCCGGCGCCGCCCGGGGCAGCCGCCCGCCGGACCGAGGGACTCGAAGCGCCAGCGGTGCACGGCGCGGGTGACCAGCCCGGCG
>NZ_JBEXRT010000072.1:0-18529 GCF_040613235.1 Streptomyces sp. NPDC006296 | reverse complement strand
GGCCGGTGCGGCCGGAGCCGGAGCCGGTGCCGCAGGTGCGGCCGGAGCCGGGGCGGCCTCCGCCGGGGCGGCCTCCGCCGGGGCGGCGGGAGCGGCCGGGGCCGGAGCGGCGGCCGGGGCCGGGGCGGCCTCCGCCGGAGCGGCGGCGGGCGCGGCACCCGGGGCGCCGATGACGGCGAGCTTGGCGCCCACCTCGGCGGTCTCGTCCTCACCGACGACGATCTCCAGCAGCACGCCGGAGACCGGGGCGGGGATCTCGGTGTCGACCTTGTCCGTGGAGACCTCGAGCAGGGGCTCGTCCTCCGTGACCTCCTCGCCGACCTCCTTCAGCCAGCGGGTGACGGTGCCCTCGGTGACGCTCTCGCCGAGCGCGGGGAGGGTGACGTCGGTGCCGGAGGCGCCACCGGCCGGAGCGGCGGCGGGAGCCTCCTGGGCGGGGGCCTCGGCCGCGGGGGCCGGAGCCTCCTCGGCCGGAGCCTCCTGCGCGGGGGCCTCGGCGGCCGGCGCCTCGGCGGCGGCGGGCGCGCCCGAGCCGTCGTCGATGACGGCCAGCTCGGCGCCGACCTCGACGGTCTCGTCCTCGGCGACCTTGATGGACGCGAGCACGCCGGAGGCCGGCGCGGGGATCTCGGTGTCGACCTTGTCGGTCGAGACCTCGAGCAGCGGCTCGTCGGCCTCGACGCGCTCGCCCTCGGCCTTCAGCCAACGGGTGACAGTGCCCTCGGTGACGCTCTCGCCGAGCGCCGGAAGGGTTACGGAAACCGACATGGTTTCAGTTGCTCCTTACGAAAGTGCGGAAGTGGTCGGTCGTCCCCGGGACTGGATCAGTCGTGGGAGTGGAGAGGCTTGCCGGCCAGGGCCAGGTGGGCCTCGCCCATCGCCTCGTTCTGCGTCGGGTGGGCGTGGATGAGCTGCGCGACCTCGGCCGGCAGCGCCTCCCAGTTGTAGATCAGCTGCGCCTCGCCGACCTGCTCGCCCATACGGTCACCGACCATGTGGACGCCGACCACCGCACCGTCCTTGACCTGGACGAGCTTGATCTCGCCCGCGGTCTTCAGGATCTTGCTCTTGCCGTTGCCCGCCAGGTTGTACTTGAGGGCGACGACCTTGTCCGCGCCGTAGATCTCCTTGGCCTTGGCCTCGGTGATGCCGACGGAGGCGACCTCGGGGTGGCAGTACGTCACCTTCGGCACGCCGTCGTAGTCGACCGGCACGGTCTTCAGTCCGGCGAGCCGCTCCGCCACCAGGATGCCCTCGGCGAAGCCGACGTGGGCGAGCTGGAGGGTCGGGACCAGGTCGCCGACGGCCGAGATCGTCGGGACGTTGGTCTGCATGTACTCGTCGACGAGGACGTAGCCGCGGTCCATCGCGACGCCGGCCTCCTCGTAGCCCAGACCCTGCGAGACCGGGCCGCGGCCGATCGCGACCAGCAGCACCTCCGCCTCGAAGGTCTTGCCGTCGGCGAGCGAGACCTTCACGCCGTCCTGCGTGTACTCGGCCTTGTCGAAGAAGGTACCGAGGTTGAACTTGATGCCGCGCTTGCGGAACGCGCGCTCAAGAAGCTTGGAGCTGTTCTCGTCCTCGACCGGGACCAGGTGCTTCAGGCCCTCGACGATCGTGACGTCGGTGCCGAAGGACTTCCACGCCGAGGCGAACTCGACGCCGATGACGCCGCCGCCCAGGACGATCGCGGACGTCGGCACGCGGTCGAGCTTCAGCGCGTGGTCCGAGGAGATGATGCGGTTGCCGTCGATCTCCAGGCCGGGCAGCGACTTCGGCACGGAGCCCGTCGCCAGCAGCACGTGACGGCCCTGGACGCGCCGGCCGTCGACGTCCACCGAGGTGGGGGACGAGAGCCGGCCCTCACCCTCGATGTAGTGCACCTTGCGCGAGGCGATGAGACCCTGCAGGCCCTTGTACAGGCCCGAGATCACGTCGTCCTTGTACTTGTGGACGGCCGCCATGTCGATGCCCTCGAAGGTGGCCTTCACACCGAACTGCTCGGCCTCGCGCGCCTGGTCGGCGACCTCGCCGGCGTGCAGCAGCGCCTTCGTCGGGATGCAGCCGTTGTGCAGGCAGGTGCCGCCGACCTTGCCCTTCTCGATCAGTGCGACGTCCAGGCCCAGCTGAGCCCCGCGCAGGGCCGCGGCGTAACCGCCACTGCCACCGCCGAGGATCACTAGGTCGAAAACGGTGCTGGCGTCGTTCGCCACGTCACGTCCTCCATGCATGTGCGCCGTACGCCGGGCCCCGTCGCTGGGGTGTGACCGGCCGGTCGGCTGGTGTTCGGCCGCTTGCGTTTTTCGGCCCTGTGGTGGGGGCCCTGTCCTGCCGAGAACCCATCTTCGCACTTGTTGGGGGCGGACGGGACGCGGGCCCCTGCTCCGAGCCGGACCGTGACCGGGTCCGGACGGTAACCGATACGTGGAGATCTCCGGAAAAAGGCGGCCGGAGCCCCCGGGAACCGCCTGGGGGTGTCCGCCGGGTCCCGCCGCACACCCGGACCCGTGCCGGGCGTGCGGTCCGGACCGTACCGCGCGGACGCCCCCGCGGTCCCGGACGTGTGCCCGGGACCGTGGGGGAGACGAGCGGGCCCCGCACGCGGACGCCCGCCCGGGGCTCAGCCGAGGTCGCCGGCCGCGGTGCGCTCGGCCAGCCGCACCAGGGTGCGGACCGCGGAACCGGTGCCGCCCTTGGGGGTGTAGCCGTACGGCGCGCCCTCGTGGAAGGCCGGACCCGCGATGTCCAGGTGCGCCCAGGCGATGCCCTCGCCGACGAACTCCTGGAGGAACAGGCCGGCGACCAGGCCGCCGCCCATCCGCTCACCCATGTTGGCGATGTCGGCGGTCGGGGAGTCCATGCCCTTGCGCAGGTCGGCGGGGAGCGGCATCGGCCAGGAGGCCTCGCCGACCTCCTCGGCGATCTCGTGGACGGACGTGCGGAAGGCGTCGTCGTTGGCCATCACACCGAAGGTGCGGTTGCCGAGCGCCAGGACCATCGCACCCGTCAGGGTCGCGACGTCGACGATCGCGTCCGGCTTCTCCTCGGAGGCGCGGGTCAGCGCGTCCGCGAGCACCAGCCGGCCCTCGGCGTCGGTGTTCAGGACCTCGACGGTCTTGCCGCTGTACATGCGCAGCACGTCACCGGGGCGGGTGGCGTTGCCGGACGGCATGTTCTCGGCCAGGGCCAGCCAGCCGGTGACGTTGACCCGGAGGCCGAGGCGGGAGGCCGAGACGACGGCGGCGAACACGGCGGCGGCACCGCTCATGTCGCACTTCATCGTCTCGTTGTGCCCGGCCGGCTTCAGCGAGATGCCGCCCGAGTCGTAGGTGATGCCCTTGCCGACCAGGGCGAGCGTCTTCTCCGCCTTGGGGTGGGTGTAGGACAGCCGTACCAGGCGGGGGCCGTGCGTGGAGCCCTGGCCGACGCCCAGCAGACCGCCGAAGCCGCCCTTGACGAGCGCCTTCTCGTCCAGGACCTGCACCTTGATGCCGTGCTCCTTGCCGGCGGCGGTGGCCACGGCGGCGAAGGACTCGGGGTACAGGTCGTTGGGCGGGGTGTTGATCAGGTCGCGGGCCCGGTTCATCTCCTCGGCGACCGCGACGGCGCGCTCGGCGGCCGCCTTGAACGCCTTGTCGCGCGGCTTGCCGCCGAGCAGGACGACCTCGCCCAGCGGAAGCTTGGTGTCCTTGCCGGACTTGGCCCCCTTCGGGGCGAGCCTGTCCTCGCCGCCCTGGTAGGCGGTGAACGCGTACGCACCCAGCAGGGCGCCCTCCACGACGGCCCCGGCGCCCTCGGCGGACTCCGTCGGCAGCGCGAAGCCGGCCTTCTTCGAGCCCTTCAGCGCACGCGCGGCGCTGCCCGCCGCCCGGCGCAGTGCCTCGGCGTCGTACGTGTCGCCCTTCGCCGGGACCGGACCGAGCCCGACCGCGATGACGACCGGGGCCTTGACGTCGGACGGTGCGGGGAGCTTGGTCACCTCGCCCTCGGCACCCGAGGCGCCCAGGGTCTCCAGGACGGCGGCGAGCCCGCCGTCGAACGCCTTGTCCACGGCCTCGGCGCCCGGTGCCACGACCAGGGTGCCGGTCTTGGATCCGGCGTCCTTGGCGACGCCGACGACGAGTGCGTCGGCGCGCAGCGTCGCCGCACCTGAGGTGCTGAGAGTGAGAGCTGTCACGGTGGTGAAATCTCGCTTCCGTTGAGTTGTCTGCCGGTCGGTCCCGGTCGGTGCCGGCCGTGCCCGGCGCATCGGGGTCCCAGCCGCGATGTGCCGGGAATGAGCCTACGCGCGCGCTTGGTCCCGGCTCACCGGGGCGGGGAGGTCCGCCCCTCAGCCGGTCGCCAGCACGAGCAGGGCCGCGGTCGCGGCCGTCTCCTCCACCGCCCCGAACACGTCGCCGGTCACCCCGCCGAAGCGCCGCACGCAGTGGCGCAGCATCACCTGGGCGGCCAGCAGGCCGGCCAGGACGGCGAGGGCCTGGCGCAGGGCGCCGCCCGGCCCGAGCGTGAGGCCCGCCGCCGCGCAGCCCGCCACCGCCGCGCAGGCCACGGCCACCGCGCCCAGCGGCGGGACCGTCCCCGCCACCGCCGCGCCCAGGCCCTCCGGGCGGGCCGGTGGGACACCCCGCCGCGAGGCCAGCGTGAGCGCGACCCGGGCCGTGACGGCGGCGGCGACCGTGCCCAGCGCGCCGTCCGCCCAGCCGCGGCCGTACAGCTCGAAGAGCGCCGCGACCTGGGCCAGCAGCACGAACAGCAGGGTGATCACACCGAACGGGCCGATGTCCGACTGCTTCATGATCCGCAGCGCGTCCGCGGCCGGCCTGGCGCTGCCCAGCCCGTCCGCGGTGTCCGCGAGCCCGTCCAGGTGCAGCCCCCGGGTCAGGGCCGCGGGAAGCGCGGCGGAGGCGACCGCCGCCGCCAGCGGCCCCGCCCCGCCGAGCAGGAGCAGCACCCCGGGGAGGGCGGCGAGCAGGCCCACGACGAGCCCGGCCAACGGGGCGCACAGCATGCCGGCCCGCGCCGTCCCGCGGTCCCACCGGGAGAGGCGGACGGGGAGCGCGGTCAGGGTGCCGAAGGCGAAGCGCAGGCCATGCCGGTTCAGGGGGGTCACCGCGCGCAGGCTAGCCGGTGCGGCGGCCCGCCGGATCCGGCGAAGTACCGCAAAATGTGACATGGCCGGGTCTTCGGGTGGAGGTGGCATGGGTCACTGGTTCGAGCAGAACATCGTCGAGCCGGGCAAGCTCCCGCTGCTGCTCGCGCTGAGCGCCTTCGTGCTGACCTTCGCGGTCACCCGGATCATCACCCGGATGATCCGGGCCGGGAAGGGACCGTTCCGCAACGTCACCTCCGGGGGTGTGCACGTCCACCACGTGGTCCCTGGCGTGGTGCTCTCGGTGGTCGGCGGCTTCGGCGCGGTCGCGAGCGGACAGCGCGGCGTCGCCGCCGGGATCTTCGCGGTCGTGTTCGGGGTGGGCGCGGGGCTGGTCCTCGACGAGTTCGCGCTGATCCTGCACCTCGACGACGTGTACTGGAGCGAGGAGGGCCGCCAGAGCGTGGAGATCGTCGTCCTCACCGCCTCGCTCGTCCTGCTGGTGCTCGCCGGGTTCTCGCCGTTCGGGGTGGAGCAGCTGAGCGGCGAGCAGCAGCAGAACAGGCTGGGCGTCGTCCTGACCTACGCCGTCAACTTCGGCTTCGTGCTGGTCACGCTGTTCAAGGGCAAGACCCGGATGGCGGTCATCGGCACCCTCGTCCCGTTCGTCGCGCTGATCGGCGCGCTCCGGCTGGCCCGGCCCGCCTCGCCGTGGGCCAGGCGCTGCTACCGCAGGCGCCACCGGGCCCGCGCCCGGGCGGTGCTGAGGGCCTATCACCACGACGTCCGGTGGGCGGGCCCGCGGCGGCGCTTCCAGGACCTGATCGGCGGGGCCCCGGACCGTACCCCGCTGCCCGGCTCCCGCCCGGGCGGTGGCGACGGGGCCTGAGGACCCGTCCGCCCCGCATCCGGGGGACGGCCCGGCCGTTCAGGCCGTCGGCCCCGCGGGCTCCGCGCCGGCCGGAGCCCCGTGCCCGTCCGGCTCCCGTGCGTCCGGCTCCTGCGTGTTTTGCGTGTCCTGTGTGTCCGGCTCCTGGGCGCGCACCGGCAGCTCCGCCGCCAGGGCGGCCGCGGCCTGGACGAGCGGCAGCGCCAGCAGGGCGCCGCTGCCCTCACCCACCGTCACCCCGTGGTCCAGGAGCGGGGTCAGCGCCATCCGGTCCAGCGCCTTCGCCTGCGCGGGCTCACCGCTGACCTGGCCGGCGAGCCACCAGTCCGGGGCGCGGAAGGCGGCCCGCTGCGCCACCAGCGCGCAGGCGGCCGAGACCACCCCGTCCAGCACCACGGGCATCCGGCGCACCGCGCTCTGCAGGAGGAAGCCCGTCATGGCCGCCAGGTCCGCGCCGCCGACGGCGGCCAGCAGCTCCAGCTGGTCGCCGAGGACCGGCCGGGCCCGCCGCAGGGCGTCCCGGACCGCCGCGCACTTGCGCATCCAGGTCAGATCGTCGATGCCCGCACCGCCCCGCCCGGTCACCACCGAGGCGTCCGTCCCGCACAGGGCGGCGATCAGCGTCGCGGCCGCCGTGGTGCCGCCGACGCTCAGGTCGCCCAGCACCACCAGGTCCGTGCCCGAGTCGGCCTCCTCGTCCGCGATGCGCATCCCGAGCCGTACGGCCTGCTCGGCCTCCTCGGCCGTCAGCGCGTCCTCGACGTCGATCCGGCCGCTGCCGCGCCGCACCCGGTGGCGCACGACGGCCTCGGGCAGCAGCTCCGGATCGCAGTCCAGGCCGGCGTCGACGATCCGCACCGGGACGGAGAAGCGGCGGGCCAGCACGGCGACGGGGCTCGCCCCGTCCAGCGCCGCCCGGACGAGTTCGTGCGCGGTCCCGGCGGACCGGCCGGAGACGTCCAGCTCCGCCACCCCGTGGTCACCGGCGAACAGCACGACGCGCGGCCGCTCGATCGCCTTGACGGGCACCGACTGCTGGGCCGCAGACAGCCATTCCCCCAGCTCGTCGAGGCGGCCGAGGGCGCCCACGGGCACGGCGAGCCGCTCCCGGTGTTCCTCGGCGTCACGCCGTACGCCTCCGTCGGGGCGTTCGATCAGGTCGGAGAAGTCGTCCAGATTCACGGGGGTCTGCCTCGCGGGTCGTCACAGGGTGGGCCGGAACCCGCCGGGGGGTCCCTGCCCGGAACAGTACCCGGCACCCCGTCCCGCATCCCCGGTCCCGCACCCGCCCCGCACTCAGCCGCGCAGCACCAGCGCCTGCCCCGCCACGACCAGCAGCACCTGCTCGCACTCGCCGGCGAACGCGGCGTTCAGTCGGCCCAGTTCGTCCCGGAAGCGCCGCCCGGAAGCCGTCGCCGGGACCACGCCGGAACCGGTCTCGTTCGTCACGGCGACGACCGTGCGACGCGTCCCGCGCACCGCGCGGACCAGTTCGGCGACCCGCTCGCGGAGCTTCTCCCGGCCGCCGTCCGCCCACCGGTCGTCGTCCCACGCCCCGACCCGGTCCATCGCGTCGGTCAGCCACAGCGACAGGCAGTCGATGAGCAGCGGGGGCCCGTCCGCGTCCAGCAGGCCCGTCAGCTCGCAGGTCTCCTCCGTGCGCCAGGCGGCGGGCCTGCGCTCCCGGTGCAGCCCGATCCGGGCCGCCCACTCCGCGTCCCCCTCACGGCGTCCTCCCGTCGCCACGTACACCACCTCGGGGAAGGTCTCCAGCCGCTGTTCGGCCTCCACCGACTTCCCCGACCTGGCCCCGCCCGTGACCAGCGTCCGCCGGGGGACCTCGGGCACCGGGTGGAAGGCGCCCACCCGCAGCGTCGTCCCGTCCGGCACGGCCCGCGCCCCGCCCGCCGCGAGCCGGCGGTCCAGCTCGGCACCGGCCGGCGCGTCGTGGTCCAGATGGACGGCGACGACCTCGGTGACCGGCCCGACCGCCCCGGCGGCCCGCAGCCGGGCCACGGCGTCCGGCCGTCCGGTCACCCCGCACACGACCATGTCGTACGGCTCGGCCCCGGAGGCCAGTCCGGCGGGGGAGGCCCCGGGCGGCAGGTACAGGAGGCGCGCGCCGTCCGGCGACGTCACCTCGTAGCCCGTGCCCGGCGCGTCCATCGCCAGCGCCCGGACCCGGTGCCCGCTGATCAGGGTCAGCTCCTGGCCGTCCGGGACCCGCCCGGCGGGCGGGAGGGACGCGGGCAGCTCCACCGCGGGCCCGTCGTGCGGGTGGGTCAGCAACACCTGCCGCACGGCGGCGAGCGAGCGGCCCGCGCGGGCCGCGGCGAACACCGCGCCCGGGGTCAGGTCCAGCAGCAGCGCGTCGTCCACGAGCAGCGAGGTCGCCGCGCGTGCCCCGCTCCCGCGGGAGGAGGCGCAGACGGCGCAGGGGCAGTCGGGCCGCGGCAGTCCGTCGGGGGCGCCCGTACCGAGCAGTGTCAGTTCCACGCTCCGATCCTCCCGTGTCCGTCGGCCACCTGCGCGCCCGGGACACCCACTAGTCTTCGGGGAGCAACACGACCCAGGAGGCGGACATGGCGTGGACGTGGCGGTTCGAGAAGTCCGACGGCACGGAGACGGAGCCGGCCCTGCAGCCGGAGGAGTTCACGACCCAGGGCGACGCGGAGTCCTGGATCGGTGAGTTCTGGAAGGAGCTCCTGGAGGGCGGCACGGACCAGGTGACCCTCTTCGAGGACACCACGAGGATCTACGGACCGATGGGCCTCCGGGCCGACTGAGGCCCCTCCCTCCGCCCGGGCCCCGGTGCCCGGGCGGCTTCCCCGGCCTCCGGCCGCCGCACGCCCCCGGCCGGCTGTCAGATCGCGCCCAGGGTGACCTCGGCGGTCCTCTCCGAGTCCCCCCGGGTGTACGTCACCCGGGTCTTCTCGCCGGGCTTGTCGCCCGCCAGGGCCTCCGAGAGGGAGGTGATGGTCGTGATCGGGTCCTCGCCGACCCGGGTGATGATGTCCCCGGTCCGCAGCCCGGCCTTCTCCGCGGCCCCGCCCTTCCGGACGCTGACGATCGCGACACCGGCGGGCTTGTAGGCCGCGTCGACGACGGTGCGGCCCGTGATGTCCAGCGCCGCCCGGCCCGAGTCGGTGACCTTCCCGGACCTGATGATCTGGTCGGAGACCGTCCGCACCATCGAGACGGGGATGGCGAACCCGATCCCCGGCGCCGCGGAGTCACCCAGCTGAGGGTCCGTCGCGGCGAGCGTCGGGATGCCGATCACCTCGCTGTCGAGGTTCACCAGGGCGCCACCGCTGTTGCCCGGGTTGATCGCCGCCGAGGTCTGCACCATGTCGGCGAGGGTCGCCCCGGTGCCGCCGCCCGAACGGCTCTCGCTCACGGTCCGCCCGACCGCCGAGACGATGCCCTGGGTGACGCTGCTGGACAGTCCGAGCGGTGAGCCCATCGCCAGGACGATCTGCCCCACCTCGACCCCGTCGCTGTTCCCGAACTTCGCGGCCCGCAGCCCGTCGGGCGCGTCGTCGAGCTTGATGACGGCGAGATCCTGCTCGGGGTAGGAGGACACGAGGGACGCCTTGAACACCTTCTCGCCGGTGGCGACGCTGACCTCGAAGGTCTTCTCGCCGTCCACCACATGGGCGTTCGTGACGATGTGGCCCCGGTCGTCGTAGACGATGCCCGAGCCGAGCCCGTCCCCGGCGCCGATCTGCACCACGGAGGGCAGCACGTCCTTGATGACCGACTGGTACTGGTTCTGCAGGTCGTCGGTGACCCGGGCCACGACCGCCTGCTGGTCCGGGGCCGCGGACGGGGCCGCACCCGGCCCGGCGCAGGCACCCGTCAGGGCGATCACGCAGACGGCGGCCAGGGGCGGGAGCGAGCGGCGTACCCGGGTCCGGGAAGGGGTTGCGTCCATGCCCGGAGTATCGCCACGGCCCGCGCCCGCGGCCTGCGCTGCTGGGCCGATCAGCGGTACGGGCCCGACCACGGCCACGGTGCCGGTCGCGCGGGTGCGGCGGCTCCGCGGTGCGGAGCCCGCCGGGTCAGCCGCGCACGCCGCACAGGTGCAGCAGTGCGGCCACCCCGCGGTACGGGTCGGTCCGCCCGGCCCGGTCCTCGGCGTCGAACACCCGGGCCAGCTCCTCGGGGCCGGGCAGCTCCTCGTCGTTGCTCACCTGGTCGGTGAAGACCCGCACGCCGTACCAGGTGTGCAGCGGGGCGGCGATGCCGGCGAGGGTGGCCCGCAGCACCGCGAGCCGGTCCGCCCGCACGGAGAGGCCGAGCCGGTTGGTGTAGGTGTCCGTCTCGAACGCGGCGAGCGCGCCGCCGAAGTCACCGGCCTGCCCCGGCCGCATCGCCAGCGCGTCCGCGTTGCGCACGAGCAGCGAGAGCAGCCCGCCGGGCGCCAGCATCCGGGCCAGGCCCGCCAGCAGCGGATCCGGCTCGGACACGTACATCAGCACACCGTGGCAGAGCACCACGTCGAAGCTGCCGGGCAGGAAGTGCACCCCGGTGTCCCGGCCGTCGCCCTCGATGAGCCGCACCCGCTCACGGATGCCCTCGGGCTCGTCCGCCAGGGACTCCCGCGCGGTCCGCAGCATCTCGGGGTCGGACTCCAGCCCCGTCACCGAGTGCCCGGCCCGCGCCAGGCGCAGCGCCTGGGTGCCCTGGCCCATGCCGACGTCGAGCACCCGCAGCCGCTGCCCCACGGGGTAGCGGGCGGATATCTGCTCGTCGAGCTGCCGGCCGACGAGCTCCTGGCGGACGGTGTTGCGCAGACCGCCGAGCCCGCTCAGCCACTGCGACGACACCCCCGTGAAGCCGGAGGTCTCCGTGCTCAGGGCCGCTCTCCGCGCTTGACCTGCGGCTTGGGCAGACGCAGCCGGCGCATCTGGAGCGTGCGCATCAGGCCGTAGGCCACCGCGCCGCGCTTCGGGGTGTCCGGGAAGCGCTCCGCCAGCTGCTTCCGCAGACGGAACCCGAGGCCGATGGAGTCGACCACGATCAGCACGATCACGCCGAGCCAGAGCAGCAGCGAGATGTTCTGGATGTTCTGCACCTGGATCACGCTGAGGATCAGGATGATCACCGCGAGCGGGAGGAAGTACTCCGCGATGCAGAAGCGCGCGTCCACGAAGTCACGGACGAAGCGGCGCACGGGCCCCTTGTCGCGGACCGGCAGATAGCGCTCGTCGCCCGAGGCGAGCGCCTCGCGCTGCCGGGCCATGTCCGCCCGGCGGGCCTCGCGCTGGCGCTTCGCGGCCTCCTTGCGATCGGTCGGCGCACCGCTGGAGGCGCGCCGGCGCTGCGTCTGGGCGTCGCTGCGCTTGGGGGTGGGGCGACCCTTGGGAGCCTGGGGGTCGCGGGGCTGCTTGGAGAGGTCCGCCGTCACCTTGCCGGTGGGGGCCTTCTCTTCCTTGGAACGGCTACGGAACACAAAACCCAAGGGTACGGGGTCGGCCGCGGCTACCGGGGACCGGCCGGGAACGATCCGGCAACGGCCTGCGTCCGGAAAAGTGTCCCGACACGGACAGAACGGGCGCCGCCGGCCCCTCCGCGGGGGTCGTCTACTCCCTGGGCGGGAGCGATCACCCGCGGTACTCGTCCTTGCGGAGGAGCACATTGGTGCTCGAACAGTGCGGTAATGGAGACAGGGCCCGTACTGTGGGTTCTGTTGGAGTGCTGGAGCTCAGTCCGTCAGAAGGGGGCGCGCGAAGCCCATGAGCGGTGTCATGAAGCGTATGGGGATGATCTTCCGCGCGAAGGCGAACAAGGCCCTTGACCGGGCCGAGGATCCGCGCGAGACCCTCGATTACTCGTACCAGAAGCAGCTGGAGCTGCTCCAGAAGGTGCGCCGCGGGGTCGCCGACGTGGCGACCTCCCGCAAGCGCCTGGAGCTGCAGCTGAACCAGCTGCAGGGACAGTCGTCCAAGCTGGAGGACCAGGGGCGCAAGGCCCTCGCGCTCGGCCGCGAGGACCTGGCCCGCGAGGCGCTGTCCAGGCGCGCCGCCCTCCAGCAGCAGGTCACGGACCTGGAGACGCAGCACCAGACGCTGCAGGGCGAGGAGGAGAAACTCACCCTCGCGGCCCAGCGCCTGCAGGCCAAGGTGGACGCCTTCCGCACGAAGAAGGAGACCATCAAGGCCACCTACACGGCGGCCCAGGCCCAGACCCGGATCGGTGAGGCCTTCTCCGGCATCTCCGAGGAGATGGGCGACGTGGGCCTGGCCATCCAGCGGGCCGAGGACAAGACCCAGCAGCTCCAGGCGCGCGCCGGGGCCATCGACGAGCTGCTGGCCTCCGGGGCGCTCGACGACCCGTCCGGCACGGCGAAGGACGACATCGCCGCCGAGCTGGACCGCATCTCGGGTGGTACGGATGTGGAGCTGGAACTCCAGCGCATGAAGGCCGAGCTGGCCGGCGGTTCCGCCGGACAGCAGCAGGCCATCGAGGGCGGCGCCGAGGACGCGGCACCGCAGTCGCAGCAGTCCCCGCACAAGTTCGACAAGCAGTGAGGACGGCGTCATGATCGTACGGATCATGGGGGAGGGCCAGGTGGCACTGGCCGACAGTCACCTCGCCGAGCTGAACACGCTCGACGACATCCTCCTCGCGGAGATGGAGAGCGGTGACGGGCCCGGCTTCCGCACCACGCTCCACGCGCTCCTGGACAAGGTGCGCGAGCTCGGCTCCCCCCTCCCGGACGACTCCCTGGAGCCCTCCGAACTGATCCTGCCGTCACCTGACGCCACCCTCGAAGAGGTGCGCTCCATGCTCCGCGACGACGGGCTGATCCCCGGCTGACCGGAGCCACCCGCTCCGCACTTCCGCGACGCCCCGCCCGGTTCGCCCGGCGCGGGGCGCCGTGCCGTCCGGACGCCCATCGTGCGGCGGGCCGCGGTGCTCCGGTGCCGGGGTGTCCCGCCGTACGGCGAGTTCCGGTGCTCCGGTGCCGGGCGTCCGGTGTCCCGTCGTACGGCGGGCCGCGGTGCCCGGGTTTCCCGCCGTGCGGCGAGCCGCGGTGCCCCGGTGCCCGGGCACCGCACGGACCTGTCCCGGCGCGGCACGCCGTACCGTTGCTCGACGTGACCACCCTCGGAACCGGGTTCGTGCGCCCCCGCCGCTGGCTGCGCGGCCATCCCCTCGTCTTCGACCGGGGGCTGGCCGCGGCCGTGCTCGTCTGCATGGTCTGCGCGTCCTTCGCCGAGCCCGAACCGCGCCACGGCCCCGTCTTCCACGCCAGGTCCCCCGACCCGTTCAGCGTGCTGCTGATGGTGCTCGCCGCCGGAGCGCTCGTCCTGCGCCGGCGCGGACCGATGGCCGTGCTCGCCGTGACGGGACTGCTCTCCGCCGCCGGGTTCCTCCTGACGGACCCGCCGGCCCCCGTGGTGCTGAGCGTGGTCATCGCGCTCTTCACCGTCGCCTCCCGCACCGACCGCCCCACCACCTGGCGGGTCGGCCTGCTGACCATGCTCGTGCTGACCATGGCGGCGATGGCCGTCGGCTCGACCCCCTGGTACAGCCAGGAGAACGTCGGGGTGCTCGCCTGGACCGGCCTGGCCTGCGCCGCCGGGGACGCGGTGCGCAGCAGGCGCGCGTTCATCGACGCGATCAGGGAACGGGCCGAACGCGCGGAGCGCACCCGCGACGAGGAGGCCCGCCGCCGGGTCGCCGAGGAGCGCCTGCGGATCGCCAGGGACCTGCACGACGTCGTCGCCCACCACATCGCCCTGGTCAACGTGCAGGCCGGGGTCGCCGCCCACGTGATGGACAAGCGGCCCGACCAGGCGAAGGAGGCGCTCGCGCACGTACGCGAGGCCAGCCGCTCCGCGCTCAACGAGCTCCGGGCCACCGTCGGGCTGCTGCGCCAGTCCGGCGACCCGGAGGCACCCACCGAACCCGCGCCGGGGCTCGCCGTCCTCGACGCCCTGGTCGACACCTTCCGCAACGCCGGGCTCCCCGTGGAGGTGGCCCGCACCGACCCGGACAGCCCGCTGCCCGCGGCGGTCGACCTGGCGGCCTACCGGATCATCCAGGAGGCCCTGACCAACGTCCGCAAACACGCCGGCGCCGACGCGAAGGCCGAGGTGAGCGTCGTCCGGGTCGCGGGCACCGCGGAGATCACCGTCCTGGACGACGGCACGGGGCCCGACCCCCGGCACGCCCCCGCCGACGGCGGCGGCCACGGGCTGCTCGGCATGCGCGAGCGAGTCACCGCCCTCGGCGGGACCCTCACGGCGGAACCCCGTTACGGAGGCGGCTTCCGGGTCCATGCGATCCTGCCGGTCGTGCCCCGCAGCCGCGCGCCGGAACGACCGGGCGCGGCGGGGACGACGGGGGGACGCGCATGACGCCCATCAAGGTGCTGCTCGCCGACGACCAGGCGCTGCTGCGCAGCGCGTTCCGGGTGCTGGTCGACTCCGAGGCCGACATGCAGGTCGTCGGGGAGGCCGCCGACGGGGCGCAGGCCGTGGAGCTGGCCCGCTCGACCGGCGCCGACGTGGTGCTGATGGACATCCGGATGCCGGGCACCGACGGACTCACCGCCACCAGGACGATCAGTGCGGACCCGGACCTCGCGGACGTACGGATCGTCATGCTCACCACCTTCGAGGTGGACGAGTACGTCCTGCAGTCCCTGCGCGCCGGAGCCTCCGGGTTCCTCGGCAAGGGCGCGGAACCGGACGAGCTGCTCAACGCCATCCGGGTCGCCGCGGCCGGCGAGGCGCTGCTCTCCCCGGTCGCCACCAAGGGCCTCATCGCCCGCTTCCTCGCCCAGGGCGGCAGCGCGGGCGACGGGCCGGCCGGAGCGGAGTACTCCGCTCGCCTCGCCGCGCTCACGGGGCGCGAGCGCGAGGTGCTCGTGCAGGTCGCCGGCGGACACTCCAACGACCAGATCGCCGACCGGCTCGCCGTCAGCCCCCTCACCGTCAAGACCCATGTGAACCGGGCCATGGCGAAGCTGGGCGCACGGGACCGGGCGCAATTGGTCGTCATTGCATACGAATCGGGCCTGGTGCGCCCCAGGGTGGAGTGACGGGTGTAGAACCGGCTACTCCAGCTGGAGTATGCGCGGGACGAGAAAGCAACCCGGGGGCCGACGATTCCCGCCGCGGACCCGGCGATCGTATAGGTGGGCGGACCGTGTCCCCTGCGATCACCCGGGTGCGCACACGCCGTGCGCCGGGCCGGGCATCCGGCTGCCGTCCACCTGCCGCGTACGCCACAGAAGAGAGACCCACCCATGTCCTGGCTGTCCAGATTCAGCCTCGCGCAACGGGCTTTGATCGGACTGATCTCGATCGTCGCGCTCGTGTTCGGAGCGATCGCGATCCCGCAGCTCAAGCAGCAGCTGCTGCCCACCATCGAACTGCCGATGGTGTCGGTGCTTGCCCCCTACCAGGGTGCGTCCCCCGACGTGGTCGAGAAGCAGGTCGTCGAACCCCTCGAGAACTCCATCAAGGCCGTCGACGGCGTCGAGGGGGTCACCTCGACCGCCAGCGAGGGCAACGCCGTCGTCATGGCGACGTTCGACTTCGGTGACGAGGGCACGAAGCAGCTCGTCGCCGACATCCAGCAGGCCGTCAACCGCGCCCGCGCCCAGCTCCCGGACTCCGTGGACCCGCAGGTCGTCGCCGGTTCGACGGACGACATCCCGACCGTCGTCCTCGCCGTCACCTCGGACACGGACCAGCAGGCGCTGGCCGACCGCCTCGACCGTACGGTCGTCCCCGCGATCGAGGACATCGACGGCGTCGGCCAGGTCTCGGTCGACGGTGTCCAGGACCTCCAGATCTCCGTGGTGCCCGACGACCGCAAGCTCGCGGCGGCCGGTCTGAACGCCGGCACGCTGTCGCAGGCGCTCCAGGCGGGCGGCGCCACCGTCCCCGCCGGGTCCTTCTCCGAGTCGGGCAAGAGCCGCACCATCCAGGTCGGCGGTTCCTTCACCTCGGTCCGGCAGATCGAGGACCTCCGGGTCGCCTCCCCGGAGCCCGCCTCCGGCAAGGCGGGCAAGGCCGTCCGGGTCGGGGACGTCGCCACCGTGAAGCAGGAGCCCGCCACCGCGGTCTCGCTCACCCGGACGAACGGCAGGCCCAGCCTCGCGGTCGTGGCCACGATGGACAAGGACGGCAGCGCCGTCGCCATCTCGGACGCCGTCCGGGACAAGCTCCCTGACCTGCGCAAGGACCTCGGCGCCGGCGCCGAGCTGACCGTGGTCTCCGACCAGGGGCCCGCCGTATCGAAGGCGATCTCCGGGCTGACCACCGAGGGCGCGCTCGGCCTGCTCTTCGCGGTCGTCGTCATCCTGGTCTTCCTCGCGTCGATCCGCTCGACCCTGGTCACCGCGGTCTCCATCCCGCTCTCCGTGGTCCTCGCGCTCATCGTGCTGTGGACCCGCGACCTGTCGCTCAACATGCTGACCCTCGGCGCGCTGACCATCGCGATCGGCCGGGTCGTCGACGACTCGATCGTCGTCCTGGAGAACATCAAGCGGCACCTCGGGTACGGCGAGGAACGCCGGTCGGCGATCATCACCGCCGTCAAGGAGGTGGCCGGCGCGGTCACCTCCTCCACCCTGACCACCGTCGCGGTGTTCCTGCCCATCGGCCTGGTCGGCGGCATGGTCGGCCAGCTCTTCGGCTCGTTCTCGCTCACCGTCACGGCGGCCCTGCTGGCCTCCCTGCTGGTCTCGCTGACCGTCGTCCCGGTCCTGTCGTTCTGGTTCCTGAGGGCCCCCAAGGGCACCGACACCGACCCGGACGAGGCGCGCCGCAAGGCCGAGGAGAAGGAGGCCGCCAGCCGGCTCCAGCGGCTCTACGTCCCGGTGCTGCGCTTCGCGACCCGGCGCCGCGTCACCAGCATCGTCATCGCCTTCGTGGTCCTGTTCGGCACCTTCGGCATGGCACCGCTGCTGAAGACGAACTTCTTCGACCAGGGCGAGCAGGAGGTCCTCTCCATCAAGCAGGAGCTGACCCCGGGCAGCAGCCTGGAGGCGGCCGACGCGGCCGCGCGGAAGGTCGAGAAGGTCCTCGCCGCGGACAAGGGCGTGAAGGACTACCAGGTCACCGTCGGCTCCTCCGGCTTCATGGCGGCTTTCGGCGGCGGTACGGGCGCCAACCAGGCCTCCTACCAGGTGACCCTGGAGGACTCGGCGGACTTCGACGCCACCCAGGAGCGGATCGGCGCGGCCCTGGGCGAGCTGGACGGCGTCGGGGACACCACGATCGCCGCGGGCGACGGCTTCGGCAGCCAGGACCTCAGCGTCGTGGTCAAGGCCGCCGACGCGGGCGTCCTGAAGAAGGCGTCCGAGGCGGTGCGCGCCGAGGTCGCGAAGCTCGACGACGTCACCGACGTCCAGAGCGACCTCGCGCAGAGCGTTCCGCGGATCTCGGTCAGGCCCAACGACAAGGCGGCGGACGCCGGGTTCGACGGGACGGCTCTCGGCGCGGTGGTGGCCGGCGCAGTGCGCGGCACCCCGGCCGGCACGGCGATCATGGACGACACCGAGCGCGACGTCCTGGTGAGGTCGGCGAAGCCGGCCACCACGACGGCCGAGCTGAAGGCCCTCCCGCTCGGCCCGGTCCGGCTCGGGGACATCGCCACCGTCGAACTGGTCCCCGGCCCGGTCTCGATGACCCGGATCGACGGCCAGCGCGCGGCGACGATCACCGCCAGGCCGACCGGTGACAACACGGGCGCGGTCAGCACCGCGCTCCAGTCGAAGATCGACGCCCTGGACCTCCCGGACGGCGCCACCGCGACCATCGGCGGTGTCTCCGAGGACCAGAACGACGCCTTCATGAAGCTGGGCCTCGCCATGCTGGCGGCCATCGCCATCGTCTTCATGCTGCTGGTGGCCACCTTCAGGTCGCTCGTCCAGCCGCTGATCCTGCTGGTCTCCATCCCCTTCGCGGCGACGGGTGCGATCGGCCTGCTGGTCCTCACGGGGACCCCGATGGGCGTCCCGGCGATGATCGGCATGCTGATGCTCATCGGCATCGTGGTGACCAACGCGATCGTGCTGATCGACCTGATCAACCAGTACAGGGCGCAGGGCATGGGCGTCGTCGAGGCGGTCGTCGAGGGAGGCCGCCACCGGCTCCGCCCGATCCTGATGACGGCCCTGGCGACGATCTTCGCCCTGCTCCCGATGGCCCTGGGCGTCACCGGCGAGGGCGGGTTCATCTCCCAGCCGCTGGCGGTCGTGGTGATCGGCGGTCTGATCACCTCCACGCTGCTGACCCTGCTCCTGGTGCCGACGCTCTACGCGATGGTCGAGCTCCGCAAGGAGCGCCGCGCGGAGAAGAAGGCGGCCAGGCGCGAGGCGCAGTCCGGCAGCGTGTCCCCGGAGCCGGTGCAGGACGCCGCCTCCGAGGAGCCGGAGCCCGCGAAGGCCTGACCGCACAGCCCGAAGGGGGAGGCCCCCGACGCCGGTTCACGGCGTCGGGGGGCGCCCCCGACGGCCGGGCGGGGGGGCCCGGGGCCCGAACGAAGCGCCCGGACGGGAGAGCGGGGGGGGGGGGAAGAGGGTG
>NZ_JBEXRT010000071.1:0-18820 GCF_040613235.1 Streptomyces sp. NPDC006296 | reverse complement strand
CGCTGGCCGCCCCGGGCGGGGTTTCCGCGGTCTGACGGACCGGGTCACCGTACGGCGCAGCCCCGTTCACTCCGCGCGGAGTGAACGGGGCTTCGCCGTACGGTGACGGGGCCGGACTACTTGGCCTCGGCCTTCTGGAGCTCGGCGAGCTCCTCGTCGGACTCGCGGCCCGGCGTCGGGAGGTTGAACTTCGTGATCGCGAACCGGAAGACCACGTAGTAGACCGCCGCGAAGCAGAGGCCGACCAGCACCAGCAGCCAGGGCTTCGACGCGATGCCCAGGTTCAGCAGGAAGTCGACCAGCCCGGCGGAGAAGCCGAACCCGTCCTTCATGCCGAGCCCCCAGGTCAGCGCCATCGAGACACCGGTCAGCACCGCGTGGATCGCGTACAGCACCGGGGCGATGAACATGAACGTGAACTCGATCGGCTCGGTCACACCGGTGACGAACGAGGTCAGCGCGAGCGAGAACATCATGCCGCCGACGACCTTGCGGCGCTCCGGGCGGGCGCAGTGCACGATCGCGAGGCAGGCCGCGGGGAGGGCGAACATCATGATCGGGAAGAAGCCGGTCATGAACTGCCCGGCGTTCGGGTCGCCCGCGAGGAACCGGGCGATGTCGCCGTGGGCGCCGTTGTACTCGCCGGCCTGGAACCACGGGAAGGAGTTCAGCAGGTGGTGCATGCCGACCGGGATCAGCGCACGGTTGGCGACACCGAAGATGCCCGCCCCGACCGCGCCCGAACCGACCAGCCACTCACCGAAGTTGTGCAGGCCCGTGCCGAGCACCGGCCAGATCAGACCGAAGACGATACCGATGACCAGGCCCGCGAAGGCGGAGAGGATCGGGACCAGGCGGCGGCCGCTGAAGAAGCCCGCCCAGTCGGGGAGCTTGGTCCGGTAGAACCGCTGGTACAGCAGGGCCACGACTATGCCCATCACGACACCGCCGAGCACACCCGCGTTGACCGGGGCGTCACTCATGACGATCTTGCCGTCGACGACGCTCGCGACCTGGGGGAGGTTGCCGTCGGTGAAGGTGGCCAGCACCTTCTGGAAGACCAGGTAGCCGGTCACCGCGGCGAGGGCCGTCGAGCCGTCCGACTTCTTGGCGAAGCCGATGGCGATGCCGACGGCGAACAGCAGGGCCATGTTGTCGAGGATGGCGCCGCCACCGGCGGCCATGTAGCCGGCCAGCTTGGTGATGACGGTGGGGAACGACTCGCGGCCGAGCATGTCGGCATTGCCGAGCCGGACCAGCAGCGCTGCGGCGGGCAGGACCGCGACGGGCAGCATGAGGCTGCGGCCGATGCGCTGCATGACCGCCATCACGCCGGCGCCCCGCTTCTTTGCGGGGGCGGCCGGAGCGGTGTCCGTACTCATCAACTTCCTCCAGTTGGCAAGGCGCCGCCGGGGACAGTCGGTGAGGGGCGGCGACTCGAGGAACGCGGCGGCAGGAACGGCCGCGTGGTCTGGACCACTGAGTGGTGTAGACCAGTTTTAGCACGGTGAGGGTTCGATAAGGAACCTTCGACGGGGCCCGTAGTGCCCCCGCCACCCACGGTGACGCCGAGGAGCCCCCGGACCCTGAGGTCCGGGGGCTCCTCCGAGAGCCGGGCAAGCCCTACTTCGTGAGGTCCTCCTCGATTCTCTCCTCCACCTCGGCGGGCTCCCGCCCCGGGGTCTGGAGATCGAACCTCGTGATCGCGAACCGGAAGACCGCGTAGTACACCACCGCGAAGCACAGCCCGATCGGGATGATCAGCCACGGCTTGGTGTCCAGGTGCCAGTTGACGACGTAGTCGATCAGCCCGGCCGAGAAACTGAACCCCGCGTGCACGCCCAGCGCCCAGGTGACCCCCATCGAGACCCCGGTGAGGACCGCGTGCACCCCGTACAGCAGCGGCGCGACGAAGAGGAACGAGAACTTCAGGGGCTCCGTCACACCCGTCACGAACGACGTCAGCGCCACGGACAGCATCAGCCCGGACACCTCCTTGCGCCGCTCCGGACGCGCGGTGTGCGCGATCGCCAGCGCCGCGGCCGGCAGACCGAACATCATGATCGGGAAGAAGCCCGAGGTGAACTGCCCCGCCGACGGGTCCCCGGCGAAGAAGCGCGAGATGTCACCCTGCACGGTGCCGCCGTCCGCCCCGGTGAAATCGCCCGCCTGGAACCAGAAGAAGGTGTTCAGGAACTGGTGCATGCCGATCGGGATCAGCAGCCGGTTCGCGAAACCGAAGATCGCCGCACCCCAGGCACCCAGATCGATCAACTGCTTGGCGAACCAGGTCAGCGCGTCACCGACCGGCTGCCACAGCAGACCGAACAGCACCCCCAGCACCACACAGAGGAACGCCATCAGGATCGGTACCAGGCGGCGCCCGTTGAAGAAACCGAGCCAGTCGACCAGCTTCGTACGGTGGTAGCGCTGCCACACCACCGCGGTCAGCAGCCCGATGAGGATGCCGCCCAGCACCCCGGGATTCTGCGGCACCCCGTCCGGCACCGCGTCCGTCACCGAGCCGGCCACCGGGAACGCCGCGAGCACACCCCGGTACACCAGGAAGCCGACGACCGCGGCCAGCGCCGTCGAGCCGTCCGCCTTCCTCGCGAAACCGATCGCCACACCGATGCAGAACAGCAGGGGCAGCCCCACCTCACCGTCGAGGATCGCCGTGCCGCCGTTCAGGAGCACCTTCGCGAACTTGTCCCAGAACGGGCCGTGCAGCGAGGAGTCGAAGAGATTGCCCAGACTGACCAGAAGGCCCGCCGCGGGCAGCACGGCCACCGGCAGCTGAAGACTCCGGCCGACCTTCTGCAGGCCCTGGACCGGTCCGTTCCACCACGCCCGCCGCGGTACTGCAGCCGCGCTCGAACTCATCGGCATCCTCCCGGAACACGCCAGGTTTGGCAGTGGTCGCAAACTGGTGTAGACCAGTTGCGTCATGGCGCCGATACCCCGTCGCACGGCAGGGCACCGGTGATCGTCATCATTGGGGACCGCACGGTCACCCGCCCGCGAAGTTGAGCCAACCGTGCGTTACCGTGACGAAACCCACGGTGGGCCGCTCCACGCACGCACAGACCAGGGAGAAGGACATGGCCAGCAAGGCTGAGAAGATCGTCGCCGGGCTCGGCGGTATCGAGAACATCGACGAGATCGAAGGCTGCATCACCCGCCTCCGCACCGAGGTCCACGACCCCAGCAAGGTCGACGAAGCCGCGCTCAAGGCCGCCGGAGCCCACGGCGTCGTCAAGATGGGCACCGCGATCCAGGTCGTCATCGGCACCGACGCCGACCCCATCGCCGCCGACATCGAAGACATGATGTGACCGGCTGACCCCGCCGGCCCGCCACGGTCCCACGCGCAGGCCCCGCTCCGCCCCCGACCGGCACGGAGCGGGGCCTGCCGTGCACCCGGCAGCCACCCGGCCGGGCACCCGAACGGACCCGGCCCGCCCAGCCGATAGGCTCGACGCCATGTCTCGCATCGACGGCCGCACCCCCGAACAGCTCCGCCCCGTCACCATCGAACGCGGATGGAGCAAGCACGCCGAAGGCTCCGTGCTCATCTCCTTCGGCGACACCAAGGTCTTCTGCACCGCCTCCGTCACCGAAGGCGTCCCCCGCTGGCGCAAGGGCAGCGGCGAAGGCTGGGTCACCGCCGAGTACTCCATGCTGCCCCGCTCCACCAACACCCGCGGCGACCGCGAATCCGTACGCGGCAAGATCGGCGGCCGCACCCACGAGATCAGCCGCCTCATCGGCCGCTCGCTGCGCGCCGTCATCGACTACAAGGCCCTCGGCGAGAACACCGTCGTCCTCGACTGCGACGTCCTCCAGGCCGACGGAGGCACCCGCACCGCCGCCATCACCGGCGCCTACGTCGCCCTCGCCGACGCCATCGCCTGGGCCCAGGGCAAGAAGATCGTCAAGCACGGCCGCAAGCCCCTCACCGGCACCGTCGCCGCGGTCAGCGTCGGCATCGTCGACGGCGTCCCCCTCCTCGACCTCTGCTACGAGGAAGACGTCCGCGCCGACACCGACATGAACGTCGTCTGCACCGGCGACGGCCGCTTCGTCGAGGTCCAGGGCACCGCCGAGGCCGAACCCTTCGACCGCGACGAGCTCAACGCCCTCCTCGACCTCGCCACCGCCGGCTGCACCGACCTCGCCAAGCTCCAGGAAGAGGCGCTCGCCCGCACACTCGGCGAGTAAAGGCGGGTAAAGAAGCAACCAAATCCGCAGCACACCGCGTCGTAGCGGATACGGGCGCACGGGTCGAACCGTGCGCCCGTCCACGTATCCGCCCCCGGGGAGGGACCGCACCATGGCCTCGCGCCGCCACTCACGCACCGCACTCGCCGTCACGGCCACCCTGCTCACCCTCACCGCGGCCGCCGGCTGCGGTGCCGTCGACAAGGCACTCGACTGCGTCCGCACCGCCGACGCCATAGCCACCAGCGTCGACAGCCTCCAACAGGCGGTGTCCAACGCCTCCGACGACCCCACCCAGGCCTCGGAGTCCCTGGACCGCATCGACAAGGAGCTCAAGGACCTCGGCGACACCACCGACAACGCCGACCTGAACAAGGCCGTCGACGACCTCCAGGCCGGCGTCACCAACGTCCGGGACTCCCTCGACCAGGGCGACGCCACCCCCGACATCAGCCCCGTCACCGACGCCGCCACCGAGATAGGCAAGGTCTGCACCCCCTGACCGGGCGGCGATAATCGACGCATGACGCGCCTGATCCTCGCCACCCGCAACGCCGGGAAAATCACCGAACTCCACGCGATCCTCGCCGACGCGGGCCTGACCCACGACCTCGTCGGCGCGGACGCGTACCCCGACATCCCCGACGTCAAGGAGACCGGCGTCACCTTCGCCGAGAACGCCCTCCTCAAGGCGCACGCACTCGCCCGGGCCACCGGCCACCCCGCCGTCGCCGACGACAGCGGCCTCTGCGTCGACGTGCTCGGCGGAGCCCCCGGCATCTTCTCCGCCCGCTGGGCCGGCGCCCACGGCGACGACCGGGCCAACCTGGAGCTGCTCCTCGCCCAACTCGGCGACATCGACACCCCGCACCGCGGCGCCCACTTCGCCTGCGCCGCGGCCCTGGCCCTCCCCGACGGCACGGAACGCGTGGTCGAGGGCCGCCTCACCGGCACCCTGCGCACCGTCCCGGCCGGAGCCCACGGCTTCGGCTACGACCCGGTCCTCCAGCCGGACGGCGAGACCCGGACCTGTGCGGAACTCACCCCCGACGAGAAGAACGCGATCAGCCACCGGGGGAAGGCGTTCCGGGCACTGGTGCCGGTGGTGCGGAAGTTGGTGGGGTGAGTCCCCAGACACAGAACGTCCTGCGCATCGGGTCTTTGATGCGCAGGACGTTCGCGGTGCGGCGGAAGGGATTCGAACCCTCAAGCCGTTTCACGGGCCACAGATCCTAAGTCTGCTGTGTCGCCATTGCACCACCGCCGCTAGCCGCCTGTCATGGTACCGGGCGGGCTGTCGAGGTGGTAAGCGAGTCTTGCGGGTGTGCTGTTCGGTGTGTCCCCCCCTCGGCACCAGGTGCGGGTCACCGCGTGGCAGTTCGGGCAGAGCAGTCGCAGATTCTCCCTGCGGTCGTCGCTCCAGTCGCCGTCGATGTGATCCACCTCCAGGGTCATGGGTTCGCCCAGCCACGTCCCGCCGGTCCCGCACTCGGCACACTCCTCCGGCACGCCGGCGTCCCGCAGCGCGCGTCGCAGCAGCACCGTCTTCGTGCGGCGCTCTCCGGCGTGTTTCACCAGGATCTGTTCGGCGGTCTTCAGCGGGGTGGTTCCGACGCGTCCTCGCTGATGCCCCTGCCCCAGGAAGTGCGCGGTGGTGAGCCCGTCCTCGGCGATCCACTCGCGCAACCCCTTCCGCCGGCTCGCGTTGTCCCTCAGGCCCAGTCGCCTGAGGGCGTCCGCGAGGGACACGGCGGCGGCGACGGCCTCCGCGAGGTCCGTGGTGGAGGGCCGGCTTCTCTCCGTGCGGCGGGCGAAGTGGGACACATCGATCCCGAAGTGCTCGAAGCGGCTGAGCAGATGACGGGTGAGCCGGCTGTAGGGGCGGATGCCGAGGAAGTCGACGACCTCGTGGATGTCGGAGCAGACGCGAGCCGCTTCGGTCAGCCGCTCCCGTGTGTACCGGTTGCCGGTGCTCATCGGTCACCACTCCGCACCGGGGTGCCACCTCGTGTGCCGCGGCCCCGGTACGTGTCCGTCGTCGCGTGGCAGTTCGGGCAGAGCAGCCGAAGATTCCGCGGGCAGTTGTTTCGCCAGTCGCCGTCCCTGTGGTCGACCTCCAGCGGCAGCGGGTGGCCACGCCAGCGGGGACCTGTGCCGCACCGGGCGCAGCGTTCGGGAACGCCCATGGCGATCATGGCGCGCTTGAGCCGTTCGCCGGGGACGCGGCGCGTGAGGGTCCGGCCGTGGTCGGCCAGCAGCTCGTCCGGGTGCCGGCGCCGCACCTCTCCACGCCGCGAGGGTGCCGTGAAGTGCGAGGTGTCGATCCCCAGCGCCCTGACGCGCCGGCTGATGTGGGTGTGCTGGCCTCCCACCACGTCCAGGCCGAGACGGCGCAGCACTTCGGACATGGTCGACGACGACGCGACCGCGGCTCGGAGGACCTCCTCCGTCCAGCGCCCGCCTTCCCTCGCGAAGTGCCCGGTGTCCACCCCGAGGGTGCGTATACGGCCCAGGAGGTACCGCCGCGACCCGCTCCTCGGATCGACCCCGAGCTTCGTCAGCGCCTCCGAGAGCGTCCTCGACGACGAGGCCGCCGCTACGAGGCGCTCGCGCGTGTACGGGCTCACCGGCATGTCCCCCTCCGCATCCGGCCGCGTGTTCGCGGCCTCGTACGGAGCAACGAAACGTAAATCGGATGGTCACGTCCGCAATGCGGCGATATGCGGAAGGGCCCGTACCGCTTCGGTGTGAAGCGGTACGGGCCCTTCCTGCGGGGTGCGTCAGAACTTCGGGTCCGGGCTCTGGGCGTGGACCAGGTCCGCCGCCTCCTCCTCGGTCTCCACCGAGGGCGGGGAGCCGGCCAGCGGCTGGTTCGCGGTCTCCTTCATGCAGGCCACCGCGATCACCCCCACCAGGGCCGCCGCCATCGCGTAGTACGCCGGCATGAGGTTCGAGCCGGTCCAGCTGATCAGGGCGGTGATCACCAGCGGGGTGGTGCCGCCGAAGATCGACGCCGAGAGGTTGTAGCCGACCGACAGGGAGCCGTAGCGGACGTTGGTCGGGAACAGTGCCGGGAGCGCCGCGGACATCGTGCCCAGCAGGCAGACCAGGGAGAGGCCCATCATCAGCATGCCGAGGGTGATCGCCGGGATGCTGCCCTGGCGGATCAGGAGGAACGACGGAAGCGACAGGAACAGGAAGCCGAGCATGCCGGCCATCAGGAGCGGCTTGCGGCCGAAGCGGTCGGAGAGCTTGCCGAACTGGCTGATGACCAGCATCAGGACGACCATGACGCCCAGCAGGATGAGCAGCCCGTGGGTCTCGCTGTAGTCCAGCTCGTCGGAGAGGTAGGTCGGCATGTACGACAGCAGCATGTAGTCGGTGATGTTGTACGCGCCGACCAGAGCGATGCAGAGGATCAGGGTGGGCCAGTACTGGCGGAAGATCTTCGCGAGGTCGCCCTTGGCGGTGGCCTCGACGTGGTCGGCGGCCTCCGAGGCGTGGGCGGTGCCGCCCTCCAGCTTCTGGAAGGCGGGGGTCTCGTCCAGGCGGAGTCGCAGGTAGAGGCCGACGAGGCCGAGCGGTCCGGCGACCAGGAACGGGATGCGCCAGCCCCAGGCCTCCATCTGGCCGGTGTCCAGGAGGGCGTACAGCAGGGTGACGAGCCCGGCGGCGCCGACGTAGCCGGCCAGGGTGCCGAATTCGAGGAAGCTGCCGAAGAAGCCGCGGCGCTTGTCGGGGGCGTACTCGGCGATGAAGGTGGACGCGCCGCCGTACTCGCCGCCGGTGGAGAAGCCCTGGAGCATCCGGAAGAAGATCAGCAGGACCGCGGCCCAGACGCCGATGGTGTCGTGGGAGGGGATGAGGCCGATCGCGAAGGTGCCGACCGCCATGAGGATCATGGTGAGGGCGAGGACCTTCTTGCGGCCGACCTTGTCGCCCATGGGGCCGAAGAACATGCCGCCGAGCGGCCGGACGAGGAACGCCACGGCGAAGGTCGCGAACGACGAGAGGAGCTGGGTCGTGTCGTTCCCGGAGGGGAAGAAGACGTGCCCGAGGGTGACGGCCAGGTAGGAGTAGATGCCGAAGTCGAACCACTCCATGGCGTTGCCGAGTGACGCCGCCTTCACCGCGCGCTTGACCGCCTGGTCGTCGGTGATGGTGATGTCCGTCCGACGGAGCCGGGGATTCTGGCGCTTCCGGATGGCCCGGAAGAGCGCCGGGTGACGTTTGACCGCATCAGGGTCGGCCGCCTGGTGGGGGTCGGAGGCCGCCATGGCCGGTTCCTTTCGTCGAACGGTGTTCCAGGAAAGGCTTCTGCGCAGTCATGGCGGTTGCAAACCGAATCAACGGAAGATTGCGACTCCGGTCACATGTTCCCGGGCCGGGATCCTGTCGTCCGGGTCAGATTCCGAGGTCCTTGATGATCTTGGCGACGTGTCCGGTCGCCTTGACGTTGTAGAGGGCCTTCTCCACTTTGCCCTCCTCGTCGACCACGATCGTGGAGCGGATCACCCCGGTCACCGTTTTGCCGTAGAGCTTCTTCTCGCCGTACGCGCTGTACGCCTCCAGGGTCTCCTTGGAGGGGTCTCCGACCAGGGTGACCTTGAGGTTCTCCTTCTCGCGGAACTTCGCGAGCTTCTCCGGCTTGTCGGGCGACACGCCGATGACGTCGTAGCCGGCTCCGGTCAGCAGCTCCAGGTTGTCGGTGAAGTCGCAGGCCTGCTTGGTGCAGCCGGGGGTGAGTGCGGCGGGGTAGAAGTAGACGATGACCTTGCGGCCCTTGTGGTCCGCGAGCGAGACGTTCTTGCCGTCGGCGTCCGGAAGGGTGAAGGCGGGGGCGGTGTCGCCGGTCTGGAGTCGCTCGCTCATTTTTCTCCTCGAGTGGCACGTGTGCGGTCTGGCACCGAGCGTAATAGGGGGTGCCGCCGGGTGCGGGGGCGGCCGAGCTGACAGACTGTCGATGAAGGTTTACCCGAGCGACCACGGAGGCGGCGCAGTGTCGGATACCAGGACCCCTGCGCAGATCGAGGCGGACATCATCAGCAGGCGTGAGCGGCTTGCGGTGGTGCTGGACGAGATCGGGGTGCGGGTGCACCCGAAGACGGTGATCGGTGATGCGAAGGCGAAGGTCGCGTCGACGGTGGACCGGACGGCGGGGCGCGCGTTCGTCGCGGTGAACCGTTCGGTCGCGGATGTGAAGGCGCAGTTCGTGGCGGAGGACGGTTCGCCTCGGCTGGAGCGGGTGATCCCGGCCGCGCTGGTGGTGGCCGGTGCGGTGGCGTTGCTGACGGTGTCGTCGTCCCGGTCGTCCGGGTCGGCCCGTTGCGGGCGTCGCAAGAGGCGTTGAGGCCGGTGTCCGGGCGCCCCTGGGGCGTGCCGGGCGGTCCGGGGCAGGTAGGTTTCTGCGCGTGAGTGACAACGGCATGAGCAACACCGACGACAAGCTGCCGATCCGGATGCTGCACGACCGCGTGCTGGTCCGGTCGGACTCGCCCGAGGGCGAGCGGCGTTCGGGCGGCGGGATCCTGATTCCGGCGACGGCCGCGGTCGGCCGGCGTCTGGCGTGGGCCGAGGTGGTCGCGGTCGGGCAGAACGTGCGGACCGTGGAGCCGGGCGACCGGGTGCTGTACGACCCGGAGGACCGCGCCGAGGTCGAGGTGCGGGGTGTGGCGTACGTGCTGATGCGTGAGCGGGACCTGCACGCGGTGGCGGCGGACCGGTTCGAGGGTGCGGTGGACTCGACCGGGCTGTATCTGTAGCCGGATGCGGGGTGCGGGGGCCTGGTGACTGCGGTCACCAGGCCTTTCGGCTTTTGTTGCTACGGTGGGGGGACCCCGACGAGACGCGCCGTACCGGGTTCCGCAAAGACGACGCACCCGTGTTGGTCACGTGTGGATGCGTGTGTCGTCGTGGAGGTGCCGTCGTGGCGTGGGTTCTGTTGATCGTGGCCGGTCTGCTGGAAGTGGGCTGGTCGATCGGGATGAAGTACACCGAGGGGTTCACCCGGCTGTGGCCGAGTGTGTTCACCGGGCTGGGGATCGTGGCCAGCATGATGCTGCTGGCGCAGGCGGCGAAGACGCTGCCGATCGGTACGGCCTACGGCGTGTGGGTGGGGATCGGGGCGGCCGGGGCCGCGGTGCTGGGCATGGTCGTGCTGCACGAGCCGGTGACCGCCGCCCGCGTCTTCTTCGTCTGTCTGCTGCTGGTGGCCGTGGTGGGGCTCAAGGCGACGTCCGGCCACTGACGTGGTGGCGCGGCCGGCCGTTGTCGGCCGGCCGCACGCCCGGTTTTCCCCGGGTCAGGACAGCGTCAGCTCGGGGGAGTACATGTCGAGCCAGAGGGCCAGGTCCAAGGTGCGTTCGAGGCCGCTCCGGGATGCCTGGGAGATCTGTGGGGTGTCCTGGTCGGCGGCCCGTCGGAGGCGGGCGGGGTCGACGAGGTCGAAGACCCGGTGCGAGGGGCGGGAGAGCAGGTCCTTGGCGTGGTCCTGGAGTGCCAGGGCGTACTTGGGGTCCTGGGTGGAGGGGTAGGGGCTCTTGACCCTGTCGTACACGGAGCGGGGCAGGACGTCGGCGGTGGCCTCGCGCAGCAGGGTCTTCTCCCGGCCGTCGAAGGACTTCAGGGCCCAGGGCGTGTTGTAGACGTACTCGACGAGGCGGTGGTCGCAGAAGGGCACGCGTACCTCCAGGCCGACGGCCATGCTCGCGCGGTCCTTGCGGTCGAGGAGTACGCGGACGAAGCGGGTCAGGTGCTGGTGGCTGATCTTGCGCATGGTGTATTCGAAGTCGCTCTCGGCGTCAAGCCGCTGGATGCCGGAGACCGCGTCGTGGTAGCTGTCGGCGACGTACGAGGTGAGGTCGAGGCGGGTGGTGAGGTCGGGGTGGAGCACCTCGGTGTCCTCGCCGAAGTGCCGGCTGAGCTGGGCCAGCCAGGGGAAGGTCCGGCTCTTGCGGGCTTCCTCGTCGAAGAACTGGAGGTAGCCGCCGAAGACCTCGTCGGCGGACTCGCCGGAGAGGGCGACCGTGGAGTGTGCGCGGATCGCCTTGAAGAGGAGGTACAGCGAGGCGTCCATGTCCCCGAAGCCCGCGGGTATGTCGCGGGCACGGATGACCCGGGAGCGGACGTCGGGGTCGGCGAGGGCGTGTGAGTCGAGCACGATGTCGCGGTGTTCGGTGCCGGAGGCCCGCGCCACGTCGTGGACGAAGGGAGTGTCGGGGGTTCCGCGGAGTTCGTCGGCGACGAAGTTCTCGGTCTGTCCGGCGAAGTCGACGGCGAAGCTGCGGACGGTCTCTCCTGTCGCGCCGAGCTGACGGGCGGCCAGTGCGGTCATGGCGGAGGAGTCGAGTCCTCCGGAGAGCAGGGTGCAGCGGGGGACGTCCGAGACGAGCTGGCGGCGCACGATGTCGTCGAGGAGTGTGCGGACGGTGGCGAGAGTGGTGTCGCGGTCGTCGGTGTGGGGCCGGGTCTCGAGCTGCCAGTACACGTATCGGCGCAGGCCGGTGCGGTCGACGGTGATGACGGTGCCGGGCTCGACCTCGTGCATGCCGTCCCATACCGCGTGGCCGGGTGTCTTCACGAAGGTGAACAGTTCGCGGAGGCCGTCGAGGGTGACGCGGGGCCGGGCGAGAGGGTTGGCGAGGATCGCTTTGGGCTCGGAGCCGAAGAGGACGCCGTCGGGTGTCTCGTAGTAGTAGAACGGCTTGATGCCCATGCGGTCGCGGATCATCACGAGCTTGTCGTGTCGTCCGTCCCACAGGGCGAAGGCGTACATGCCGTTGAGGCGTTCGGCGACTGCCTCGCCCCACTCCACGTAGCCGCGGAGCACGACCTCGGTGTCGGAGTCGGTGGTGAACCGGTGGCCGCGGCGGGCGAGTTCGTGCCGGAGCTCGGTGTAGTTGTACGTCTCGCCGGAGTAGACCATGACGACCGCGCCCTGGGGGGTGTCGACGGTCATGGGCTGGCGTCCGCCCGGCAGGTCGATGATGGCCAGTCGTCGGTGGCCGAGCGCGGCGGGTCCGTCGATCCAGGTTCCGCGGTCGTCCGGGCCGCGGCAGGACATCGTCTCCGTCATGGCGTCGAGTGTTGCGGCCGAGGCCCGTAGGTCGCGGTCGAAGGAGATCCAGCCGGTGATGCCGCACATCCGGTATTCCTCCTGCTTCCGGTCGCGCCTGGGCCTCCGGGCCGCCGCTTCCGGCCGGTGACGCCGGGGGAGGGGCGGACAGGCAGCCGGCGAAACCAGTTGTAGTGAGCACCTATGTATGGAGCGTGTGACATGTCGGGGCCCGGGTCAACCGGCCGGTTGACCGCCGGGCGGGATCGTCCCGCGCTTTTCGGACGCACACGGTGGAACCTTTGCGAAGGCGCGCCCCCCGAAGGCCGTCCGTGAGCGGGCTGTGCGCTTGCGGAGGGCGCGACGGCGGGCAGGGATCCGGCCACAGGCAAAGCTTTGGCCAATCCGGGCGGGCCGCATCCGGTCCCTCGGCCGCACCGCTCGTCTGCTTGCCGGACGCCGGGTTTTCAGGGGCGGTCGGGGCCGAGGGGATGCCGTCCGTCCCCGAACCGCCTGGTGCCGGTGCTGTCCGGGCCGGCCGTCCTGTCGGGGTGGGGGGTGCCCTCGTCCCGTCGGCCGCCCGGACGGCTGCCGGCGGCCTCCCCGGCGGGGGCGCGTGAAGGTGTGTCGGCGGGCGTGGCGGTGTGGAGCGCCCCTGCGGCGGGTGGCGCCTCGGAGGGGGCTTCCGGTACGCGGGAGCGGTCGTCGCCGCGCCTCCGCTCGCGGGCGTCGCCGGTGCCGGGCTTCTCGGTGGATCCGTCGTCCCCCGGTGCCTTGGTGCCCCCTGCCTCCTCGGTGTCCTCGCCCTCCCCGCTCTCGTCGGGGTCGGGCTCCTCGGGGCCTTCGTCGGCCTCCAGCTCGAAGTCCTGGACGGCGCTGCCTTCCAGGGCGGCCCTGGTGTAGGCGGCCCAGGTCTCGGCGGGTGCGCCACCGCCGTTCATGCGGGCCAGGCCGAGTGCGCCGTAGAGGGGCTTCTGCACGCCGGTCCGTGGGTTCTGGCCCATGACGGCGATGACGGTGGCGAGGTCCGGGGTGTAGCCGGCGAACCAGGCGGCCTTGTCCTCCTCGGCGGTGCCGGTCTTGCCCGCGGCGGGGCGTCCGGCGGCCCGGGCCGCGGTGCCGGTGCCGCCGTCGACGACGCTGCGCAGCACGGAGGTCGTGGTGTCGGCGGCCTCGCGGCTGATGGCGCGTCGGGTGGTCCGGGCGGGGAGGTCGAGCGCGGTGGCGTTCTTGCTGATCTTGGAGACGAGGGTGTGGGGGCGCTGTCTCCCGTGGTCGGCGAGGGTGGCGTAGGCGGCGGCCATGTCGACGACGCTGGCGGTGGCGGGGCCGAGCGCGATGGAGGGGGAGGCGGTGAGGTCGGGGGTGTCCTGGGGGATGCCGAGGGCGATCGCGGTGTCCTTGACCTCCTGGGGGCCGACGTCCTGGGCCATCTGTGCGTAGACGGCGTTGACCGACTTGTCGGTGGCCTCGCGGACGGTGATGGAGCCGTAGTCGACGTCGTCCTCGTTGGCGGGGGAGTATCCGGTGGAGCCGGTGGCGCTCTGGACGGTGCGTTCGTTGGTGCCGTCGTAGCGGGTGTTGGGGGTGATCGCCCGGTCCTTCTGGGTGGTGGAGCCGTGGGAGAGGGCGGCGGCGAGGACGAACGGTTTGAAGGTGGATCCGACCTGGTAGTCGCGGCGGGTGGCGTTGTTGACGAACTGTTGCGTGTAGTCGACACCGCCGTAGAGGGCGACGACGTGGCCGGTGGCGGGGTCGACGGAGGCGCCGCCGGCCCGGACGTTGCGGTCGGCTTCGCGTTCGTCGCTGGTCCTGGACAGGACGTTCTCCCGGACGGCCTCGACGAGTGCGTCCTGTTTCTTCTTCTGGAGTGTGGTGGTGATGCGGTAGCCGCCGGTGGCGAGGGTGGCCTCGTCGAGGATCTTGTGGGCGGCGAGGTAGTGCTCGACGGCCTGGACGATGTAGCCGCGCTGGCCGGAGAGGGCGGTGGCGGGCTTGGCCTTGCCGGGGACGGGGAAGGTCATGGCGTCGCGGTCGGCGGCGGTGAGCCAGTCGTGGGTGACCATGCCGTCGAGGACGTAGTTCCAGCGGGCGAGGACGGCGCTCTTGTTCTCGGGGTGGGCGACCACGTCGTAGGAGCTGGGGGCGTTGAGCAGGGAGGCGAGGTAGGCGCCTTCGCCGGCGTCGAGGTCTTCGACGTCCTTGCCGTAGTAGGCGTGGGAGGCGGCCTGGATGCCGTAGGCGTTGCGGCCGAAGTAGCTGGTGTTGAGGTAGCCCTCCAGGATCTCGTCCTTGCTCTGTTCGCGGTCGAGCTTGATGGAGATGAAGAGTTCCTTGGCCTTGCGGACGACGGTCTGTTCCTGGCCGAGGTAGTAGTTCTTGACGTACTGCTGGGTGATCGTGGAGCCGCCCTGCCTGCCCTTGCCGGTGACGGTGTTCCAGCCGGCGCGGAGGGTGGCCTTGAGGTCGATGGCGTCCTCGGAGTAGAAGTCGCGGTCCTCCGCGGCGAGTACGGCGTGCTGGATGGTGCGCGGGACGCGGCGGAGGGGGATGTTCTCGCGGTTGATCTCGCCGTCGCGGGCGATGACGGTGCCGTCCGCGTAGAGGTAGACGTTGGACTGGGCGGTCGCGCTGGCGTTGGCGGCGGGGATGTCGATGAGCTGGTAGCCGGCGAGGAACCCGCCGACGAGGAGCAGGGCCAGGAGGAGTACGCCGCCGAGGAGCATGCGCCAGGTGGGGACGGCGCGGCGCCAGCCGGTCCGCTTGGGCCGCTTGGGGCGTTTCGTGCGCCCCTCGGGGCCCTGTGCGCCGTTCGGGTGGGTGGTGGTGGGGGCCGCGGCCGAGGGGTCCCGGGGGGCCCAGCCCTGGGAGCCCTGCTCACCGGGGTCTCCGCCGTGCTGCGGTGGCTCTTGGCTCATGACTGTGAGGCTCCTCCACTACGGACGATTTTCCTATAGTGCACTTTTCGGGCGGATAACCCGGGGAACCCTTCGCCGGAAACCCGGTCGCGGCGGCCGGAGGCCCTCGGCTAAGGTCATGCGCTTTGGCACGACGAGGGAGGGGCGGGGTGCGGCTCTACGCCGTGGTGGCGGCCGGTGGGTTCCGGCGGTACGCCACCTACCGGGTGGCCACGTTCGCCGGTGTGTTCACCAACACCGTCTTCGGTTTCATCATGGCGTACACCTACATCGCCCTGTGGGACGAGCGTCCGCGGCTCGGCGGGTACGACATGGAGCAGGCGGTGACCTATGTGTGGCTGGGTCAGGCCCTGCTGATGGCCTGCGCGATGATGGGCGGCGGTTTCGAGGACGAGCTGATGGAGCGGATCCGTACGGGCGACATCGCGGTCGATCTGTACCGGCCCGCCGATCTGCAGCTGTGGTGGTTGGCGGGGGACCTGGGCCGGGCGGCGTTCCATCTGCTGGGGCGCGGGGTCGTGCCGATGCTGCTGGGCGCCCTGGCCTTCGACCTGGCGCTGCCGCGGTCCCCGTGGACCTGGCTGGCCTTCCTGGTGTCGGTGGCGCTGGGGGTGGTGGTGAGCTTCGCGGTGCGTTTCCTGGTGGCGCTGTCGGCCTTCTGGCTGATGGACGGGGCGGGGGCGATGCAGATCGCCTGGCTGGCCGGGCTGTTCTTCTCCGGGATGCTGCTGCCGCTGAACCTGTTCCCCGGGGTGCTCGGTGAGGTCGCCCGGGCCCTGCCGTGGTCGTCCCTGCTGCAGGTGCCGGCCGATGTGTTCCTCGGCACGCGCACGGGCTGGGACCTGGCCGCGGCGTACGCCTTCCAGGCCGGCTGGGCGGTGGTGCTGCTGCTCGCGGGGCGGCTGCTCCAGTCGGTGGCGACGAGGAGGGTGGTGGTCCAGGGTGGCTGAGGTCCGGGTGGGGCGGGCGGCGGCGGAGCCGGTGGTCCCGTTATCCGAGCGGTCGCGGTGGGCCGAGGGGGTGCGGGCGTACGGGCTGATCGTGGCGATGTGGCTGCGCTCGACGATGGCCTACCGGGCGTCGTTCGTGATGACGGCGGTGGGGAACTTCGTGGCGACGGGCTTCGACTTCGTCACCATCATGCTGATGTTCACGCACGTCGACGTGCTGGGCGGCTTCACCCTGCCGGAGGTCGCGCTGCTGTACGGGGCGTCGGCGACCGCGTTCGGGCTGGCCGACCTGCTGCTGGGGTCGATGGACCGGCTGGGGCGGCGGGTGCGGGACGGGACGCTGGACACCCTGCTGGTGCGTCCGGTGCCCGTGCTGGCGCAGGTGGCCGCCGACCGGTTCGCGCTGCGCAGGCTGGGCCGGATCACCCAGGGGCTGCTGGTGCTGGGCTACGCGCTGACGGTGCTGGACATCGGATGGACCCCGCTGAAGGTCCTGATGCTGCCGATGATGGTGCTGAGCGGGGCGGCCGTCTTCGGGGCGGTGTTCGTGGTGGGCGCGGCGTTCCAGTTCTGGGCGCAGGACGCCTCGGAGGTGCAGAACGCGTTCACGTACGGCGGGACGACGCTGCTGCAGTACCCGCCGTCGGTGTTCGCGAAGGACCTGGTGCGCGGGGTGACGTTCGTGGTGCCGCTGGCGTTCGTGAGCTGGCTGCCGGCCCTGTACGTGCTGGGCCGGGACTATCCGCTGGACCTGCCGCGGTGGGTGGCGTTCCTGCCGCCGGTGGTGGCGGCCGGGTGCTGGCTGCTCGCGGGCCTGGCGTGGCGGGCGGGGCTGCGGGCGTACCGCAGTACGGGAAACTGAGGAGTGGGCGTGGACGGCACGGACTTCATCGAGCTCGACGGCGTCGAGAAGGTCTTCGACGTGCGCCGCAGGACGGGCTTCCTGCGCCGGGAGCGGCACGAGGTGCGGGCGGTGGACGGCATCAGCTTCGGGGTGCCGCGCGGTGAGATGGTCGGCTACATCGGGCCGAACGGGGCCGGCAAGTCGACGACCATCAAGATGCTGACGGGCATTCTCACCCCGAGCGGCGGCCGGCTGCGGGTCGCGGGCATCGATCCGTCCCGGGAGCGTACGAGGCTGGCGCAGCGGATCGGTGTGGTGTTCGGGCAGCGCACGACGCTCTGGTGGGACCTGCCGCTGCGCGACTCGTACCGGCTGATGCACCGGATGTACCGGATCCCGGACAGCCGGTTCCGGGAGAATCTGGACCGGTGCGTGGAACTGCTGGATCTGGGCGCGTTGTTGGAGGTGCCGGTGCGTCAGCTGTCGCTGGGGCAGCGGATGCGGGGCGACATCGCGGCGGCACTGCTGCACGACCCGGAGGTGCTGTACCTCGACGAGCCGACGATCGGGCTCGACGTGGTGTCCAAGGCGAGGGTGCGTGGTTTCCTCCGGGACCTGAACGCGGAGCGGTCGACGACGGTGCTGCTGACCACGCACGACCTCACCGACATCGAGCAGTTGTGCAAGCGGGTGATGGTGATCGACCACGGCCGTCTGGTGTACGACGGCGCGCTCGCCGGGCTGCACGAGGTGGGGGCGAGCGAGCGCACCCTGGTCGTGGACCTGGAGCGGGAACTCCCGCCGATCGAGCTGGGGTCGGAGCCGTCGGTGCGGGTGGTGAAGGTCGAGGGGCCCCGCCAGTGGCTGGCCTTCCCGGCGTCGGCGTCGGCCGCTCCGCTGGTGGCGCGGATCGCGGCGGACTTCCCGCTGGTCGACCTGTCGGTGCGGGAACCGGACATCGAGTCCGTCATCGCCAGGATGTACATGTCGGATGCGGCTCCCTGAGGGCTGTCCCGTAGGCCGTCGCGCGATCGCTCTATAGGGTGCGCGGTATGACGAGTGAGAGCCCGGACATGCGTGCCTCCGACGCGGAGCGCGAGCGGGTCGCCGAGACCCTGCGGGAGGCCGTCGCCGAGGGGCGGCTGGAGATGGACGAGTTCGAGCAGCGGCTGGACGCGGCGCTCACGGCCCGTACGCACGGGGAGCTGGTGCCGCTCGTCCGGGACCTTCCGGCGCGGGGCGCGCCGGTGGCCGGGCGGGCGGGGGCGTCGGAGGGCCGGCCCGCGCGGATCGGCGGTACTCCGACGTCGTCGGGGGCGTTCGCCTTCTGGGGCGGGTTCCGCCGCAGGGGCCGCTGGACGGTGGGGCCGAGGTTCACCGCGTTCGCGATGTGGGGCGGCGGTGAGATCGACCTGCGGGAGGCGCGGTTCGCGGAGCGGGACGTGGTGATCCGCTGTTTCACGGTCATGGGCGGGATGCACGTGACGGTGCCGCCGGACCTGGACGTCCGGGTCGACGGCGTCGGTGTCATGGGGGGTTTCGGGGAGCGTTCCGAGCCCGGCGGTGACCCGGACCCGGCCCCGGACGCGCCCCGGGTGCGGATCACCGGGTTCGCGCTGATGGGCGGGGTCGGTGTGGAGCGCAAGCGGAGCGCGGCGGACGAGCGGCGGCAGGAGCGGGACCGGCTGGGGAAGCCGGACGCGGGGGACGGGCGCAAGGAGCTCGGCTGAGCCGTGCCGTGCCGGGGTGCGGTACGAGACCGACGGCGCACGCTACGCCGGGCCCGATGTCACCGCCCGGCTCGACACGGTGCGGCTCACCCGGGACGGGCCCG
>NZ_JBEXRT010000070.1:0-19396 GCF_040613235.1 Streptomyces sp. NPDC006296 | reverse complement strand
GCCCGGACCTTCACGTAGTGCTCGTACTCGGTGGAGGCGGCCGCGGCGATCAGGGGCGTGGCGTCGAGCACCATCGTGCGCAGCTGTTCCGGAGTACCTCATGCCCCTCCCCTCGAACCCCTTCCGGCGGACCGCGGTGTCCGCGGCCGCGGCCGGCCTGCTGATCGCCCTCACCGGCGGTTGCGGCGCGCCCGACGCCGCCGGGCCCGCCGCCCACCGGACGGCTCCCGGCGCGTCCCGGCCCGCGGACGCGCCCAAGGCGCCGGCCCCCGCGCGGCTGACGGTCCCGTCGCTGCACATAGACAGCGAGCTGCTGCGGCTGGGACTCAACGAGGACGGCACGGTCGAGGTGCCGCCGGCCGAGAAGGGCATGACAGCGGGCTGGTACGCGGGCGGAGCCGTCCCCGGGGAACCCGGCGCCGCCGTGCTCATCGGCCACAACGACACCCGCTTCGGCAAGGCCGTCTTCCACGACCTGCACGCGATCGCCGAGGGTGCCGACATCGCCGTGTCCGACGGGGGAGGGAAGGAGACCCACTTCACCGTCACCGGCACGGAGACCGTGGCCAAGGACGCGTTCCCCACCGACAAGGTCTACGGGGCGACCGGCGAACGCGTGCTCCGGCTCATCACGTGCGACGGCGACTTCGACGCCGCCGGCCACCCCGTGGACAACCTCATCGTGTACGCCGCGCTGCGCTGACGGGGCGTCGTCCGTCCGGGCGCGCCCGGACGCCTCCCGCACCGCGACGCTCGTTGTCCCCCCGGAGCGGTGAGTCCCCGTGCCGGGAGTTCCCGCTCCGGGGAGTCCCCGACGCGGGGATCCCCGGCCCGCCGCGACCCTTGACGAGTACACGCACACCGGCCAAGAATGATCGCCACGTACGTATGACAACGTTGTCCACGTTTCGAGAGGCGTTCCTTCCATGAGATGGACCCAGTGGATCCGCGGTGCGGGGACGGCCGCGGTCACCGCCGCCCTCCTCGGCGGCGCCGTCGCCGCACCCGCCGTCGCGGACGGCGGAGGGCACGCCGAGCGCGGTCGGCTCACCGACCTCGTCAACCCCTTCATCGGAACCGAGAACGAGGGCAACACCTACCCCGGCGCCGCGGTGCCGTTCGGCATGGTGCAGTTCTCGCCCGACACCGGGCACAACACCGGGTACGACTACTCGGAGACCCACATCAGGGGCTTCTCCACCGTCCACATCTCCGGAGTGGGCTGCGGCCTGGGCGGGGACCTCCCGGTCCTCCCCACGACCGGTGACATCACCTCGACGGACAACGCCGCGTACGCGGCCGAGTTCAGCCACGACGACGAGAAGGCCGGACCGGGCGTCTACGAGGTCGGCCTCGCCACGGGCATCAAGGCCGAGCTCAGCGCCACCGAACGCACCGGCGTGCAGCGCTACACCTTCCCCGCCACGGACAAGGCCAACGTCCTGATCAACGCGGGTCAGTCGCTGCACCGGACGGTGAACACCGAGGTCGAGATCCTCGACGACAGGACCGTCCGCACGGCCATCACCGGCAGCGGCTTCTGCCAGGACACCAAGCCCTACACGGTGTACACCCTCACCCGCTTCGACCGGCCCTTCACCGTCTCCGGCACCTGGAAGGGCGACACGGTCACCCCGGGGTCCACGGCCTCGTCCGCGGGCGGCGAGCGTAACGGCGCCTTCGTCCGGTTCGACACGTCCGAGGACCGCACCGTCGAGGCGACCACCGCGATCTCCTACGTGGACGCCGCCGGCGCGGCGCGCAACCTCCGTGCCGAGGGCGGCCGTTCGTACGACCGCGTGGCGCGTGCCGCGCAGGCCGCCTGGGAGGACCGCCTCGACGACGTCCGGGCGAAGGGCGGCAGCGAGACCCTGCGCCGGACCTTCTACTCGTCCCTGTACCGCTCCTTCCTCGCGCCGAACATCGGCAGCGACGTCGACGGCCGCTACACGGGCTGGGACCAGAAGATCCACCGCGCCAAGGGCTTCACCTACTACCAGAACTGGTCGCTCTGGGACACCTACCGCACCCAGGCCCAGCTGCTGGCGCTGCTCGCCCCGCGCGAGTCCCGTGACATGGCGATCTCCGTCCTCGCGATCGACAAGGACAGCGGCTGGCTCCCCAAGTGGGGCTACGGCACGGTCGAGACCAACATCATGACCGGCGACCCGGTCACCCCGTTCCTCACCAACGCCTACCAGCAGGGACTGCTCGAGGGCTACGAGGAGCAGGCGTACCGCGCGCTCAGGAAGAACGCCGACGGCGTGCCGCCGGCCGACTCCGCCCCGGTGGGCCGCGAGGCCAACAAGGAGTACCTGGCCGACGGCTTCGCGCCGTACATCAAGGGCCGCGCGCACGTGAAGCCGGGCGACTCCGACTACGACCACGGCGCCTCCGCGACCCTGGAGTACGCGCTGTCCGACGCGATGCTCGGCCAGATGGCGAAGGAGCTCGGCCACCGCGAGGACGCCGCGCGCTACACCGAGCGGGCCCAGAACTACCGGAAGATCTTCGATCGTTCGACCGGCTTCTTCCGCGCCCGGGACGCGAACGGCGACTTCACCGGACCCGTCGACCCCGCGCAGAGCGAGGGCTTCCACGAGGGCACGTCCTGGCAGTACCAGTGGCTCGTCCCCCAGGACCTGCCCGGCATGGTCTCCCTGATCGGGGGGACCGACGCGGCGAACGAACGCCTCGACTCGTTCTTCGCCCACGAGCAGCTGCTGCAGGACCCCGCGAAGACCGCCCGCGAGGTGTGGGTGAACGGTCCGTACGACTACTACAACGCGGACAAGTACAACCCGCAGAACGAGCCCGACCTGATCGCCCCCTACACCTACCTCTCCACCGGTCAGCCCTGGAAGACGACGGACGTGGTCCACGCCGCGCTCACCCTCTTCACGGACACCCCGACGGGCATGACCGGCAACGACGACCTCGGGACGATGTCCGCCTGGAACGTCCTCTCCTCGATCGGGATCTTCCCGGTCCAGCCGGGGACCGACACCTGGGGCCTGTCGACGCCCGTGTTCGAGCGGGTGGACCTCACCCTCGACCGGCGGTACTACCCCAGGGGCGGCCTGACCGTGAAGGCGCCCGGCACCTCCGACACGGCGCGCTACATCACGTCCGCGCGCACCGACGGGACGGACTGGGCGAAGACGTACCTGACCACCGAGGACATCCGCCGCACCGGGGACCTGTCCTTCGAGGTCGGCACGGCACCCTCGGGATGGGGCACCTCCGCGGACGCCGCCCCGCCGGCCCTGCGGTGACCCGCTGAACGACCCTGCCGCGCACCGGACCCGCCCCCTCGGCCGAGAGGGCGGGTCCGCACCCGTCAGGTCGCCGACAGCTCGTCGCGGACGACGCGGGCCGCGGCCACCAGGTTCTCCAGCGAGGCGCGGGTCTCCGCCCAGCCCCGGGTCTTGAGCCCGCAGTCCGGGTTGGCCCACAGGCGCTCGGCGGGGATCGACTCCAGGGCCCTGCGGAGCAGTGCGGCGGTCTCCTCGACGCCCGGGACGCGGGGCGAGTGGATGTCGTACACGCCGGGTCCCGCCGCGCGCGGGTAGCCGTGGTCCGCCAGTTCGCGGGCCACCTGCAGGTGGGACCGGGCGGCCTCCAGGCTGATCACGTCGGCGTCGAGGTCGTCGATCGCCCGGACGACGTCCCCGAACTCGGCGTAGCACATGTGGGTGTGGATCTGCGTGTCCGGCCGCACCCCGCTCGTGGTGAGCCGGAACGCCTCGGTCGCCCAGGCCAGATAGGCCGGGTGGTCGGCGGCGCGCAGCGGCAGCGTCTCGCGCAGGGCCGGCTCGTCCACCTGGATGACCGGGGTGCCTGCCTCCTCCAGGTCCCGCACCTCGTCCCGCAGGGCGAGGGCGACCTGCCGCGCGGTGTCGCCGAGCGGCTGGTCGTCACGGACGAAGGACCAGGCGAGCATGGTGACCGGGCCGGTGAGCATGCCCTTGACCGGGCGGCCGGTCAGCGACCGGGCGTACGAGGTCCAGCGCACCGTCATCGGGTCCGGACGGGAGATGTCGCCGGCCAGCACCGGCGGACGCACGTACCGGGTGCCGTAGGACTGCACCCACCCGTGCCGCGTGGCGAGGTACCCCGACAGCTGCTCCGCGAAGTACTGCACCATGTCGTTGCGTTCGGCCTCGCCGTGCACGAGGACGTCGAGGCCGGCCTTCTCCTGGAAGGAGACCACCTCGGCGATCTCCGCCTCGATCCGTTCCTCGTACGCGGCCGCACCGAGCCGTCCGGAGCGCAGCCCGGCGCGGGCGGTGCGCAGTTCGCCGGTCTGCGGGAAGGAGCCGATGGTGGTGGTCGGCAGCAGCGGCAGCCCGAGGCGGGCGCGTTGGGCCGCGGCGCGTTCTCCGTACGCGTGCGAGCGGCGGGCGTCGGCGGCGGTGACGGCGTCCGCCCTGCTCTGCACGAGCGGGTCGTAGGTGACCGGGGAGTCGGCGCGGGAGGCGAGGTCCGCCTGGTTGGCGGCCAGCTCCGCGGCGACGGCGTCGGTGCCCTCGGCGAGCGCCCGGGCCAGCGTGACGATCTCCCCGGTCTTCTGCCGGGCGAAGGCGAGCCAGCGGAGGATCTCGGGATCGATGTCCCGCTCGGCGGCGGCGTCCAGCGGCACGTGCAGCAGGGAGCAGGAGGCGGCCACGTCGACCCGGTCGGCGAGTCCGAGCAGGGTGGCCAGCGTCGCCAGCGCCTTCTCGTGGTCGTTGATCCAGACGTTGCGGCCGTTGACGACCCCGGCGACCAGCCGCCTGCCGGGCAGCCCGCCGACGGCCGCCAGGGCCTCCAGGTTCGCGGCGCCGGTCTCCGTGAAGTCGATCGCCAGTCCCTCCACCGGCGCCTCGGCCAGGACGGGCAGGGCCTCACCGAGGCGGCCGAAGTAGGTGGCGACGAGCAGGCGGGGGCGGTCGGTGAGGGCGCCGAGGTCGCGGTAGCCGCGCCGGGTGGCGTCCAGTTCGGCGGGAGTGCGGTCCTGGACGAGCGCCGGCTCGTCTAGCTGGACCCACTCGGCCCCGGCCGCGCGCAGATCGGCCAAGACCTCGGCGTACACCGGCAGCAGCCGGTCCAGGAGCGTGAGCGGATCGAAGTCCGCGGCGACCCCGGGGGCGGCCTTGGCGAGGAGCAGATAGGTCACCGGGCCGAGGAGCACGGGCCGGGCGGCGAGCCCCAGGGCGGCGGCCTCCCGGAGCTCGGCGACCTGCTTCGCGGAGTCCGCCGTGAAGACGGTGTCCGGTCCCAGCTCCGGGACCAGGTAGTGGTAGTTGGTGTCGAACCACTTCGTCATCTCCAGCGGAGCGGCGTCCTGGGTGCCGCGCGCCATCGCGAAGTAGCCGTCGAGCGGATCGGCGGCGACCGCCTCCCGGTGGCGCTCCGGGACGGCGCCCACCATGACGCTGGTGTCCAGCACGTGGTCGTAGTAGGAGAAGTCGCCGGTCGGCACCTCGCCGATCCCGGCGCCGCTCAGCTGCCGCCAGTTGTCGCGGCGCAGTCCGGCACCGGTGGCGTGCAGGGCGTCGGCGGTGACCCGGCCCTTCCAGTAGCCCTCGACGGCCTTCTTCAGTTCCCGGTTCCGTCCCTGCCGGGGGTAGCCGTACACAGTGGACCGCGCTGCCGCGGTCGCGTGCTCGGTGGTCACGGAGATCTCCTTCGCGAGATGAATCCCTGAGATCCCGGGGACGGGACGAGGGCGCGAAGGGATGACGTACCGGGCGGAGGGCGCCGTACGACGCTGGCATCCGCCTGGTATGTACGCCGACCCGCCCACGAGGTCACCGGGATGTCCGCACACGGTCGGTCCGCGCGCGGGCAGGTGGCAGGTCTTCGGACTCGCGGGCGCACCCTCGAAGAGGACACCTAGTGGCCGTCGCTTCCCAGGTCCGGTTCGTCGGACCCAGTGCGTATGACGGCGGTCGTTCCCGCTCACCGCTGCGGGGCAGTCCCGGATTCCCACCGGGTTCCCTCTTGCGACGCATCCCGCCTGGCGGACGGGGCGAACCAGCTGCACGCACCAGCATAGGGCCGCCGGGGGGTGCGCCGGGTCCGATCCGGCCACGCGGACGGCGGAGCGCCGGCCGCGTGCCCGGTCACTCCGCCGCTGTCGGGTTCCCGCGCCGGCCGGCGTGGAAGCGGGCCTTCTTCTGACGGTTCCCGCACGTGTTCATGTCGCACCATCTGCGGGTGCGGCTCCGGCTGATGTCGAAGAAGGCGGCCCGGCAGGTCGGCGACGCGCAGAGGGCCAGCCTCCCGTCCCGTTCGCCCGCGACGACGCCGACCGCGTCGGCGGCGATCACACCGAGGGCGTCCTCGACGCCGGTGGACGGGCCGAGCAGCCAGCGCCGCTCACCCCCCGGCGTCAGGACCGCCGCGGCGCGGCCCCGGGCACTGCGGTCGTTGATGACGCGGACGGCGGAGGCGGGCAGCACCTCCTGGACGGCGGCCGCCGTCGCGACGGCGTGCACGGCCTCCCTCAGTTCCCGTGCGAGGTCGAGCTGGGCGGGGGTGCAGGAGTCCACGGCGAGGCCGCTCACCGCCAGCCAGTCGACGAGCCGTTGCGGTGTGGGGATGCGCTCCACCGGGGTGCCGTGACGCTCCGACAGCGTCCCCGTGAAGCTGGTCGCCAGCACGGCGCCGAGGCGGAAGTCGGGGGACGCGGCGGACATGGAACCACCTTAGCCGGTTGCGACGTGACTCGGGAGACTGCTAGAACCGTCAATGCCGGTTCTCGACACCCCGGTCCCGGTTCCCCGACGGCCAGGAGGTCCCGTGCCCCGTCCGACCGCCGACGTGCACCCGTACGAACCCCGTGCGACCGACGCCGAACTCGACGACCTGCGCGCGCGACTGGCCGCGGCGCGCCTCCCGGAGGCCGAGACGGTCCGGGGCGCCGCGCCCGGCCCCGGCCGATGGGGGCAGGGCGTCCCCCTCGCCGACCTCGTCCGGGTCGTGGACCACTGGCGCACCGACTACGACTGGCGGTCGTTCGAGGACCGCCTGCACCGCATCGGCCAGTTCCGGACGGTGATCGACGGTCTCGGGATCCACTTCCTGCACCGCCGGTCCGCGCGCGCGGACGCCACCCCGCTGGTCCTGACGCACGGCTGGCCGGGGAGCGTGGCCGAGTTCGTCGACGTGGTGGACGAGCTGGCGGATCCGGCGGACGCGGCCGCGCCCGCGTTCCACGTGGTGGTTCCCTCGCTGCCGGGCTTCGGTCACAGCGACAGGCCGGCCACCACCGGGTGGGGGACCGAGAAGATCGCGGCCGCGTGGGTGGAGCTGATGGGGCGGCTCGGCCACCGCAGGTTCCTGGCCCACGGCGGTGACTGGGGAGGCAACATCACGACGGTCCTCGGCGGCCGGTTCCCCGCGCACGTCCTCGGTGTCCACACCACGTTCGCCGAGGCGCCTCCGGGGCTGACGACGGACGGACTGACGGCGGCCGAGCGCGGATGGGCCGAGGAGACCCGGGACTTCTGGCACCACCGCGCGGCGTACGCGAAACAGCAGGCGACCCGGCCGCAGACCATCGGCTACGCGCTCGTCGACTCACCGGTCGGGCTTCTCGCCTGGATCCTCGACAAGTTCGCCGAGTGGTCGGACACCGAGGACAGCCCGTTCGAGACGATCTCCCTCGACCGGGTGCTCGACAACGTCACCCTGTACTGGCTGACGCGGACCGGCGCGTCGGCGGCCCGCCTCTACCACGAGAGCCACAACTCGCTCGATCCCGGGCTCCGGGTCGACGTGCCGTCGGCCGTCACCATGTACCCCCGCGACATCGAGAAGTGTCCGCGCCCCTGGGCGCAAGAGCGGTACCGGCGGATCGTCCGGTGGAACGCGCCCGCCGAAGGGGGACACTTCCCGTCGCTGGAGGTCCCCGGATATTTCGTCGAGGACCTGCGGCAGGGTCTCGCGGCCGTGCTGGCCGCTCGCCGCTGAGGCCCGGCGTGGCTCGGGCGCCAGGGCGAGCGGTCGACGCAGCGGCAGAGGCCGTCCGGCGCTCCGGGCCTCGCACCCCGAGGGCTGTCGCACCGCGGCCCGGCGCGATCACCCCGGGCGTCCTGCCGCCCACCGCCACGGCGCGTCCGGTGCCCGCCCGGTCCGGGCGGGCACCGGGTGTTCAACGGATGTTCAGCGGGCCAGGGCGGTGTCCAGCCACTGCAGGGCCTCCGGTGTGACCGGGTCCGTGATGTCGGCGAACTCCTCGTGCTTCTTCAGGAACTTCGCCACGTACGGGCAGACCGGGACGATCCGCCTGCCCGCTTCCCGCACCTGGCTCAGCGCCTCCTGGACGAGGACGGAGGCCAGGCCCTGCCCGGCGAAGGCGTCGTCGATCTCCGTGTGGAAGAAGACGCGCTGCCCGTCGCGGTCCCGGTAGGCGGTGAAGCCCGCCGTCACCTCACCGACCAGGATCTCGTAGCGGTGCCGGGCGTCGACGTGACGGACCAGGGGAGCGGAGGACCGGGTCATGGTGTGCTGCCTTTCGGGGGCGACGGGTTGCCACGCGGTGCGAGGGCCGCGTTCGGGAGGGCCGGAGCGGGGATGCGGTCGCCGGGGTAGCCCTCGACGTGGCCGAAGCGGTCGGAGGACGCCTCCCACTCCCGCCGGGCCTCGACGATGTCCTCGTGGCTGCGGCCCACGAAATTCCACCACATGACGATCCGTTCCTCGAACGGGGTTCCGCCCACCAGCACCGCCCGGGCGGGGGCGTCCGTCTCGTTGACCAGGGTCATCGTGCGGTTCCCGGTGCCGGTGTAGCCGAGTTCCGATCCGCGCAGCGGTGTGCCGTCCAGACGGATGCGTCCCCGGTCGACGAGGAGCCCGTGCTCGAAGGCGGGATCGATGCCGAGGGTCGTGGTCGCGTGTGGTTCGAGGACGATCTCGGCGCCGAGCAGCGGGGTGAAGGCCGGGACCGGCGACGTGTCCCCGGCCAGCGAGCCGAGGAACACCCGGATCACCGCGCCGTCCAGGTGGACCGCGCCCGGCACGTGGTGCCGGAAGTCGCGGCCGGTGTTCCGGTGCTCCTCGGGGAGGGCCACCCACAGCTGGACGCCGTGCAGGGTGGTGGTGCCCGGGGTGGAGACCTCGGTGTGGCTGATGCCGTGGCCACCGGTCATCAGATTCAGCTCACCGGGACGCACGAAGGCGTGGCTGCCCAGGCTGTCGCGGTGCTCGATCTCCCCGCTGAACAGCCAGCTGACCGTCTGCAGGCCGGTGTGCGGATGCGGCGCCACGTCCATCCCGCCCGACTCCGCCACGTCGTCCGGTCCGTAGTGGTCGATGAAGCACCAGGCCCCGATGAGTGTCCGGGCCCGCTGCGGCAGCGTGCGGCGTACGGTCATCGCCCTCGGCCCGCCCAGCGGGACGTCCCGGGGGGTGAGGATCTCGACGCCGGCCCCGGGAGCCGGCTCCCGGCCGGCGGGGTCCGTGTGCGCTGGGCTCATCCCCGGCCCTCCCGTGCGGCAAAGGTGATTTCATGTTCAACAATCATGCTTGACCTTAAGCCGCCGCCCGCCCGGGCGGCCACGGCGCGACGCGGGGCGGCACGTCCCGGTGAGGAGTCCAGGGTGAACGGTACGGAGGCGGGGCGTCCCGACGGGCGGGTCTTTGTGGACAAGCGGAGCCCGAAGGCGTTCCACGCGCTGACCGCCACGGCGGAGGCGGTGCGCACGGTCGCCCAGGAGGCCGGACTGGACCGCGTCCTGGTCGAGCTCGTCAACCTGCGGGTGTCCCAGATCAACGGCTGCGCCTACTGCCTGGACGTCCACACCAGGGCCGCCCTGCGCGAGGGCGAGACGACCCGGCGGCTGGGCGTGCTGGCCGCCTGGCGCGACACCGAGGTCTTCACCGGCCGTGAGCGTGCCGCGCTGGCCCTGGCCGAGGCCACCACGCACCCCGCCGACGCGGCCCTCCAGGAGGACGCCTACGCCACGGCACGCCGGTCCCTCTCCGAGGACGAGATCTCGGCCGTGATCTGGGTCGCCGTCACCATCAACGCCTTCAACCGGGTCTCGATCCTGAGCAAGCACCCCGTGCGCGGCGTCCCGAGGCAGTGACCGGTCCGGCGTCCCGAGCCGGTGACCCGCTCCGGGCCGGCCCGGAGCGCTGACCGGACCGGCCCCGCGCGGGCCCGTTGCGGGGGAGCGGTGCGCCGCGCGGGCCCGAGGCCCCCCGAGGGGCCGACAGGCACCGGGCCGCCTCGGTGCGGGCCGGCCTCCCCGCACCCGACCGCCCCGCACCCGACCGGGTGCGCCGATCGCTCCGCCGTCCGGGTGAACTTCGCACCGACCGGGCCGTCGGCCGGGCAGGCATGGACGCATCCGCGGTCCGCGCGGCCGGAAGCTCCGGTGGACGCGCAAGCGGACAACGGAGCGAAAGGGGCTGTCCATGCTCGGTTCACGGACCGCACGAGCGGGTGCCGGCCCAGGCGGCGGGCCCGGCGCCGGAACGGATCCGGGCGGTTCGCCCCGCCCGGCGGGAGGCACGGCGCAGGCCGTCGACACCGTCCTCGCCGAGCACCTGCGCACCCGGCTGCTGGAGGCCCGCCGGGCGGACGCCGTGTTCGCCGACGAAGTGGCGTCCCGAGTCGCCGCGTTCGTCCTGCACGGCGGCAAACGGCTCAGGACCGCGTTCGTCCGGTGCGGGTGGCTGGCGGCAGGAGGGTCCGGCGACCCCGGCACCCCGCTGCGGGTCGGTGCCGCACTCGAACTGCTCCAGGCCTGCGCGCTCGTCCACGACGACGTGATGGACGAGTCACCGGTGCGCCGGGGCGCGCCCGCCGTGCACGCCGACTTCGCGCGCCTGCACCGGGAGTCCCGGATGCGGGGCTCCGCCGCCTCCTACTCCGCCACCGCCGCGATCCTGGCCGGAGACCTGGCCCTGGTCTGGGCCGACGACCTGCTCACCGAGACGGCGCTGTCCTCCCCGTACGGAGAACGGCTGCACCAGGAGTGGCAGGCGATGCGCGCGGAGATGGTCGCCGGGCAGTACCTCGACATGCGGGCCCAGGCGGCCGGATCCTCCGACGAGGCCCGGGCCAGGAAGATCGCCACGCTCAAGAGCGCCCTCTACACCGTGGAGCGGCCGCTGGCCCTCGGAGCGGCCCTGGCCGGGGCGGACCCCCGCACCACCGACGCGCTGCGCTCCGCCGGGCGGTGCGCGGGAGTCGCCTTCCAGCTCCACGACGACCTGCTGGGCGCGTTCGGGGACCCCGCCGTCACCGGGAAACCCGCGGACGAGGACCTGCGCACGCGCAAGCTCACCGGCCTGCTCGCGGTCGCCCTGCGCCGCGCCGCCGAGACCGGCGACACCGAGGCCCTGGCGGTGCTCGCCCCCGGGACGGCCGACAGCGGCGCCGAGGACGTCGACCGGATGCGCGCCGCGCTGGTGCGCACCGGGGCGCGGACGGCGGTCGAGGAGGAGATCGCCCGCCTCACGGCGTCGAGCCTGCGGCACTTCGCGGAAGCGGGGGCCGACGACCGCGCCGCGGACGAGTTCGCCGCGCTCGTGACACGGGCCGCGGGCACCCCCGTCCCCGGGGAGGAGGGCGCATGAGGACCGTGCCCGGAGCCACGGACCACGTGGTGGTGGTCGGGGCCGGTCTGTCCGGCCTGGCCGCCGCCCTGCACCTGCTCGGCGCGGGACGCCGGGTGACCGTCGTCGAACGGGACGCCGGACCCGGGGGCCGGGCGGGACGGCTGGACCTCGGCGGCTACCGGGTCGACACCGGGCCGACGGTGCTGACCATGCCCCATCTGGCCGACGAGGCCTTCGCCGCCGTGGGCGACAGCCTCCACCGGCGCGTCGAACTGATCCCGCTGGACCCCGCCTACCGGGCGCTCTTCGCCGACGGCAGCCGGATCGACGTCCACACCGACGGCGACGCCATGGAGGCCGAGGTACGGAGGTTCGCCGGGGCCGCGGAGGCAGCCGGCTACCGGCGGCTGAGGACCTGGCTGGAGCGGTTGTACCGGGCGCAGATGCGCCGCTTCATCGACACCAACTTCGACTCGCCCTTCCAGCTCCTGCACCCGGACCTCGCCCGGCTCGCGGCCCTCGGCGGCTTCGGCCGGCTCGACCCGCAGATCGGCAGGTTCCTGTCCGACCCGCGGCTGCGCCGGGTGTTCTCCTTCCAGGCGCTCTACGCGGGAGTCGCCCCGGCCCGCGCCCTCGCCGCCTACGCCGTCATTGCCTACATGGACACCGTCGCCGGCGTCTGGTTCCCCAAGGGCGGCATGCACGCCCTGCCCCGGGCGATGGCGGACGCGGCGGCCGACGCCGGGGGCGCGTTCCGGTGGTCCGCCGAGGTGGACGCACTGGAGCGGTCGGCCGGACGGGTACGCGCCGTCCGGCTGTCCTCCGGCGAACGGATCGCCTGCGACGCGGTCGTCCTGACCCCGGACCTCCCCGTCGTCCACCGGCTCCTGGGCCGCGCCCCGCGCCGCCCCGTACCGCTGCGCCACGCACCGTCGGCCGTCGTCCTGCACGCCGGCACCGACCGCACCTGGCCGGACCTGGCCCACCACACACTCTCCTTCGGCAGCGCCTGGGAGCGGACCTTCGACGAGCTCACCAGGACCGGCCGGCTCATGAGCGACCCGTCCCTGCTCATCACCCGCCCGACCACGCACGACCCGTCACTGGCGCCCCTCGGCCGACACCTGCACTACGTCCTGGCCCCCTGCCCCAACACCACGACCGGCCCGTCGGCCGGCACCTGGCGCGGTCTGGGCCCGCGCTACCGGGACAGCCTGCTGGCCGAACTGGAGCGCCGCGGCCTCCACGGCTTCGAGGCGTCCCTGGACCAGGAACTCCTGGTCACCCCGGCGCACTGGACCGCTCAGGACCATGCGGCCGGCACCCCGTTCTCCGCGGCGCACACCTTCGCGCAGACCGGCCCCTTCCGGCCGCGCAACCTCGTACGCGGCCACGACAACGTCGTCCTCGCCGGGTGCGGCACCACCCCCGGAGTGGGCGTGCCGACCGTCCTGGTGAGCGGCAAGCTCGCCGCGGCCCGCATCACCGGGACCCCCCGCCCGGCCGGAGCGCGCCGCCGTCCCCCCGTCCTCGAAGGGCAGAGCCGATGAACCGCCGCGAACTGGATGCCGCCGGGATCACCGGCCCCGACCTGCGCGACGCCTACACCCGGTGCCGGCGGCTCAACGCCCGGCACGGCCGCACCTACTTCCTCGCGACCCGGCTGCTGCCCGTCGAACGCCGCTGCGCGGTGCACGCGCTGTACGGCTTCGCCCGCTGGGCCGACGACATCGTGGACGACCTCGACCGCCGGGAGTCACCCCGGGAACGCGACCGCCTCCTGCGCGTCCTGGAGAGCGACCTGGTCCGCGGACTGGGCGCGGGCGGCGGCGAGGAGCCCGTGGTCCGGGCCGTCGCCGACACCGCCGAGCGCTACGCCATCGACCACGGCCTGTTCGCCGACTTCCTGGCGTCCATGCGCAGCGACCTGACCGTCACCGACTACCCGACCTACGCCGACCTGCGCGCCTACATGCACGGTTCGGCGGCGGTGATCGGCCTCCAGATGCTGCCCGTGCTCGGGACGGTCGTCCCCCGTGAGGAGGCGGCCCCGCACGCGGCCGCGCTCGGCGTCGCCTTCCAGCTGACCAACTTCCTCCGGGACGTGGGCGAGGACCTGGACCGGGGGCGCGTCTACCTGCCCGCGGACCTGCTCGCCGCACACGGGGTGGACCGGCCCCTCCTGGAGTGGAGCCGCCGCACCGGACGGCACGACCCGCGTGTCCGCGGCGCCTTCGCCGAGGCCGACGCGGTCATCCGGAACGTCTACCGGGAGGCGGAACCCGGCATCGCCATGCTGGAGTCGCGCGCACGGCCCTGCATCCGCACGGCCTTCGTCCTGTACCGGGGGATCCTGGACGCCGTCGCCGCCGACGACTACCGGGCGCTGCACCGCCGCGCCGTGGTGCCCCGACGGCGCAGGGCCGTCGTCGCGGCGGGCGGCCTCGTACGGATCCTGGCAGCCCGGACGCCGGCCCGGCCGCCCGTCGCGGAACCGGGAGCGGTCGCCGGAGCGGAAGGCTCCCTGCGGTGAACGGCCCCCGGAAGCCGCGCCGGTGGACGTCACCGCTGCGTCTGCGGCGCGTCCCTCGCTGGGAACGGCAGACTCCGACCTGGCGCGAGGCGAGGCCCGGTCTGATCGCCGCGGCCCTGGAGCGGGCCGCCGCCCGCCCGTCGGGCAACTGGTACGTCGTCGGGGCGTCCCGGGACCTCGGCGCACGGGAGCGCCCGTACGGCCGGACGGTCGCCGGGGTGGAACTCGTGCTGTGGCGGGCGCGGGACGGCGCGCTGCGCGCGGGCCCGGGGGAGTGCCCGCACCTGGGCGCGCCGCTGCGCGACGGCCGGGTGGCGTGCGGGACGCTCCTCTGCCGGTGGCACGGACTGGGCCTGGACGGGGAGCCGTTCGCCGGCTGGGAACCCCGCCCGGTGCACGACGACGGGGTGCTGGTCTGGGTCCGGCTCGACGCGGTGGGGGGCGGGGAGCCGCTGGACCGTCCGGTCGTCCCGGTGCGGCCGGCGCCGGAGGAGGCCGTCGAGGCGGTGTTCACCGCGGTCGGCAGGTGCGAGCCCGAGGACGTCGTCGCGAACCGGCTGGACCCGTGGCACGGGTCCTGGTTCCACCCCTACGCGTTCGTCGGGCTGGAGGTGGCCGGCACCCCGGAGGACGGCGAGGGCGACGCGTTCGCCGTCGACGTCTCGTTCAGGGTCGCCGGCCGGCTGGTGGTCCCGGTGCGGGCGGTGTTCACCGCGCCCGGACCGCGCACCGTCGTCATGCACATCACCGACGGCGAGGGCAGCGGGTCGGTGGTGGAGACGCACGCCACGCCGCTGACCGCCCCCGGCGCGGCCCACCCCAGGACCGCGGTCGTCGAGGCCGTCGTGGCGGCCTCCGGCCGGCGGGGCTTCGCCCTCGCCCGCGCGGCGGCGCCCGCCCTGCGGCCGCTGATGCGGCGGACCGCGGGCCGGCTCTGGCGCGACGACCTGGCGTACGCCGAGCGCCGCTGGTCGCTGCGGAGCACCGGGCGCTTCCCCGGCTGAGCGTCAGCCGCCCGCGACCCGGCCCGCGAGGGCGCGCAGCACCCGGGACCGTCCCCTGCGCGGAACGGTCCAGAGCACCTGTCCCCGGACGCCCCAGCCGGCGAGGAGGGCGTTGGCGGCGAGGAACCCCGAGGTCGCCGCGCGCTCCATCAGCGCGACGGGGAGACCGGTGCGGACCAGGTCGCCCGCGAGCGTGACGCGGGGATGGGGCGTCCGCACGGCGGGCCGGCGGCGATAACCGGCCACGGGGAAGACCGGGCAGTCGGCACGCCACTCGTGACGGGCGTCCACGACCCGCGCGCCCGCCGTCTCCGGGTAGATCTCGTGCAGCCGCTCGCGCATCCGCCGCTGGACCTCCCCGGGCGCGGTGCTCCCGTCGACGGCGTAGGCGTGCAGTTCGACGACCGAACCGCCCGTCCGGGCCGCCCAGCGGGCCGCCTCGCCCTCCCAGCGGTCCAGGACGCTGATGTTGTCCAGCCCGTCGAAGCCGCTGGTGCCGAGGAACCCGGCCCGCTCCGCGCGCACCGGGCGGTCCAGCCACAGCCGGGACACGAGGAACGGGGGCGCCGTGCGCAGCGCGTCGACGTCCGACCGCCAGGACGCGTCCCCCAACCCGTCCGATGCGCCCACCACCTGACGCAGACCACCGGTGTCCAGGGCCAGGACCACGGCCTGGTGGCGGTCCGCCGCACCCTCGCTCTCCACGGTCAGGTCCCCGCCCGCGGCCGGGACGACCCGGTGGACCGGGGTACAGGTGCGCACCTCGGCTCCCAAGCCTCGCAGATAGCCGCCCAGGGGCTCCCAGAGTGCCTGCGGGAACGGCTCGCGCGGCACGTCGAAGAGGAGCCCCTCCGACGACCCGAGGAAGTAGATGTGGAACATCAGCAGCAGCTCGGCCGCGGACAGTTCCCGCGGATCGGCGAAGAAGCTGCGGGAGAACACCTCGAAGGCCAGGTGGCGGGCGGCTTCCGGGAAGTTGATCCGCCGCAGGAAGTCCTCGGCACCGATCCCGTCGAACCGCTCGTACACCTCGGGCACCCGCACGTCGAGGAGGGGCAGGGCCTCCCGCGGGTTCATCGCGGCGAGGTCGCGCCAGCCGAACGCCGGGCTCAGCGCGACGAACCCGGCCGCGCTCCACGGCGGGGTCCTCGGCACCCGGGCGAAACTGTCCGCCATCCCGTTCCGGTGCCGGAGCGGGTAGTCCGGCAGCGGGGTGAGCATCGAAAGCGCGGGGTCCGTACGGCGCAGCAGCCCGCGCAGGTTGTAGTACTGGCGGAAGAAGGCGTGGAAACCGCGGCTCATCGTCGCCCCGGACCCGTCGGCGAGCTGCACGGGCCAGCCGGCGAGGCGGCCGCCGAGGGAGTCGCCCCGCTCGTAGAGGGTCACCCGGACACCGCGCTCGGCGAGTGCGACCGCCGCCGCGAGACCGGCCACACCTCCGCCGACCACCCCGGCCGACGGGGCGTCCCCGGTGAGACGCGCGCGCCCCGGCTCCGGCAGAAGCACCTCGGCCCGGCGGTCGCGGCCGTGCCGGGAGGCGTCGGGGCGGCGCCCGCGGGTCCGCGGGCGAGCGGAGGCGCGTGCCGGTTCGTGGTCCCGCAGGAGGGTCATCGAAGGCTCTCTTCGGATCGGCCGGCGGACCGGCGGGCGAGGAAGGGGAGTTCGGCGGCGGTGCGGAGCATGGGACCCACGGGGGTCCGCAGCCCGATCCCGAACTCCTCCCACGGGGAGCTCCCGCCGTCCAGGAAGCGCAGCATCCGCTCCATCGGCACCCGGCGGAAGAGGTCGGTGAAGAAGCGCGGCCCGTCCACCCGCCCGGTGTCCAGGGCCCGGAGCAGCACGGCGTCCATGGCGAGGGCCCTGCGGCCGTGCGGTGGCGGGACCACCGGGCGCCCGCCGCGCAGCGCGGCGGCGACCGCCCGGCCCTGACGCTGCACGGCGGCGAAGGTGTAGCCGGTCGCCGGACGGGTGGCGCCTCCCGCGGTCCCGATCCGGAACACCGCCCGTCCGGTGCGGCGGGGGAAGCGGGCGTCGGTCATGGGGATGACGCCCTGTTCGGCGGACTCCACCGTGAACCGGCCGAGCCCCAGGACCTCCCCGGTGTACTGCCGGAGCGCCGCCTCGTACGCGGCCGTCGGGAGCGCGGCGCGGGAGAACTCCGTGTACTCCACCAGGGCCCGGTCCGGCGCCAGCGGCAGGACGTAGCCGAACGCGAGACCGTGGGGCGGCTGCGGCACCCTGAAATCCATGAGGTCGGCCACCGCCGGGTCGAAGCGCGGGACGGCGGTGCGCACGAACCAGCCGCGGAAGTGCTGCAGCAGGAGGGTGCGGTGCGGTGGCGTCTCCCGCACCGGCCGCGAGTCGAACACGTGCCTGCCGCGCAGGGTGAGCGGCCGCCCGCCGTCCCCCGTGCAGCGCACCTCGGCGCCGTACGCGGTGTCGCGCACCTCGTGGGCGGTGGCACGGACGACCCGGGCCGCCGGGGCCGCCGCCAGTCGGGCGTGCACCAGCTGTTCGAACGGCTCCGAGCGCAGCATGCGGTACCGCAGCGGTGCCGGCTCCGACTCGACGACGGCGCCGTCCGGCCCGCGTACCCGCAGACGCCGCCAGGACGCGACGACGGCCTCCTCGAACTCCCCGGCGCCCGCCTCCCAGTAGCACCAGGTGCGGGCGGCCGGCCGCAGCGGACCGTCGGGCGCCTCCACCAGCGTCACGCCGGTACCCGTCCTGGTGAGCCAGTGCGCCAGGCAGAGCCCCGCGGCGCCGCCGCCCACGACGACGGCGTCGTCCACCCGTTCGCGGTGGAGCCCGGTCACGCCCCGGTGGCCCGGTCGGCCAGCACCTCGCGTGCCGCCCGGCTCCCGGACGCCAGGGCACCCTGCACCGACCCGGTGGCCCGGTGGTCCCCGCAGACGTACCGCCCCGGCGAGAAGCGGGTCGTACGGCTCAGCGGCCAGGGCGGCGGCATCGCCGGCAGTGCGCCCTCCACGGTGCAGGCGGACACCGCCTCCCAGCCGCTCGTGTCCGTGTCGTAGAGCTCGGCCAGCCGCGCGCGGACCGTCCGCTCCCCGCCGGGCGGGCCCGCGCCGAGGACGGAGGTCGACACGAGCGCGGTGCCCGGGGGAGCGTAGGAGGGGGCGACCTCGGTCAGGACGCAGCTGTTCAGGACGGCGAGGCCGCTGTCCACGACCAGGGTGGGCTCGCTCAGCGGCGACCGCTCGGCCGCGTGGTAGTACGTCGTCACCGTCCGGCCCTCCGGCACCGGGAGGCCCGGCAGCAGACGGCCGGCCGTGGCGAAGTCCGTGGCCACGACGACGGCCCCGGCCGGCCGCTCACCGCCGTCCGCCAGGAGCACCCCCGAGTCCGTGATCCCGGCGACCGGCGAATCCAGCCGGAGGGCGCCCTCCGGCAGCCGGCCGGCGAGCTGGGCCGGCACGGCGCCGATGCCGGCGGCCGGCAGACAGAGCGTCCCGCGGGCCATGCTCCGCCAGACCAGGTGCAGGAAGCGCGCGGAGGTCTCCAGCCCCTCCTCCAGGAACACCCCGGAGAGGAAGGGCCGCAGCAGATCCTCGATCGCCGCCGGCGACAGCCCGGCGCGGACCAGGGCCTCGCCGGCGGTGCGATCGGTCATCCGCCCCACCCGTTTCGCCGGGAGCAGGACGTCGCGGGCGGTCAGCGCCGCGAGCGCGGCCAGGTCCCGGGCCGGCAGCACCCGCCCGGGCAGCAGCTCCGCGGCGTCCCCCGGACACCGGGTGGGGTCCGTCAGGCGCACCCGCCCCGAGGCCGTGCGCGCGACGACCCCCGGCGTGAAGGGGCGCAGCCGCAGCGCAGGCAGATCGACCCGCCTCTTCACCTGCGGGTAGGAGGTGTTGAAGACCTGGAAGCCCCGGTCCAGGAGGAAGCCGTCCCTGCGGTCCGTGCGCATCCGGCCCCCGACCCCGTCGGAGGCCTCCAGCAGCTCGACGCGCAGACCCGCGCCGCTGAGGTCGAGTGCGCAGGCCAGGCCCGCCAGACCCGCGCCGACCACGACGGCGTCCGGGTGTGCGTGCTGTCGGTTCGTCATCCGTGCCCCTCGGCTCGATCCCCGCGCGACCGACGGGGTGTCAAGCCGATCACGTTACGCGTCCGGAAGCCAGCAGCCGCCACGGAGCGCGCGCACCTTCGTGTGACCGTGTGCGGGAGGGCGGGGGCGGGCAGGGCGCCGCCAGTGCCCGGCCGGGACGGCGCTCAGGCCGTGGGGCGGAGGCCGGATGCGCACGGACCGCAGGGACGGCTTCCTCCTGGACCGGGGCTTCCAGGTCTT
>NZ_JBEXRT010000069.1:0-19553 GCF_040613235.1 Streptomyces sp. NPDC006296 | reverse complement strand
GGGGGACCCTGTGGGAGAGTAGGACGCCGCCGAACAATTATTCCGGGAAAGCCCCGTGCCCTTGTGGCACGGGGCTTTTCTGCGTTCCGGGACCGGTCACCCCGACCACCGCACGCCAGAGCAGCCCGCGAGAATGCCGGCCGGACTGTCTTCGACGGATCAGCTGCACACGGGGACATCCCACTGCGACCGCAGGGCGACTCACCCACCGACAGGAGAGGCACCGGCGTTCCCCGTCGGCCTGCCCACCGGTACGTCTACAGCCGACCGGCGGCTTTCAGCGCGAGATAGGCGTCCGCCAGCGCGGGAGCGAGAGCGTCGGGTGCGGCATCGACGACCGTGACGCCATGACGGCGGAGCTGGTCCGCAGTGCGCCGTCGCTCGGCCTGTGCCTGAGTACCGGCAGCCGCCTCGTACACCGCGTCCACCGTGCCCCGGGCCCGCGCCATCTCCTCGACGTGCGGGTCGGCGACAGCCGCGACCAGGACCGTGTGGCGACGGGTGAGCTGCGGGAGGACCGGCAGGAGGCCCTCTTCGACCGGCGCGGCGTCCAGACTCGTGAGCAGCACGATCAGGGAACCGCCGGACGCGTGGGCCAGTGCGGCTGTGGCGAGGCCTCGTGTGTCGGTCTCCACGAGTTCCGGCTCCAGCGTGGCCAGGGTCCCCACGAGGGTCGACAGGACGTCCCCCGCCGTCGCACCGCCCTGCATCCGGGCCCGGACACGCCGGTCGTAGGCGAGCAGCTGCACGCGGTCGCCGGCACGGGTCGCGAGGGCGGTCAGCAGAAGCGTGGCGTCCAGGGCGGCGTCCAGCCGCGGGACGTCGCCCACCCGGCCCGCCGACGTGCGTCCCGTGTCCAGGACCACGAGGACGTGGCGGTCACGCTCGGGGCGCCAGGTGCGGACGGCCACCGCGGACTGGCGCGCGGTGGCCCGCCAGTCGATGGAGCGGGTGTCGTCCCCCGGCACGTAGGCCCGCAGGCTGTCGAACTCGGTGCCTTCCCCGCGCGTGAGGACGCTGGTGCGGCCGTCGAGCTCCCGCAGCCGGGCGAGCCGTGACGGCAGATGCTTGCGGCTGGTGAAGGGCGGCAGGACCCGGACGTCCCAGGGCACGCGGTGATGCCCCTGACGCGCCGCGAGCCCGAGCGGCCCGAAGGACCGGACGGTCACGCGGTCCGCCCGGCGGTCCCCCCGCCGCGACGGCCGGAGGAGCGTGACCAGGCGCCGCCGTTCCCCGGGGGGTACGGCGAACCGGTGCCGGGACGCGGCCTGTTCGGCCTCCGATGTCCAACTGCTCGGGGGCCAGGCATCTCGGAGGTGGGCATGGAGGCGACGCCCGGACGGATTGGTCACGCTGAGTTGCACGGAAGCAGTGTCACCGAGTCGAACGGATGTGTCACCGGATCGGGTGAACTGCAGGCTGCGCACTGGCGCTGCCAGGGCGTAGTCGCACAGAATTGCCAATGACAGCGGGAGATTGACCGCGAGCATGCCCGTCCAGCTCGGGGCCAGGATGCCTACGGGGAGTGATCCCAGAGCCGCCACCAGAGCGGCTCGTCCGGTGAGGGCCATAGGTCACCGCCTCACCGGGGGACGGGCACGTGGGCGAGGACAGCGGTGATGACGGAGTCCGCAGTGACTCCCTCCATCTCTGCTTCCGGTCGCAGCTGTATGCGATGGCGGAGCGTGGGAAGAGCCAGGGCCTTCACATCGTCCGGGATGACGTAGTCCCGGCCTGTGAGCCAGGCCCATGCCCGTGCGGTGGAAAGAAGAGCGGTAGCGCCTCGGGGAGAGGCGCCCATGGTGAGCGAGGGGGATTCTCGGGTGGCGCGACAGATATCCACGACATAGGCGGCGATCTCGGGGGAGACCGAGGTTCTGGCCACGGCCGCGCGCGCAGCTTCGAGGTCGGCCGGGCCGGCCACGGGCCGAATGCCTGCGGCCTTGAGATCCCGGGGGTCGAACCCGTCCGCGTGGCGAGTGAGGACGTTGATCTCGTCCTCGCGCGTGGGGAGGGGGACGGTCAGTTTGAGCAGGAAGCGGTCCAGTTGGGCTTCTGGGAGCGGGTAGGTCCCCTCGTACTCCACCGGGTTCTGCGTGGCCGCGACCAGGAAGGGATCGGGCAGTGGCCGAGGCGATCCGTCGATGGTGACCTGGCGCTCCTCCATGGCCTCCAGAAGGGACGACTGTGTCTTGGGAGGGGTGCGGTTGATCTCGTCGGCGAGCAGGAGATGGGTGAACACCGGGCCGGGCTGGAAGGAGAACTCAGCGGTGCGGGCGTCGTAGACGAGTGAGCCCGTGACATCGCTCGGCATCAGGTCGGGGGTGAACTGGACACGCTTGGTGTCCAGTTCCAGCGAGGCGGCGAGGGCGCGGACCAGGAGGGTCTTCGCGACGCCTGGTACGCCTTCCAGAAGCACATGGCCCCGGCACAGGAGCGCGACGACCAGCCCGGTGACGGCCGGATCCTGGCCGACCACGGCCTTCGCGATCTCGGAGCGCAGAGCTTCCAGTGATGCGCGGGCGCTGTCGGAGTGCGCGGTGGCCGCAGGCGCGTCAGCGGTAGCCGCGAGTTCAGCGGTCTCCGGGGTCGGGGCGCTCATGAGGTGCGTACCTCTCTTTCGAGGGCGTCGAGTTGATCGGTCAGAAGGACGAGCGCGGCGTCGTCGGCCGGAGCCGGTCCGAAGAGAAGGGCACCGGGGTCACGGCACGGATCACCGATCCGTGCGGCGACGGCGGGAAGGAGCACCGCGGGGGAATCGGCGTCCCGCGTGGACACGCCGACGAGAGGGGAGATGCGGGTGCGTGTGGCGGACCGCAGCGTGGCGGCGGCACGGTCGCGGGCGTCGGCCTTGCGGTAGAGGCGTGCGCGTCCTTCGGTGGATTCGGAGGCCCTGATGGCCACCGGCAGCCGTTCGGTGACCAGGGGGCCGAAGCGCCGGGCGCGCCAGACCGCGGCCAGCACGGCGGCGAAGGCGAGTTGGAGGGTGGCCCAGAGCCATCCCTGGGGGATGAGGCCGAGGAAGCCGCTCGCTCCTCCCGCTCCCTCGCCACCGATGCCGTCCTGACCACCTGGGCCGCCGGCTGCGGAAGGATCATCGAGCGAGGGGAGGTACCAGACGAGATGCGGGCGGGACCCGAGGAGTTGCATCCCCAGCGAGGCGTTGCCCTGCTGGTCGAGACGGTCGTTGTGGAGAAGATCGGAGGAACCGAGCAGCACGGTGTCGCCCGCTCCCCGTCCCGGCAGGACGAGCATCGGGGCGAGTCCGTCGTCCGGATAGCAGGAGGTGGCGTCGGGGCTGTCGGTCCCGTAGTGGATACCGCCCAGCTCGGCGGATCCCGCGGCGCGGGCAGCGGGGAGGGAACAACCCGGGGCACGGGCCGTCACCGGACCGCGCGCCTCGGGGCGTGCCCCGGGAGCGAGACGGGCCGCGGTGGGTCCGTCGGGGGCGATGAGGACGGTACGCCCCGCGGAGTCGGCCGTGGCGGTGCGGAGGCGTCGCTGCTGGCCGGTGGTCAGCAGGTTGGGGGCGGTGACGAGCAGGGTCGTGTCCGGGCCCGCCGCTCCTGCGGCCTCCTCCAAGGTGGTGGCGACGTCGACGGATACGCCACGTTCATCGAGGAGTTCGGCGACGGCCCTGCTTCCCTGCGGGTCCGCGGACCGGGGATCCAGCCGGCCGTGCTGGCCGCCGGAGCGCACGGCGGCGAGGGCGACCCCACCGACGACGAGGACGAGGACGGCGCACAGCACTCCTCGGACGCGCCGCCAGACCTGTTGGGGAGTGCGGGATTCCGAGGTGCTGGGAAAGGCCACGGCGGTCATCCGGCGGACCCCGGGGCCGCGCCGGTGGCCGACGGCTTGGTCGCCCCGAGGTCCAGGTCGAGGGCGCGGAGAGTCACGTACATGGTCTCGTCGGCGGTGCGACCGCCGTACGTGACGTCGTCGAAGGCCCGGGCCGCGATGCGGAGCCGTTCGGCGTGCGCCGGCATCGTCCGGCCGGCCTCGGTGGCCGCCTCGTCCGCGGTGCGGCCGGGGCGTGGGTCGAGCACGGCACGGTCCTCCAGGGACCGCACGAGGGCGCGCATCCGTTCCTGGACCGCTTCGGTCCAGCGCCGGGCCTCGGCGTGCGCGGAGGCTGCGGCGCGGTGGTCGGCGGCGCTGCGGGCGGAGCCGCCGAAGAGTGTCTCCGGAGAGCGTGGGTCGGGCCTCGGTGTGCCCAGCCGCCACCACAGCACGGCGGCCGGGCCGACGACGGCCAGGACGAGCACCACCAGGCCGAACGGGCCGCCGGGAGCGGCACCGGCGGCTCCCGCGAAGAGGTCGCCGAGCCAGGTCCAGAAGTGGTCGAGACCGCGTTCGAGGAGGTTCGGATCGTGCTCGTGGTACATCGGGTCGGACAGTTCGTCCCGGGCGGACTCGCGGGCGGGGACGCGTGGGACGACCACAGGTACGTCCTCGCCCGCCCGGAAGAGCCGTATCGCCGCGGTGCCCCCCGCGCCCGTCACCGCATCAGCTCCTGGAGGTGTCGTAGCCGGGTACGCCGGCGGCCCGGGCGAGGTCCAGGTCGAGCGCCTCGCGCCGGATGCGCTGGTCGACGTAGAGGAGGGCCATCACGCCTGCGGTGAAGGGATAGGCCAGCGTCGAGACGATCACTTCACCGATGCCCGTGACGATCAGGAAGGGCCAGCCGAAGTCCTGCGAGCTGTTGTTGAGGAATTCGCTCAGGCCGCCGCTGTCGAGCGTCACCGCGATGATGCCGAAGGGAATCGTGATGACCAGGGTCAGCACGATGACCAGCAGGTAGGTGAGCGCCAGGATGCCGAAGGTCCGCCACCAGGTGCCCTTGACCAGCTTCGCGGACCGGCGGAGCGCGGTGAGTACGGACTGTCGTTCCAGCATCAGGGCCGGTGCTGCCAGCGTGAAGCGGATCATCAGCCACAGGACGACGACACAGGAGGCGAGGAAGCCGAGGAAGACCAGGGCGAGGCCACTCGATCCGCTGCCCAGGACGAGGCCCGGGAGCAGGCCCACGGCCATGATCCCCGCGCTCATCAGGCTGAGCAGAAGAGTCAGCCCGAGCAGGGGGAGCAGACGGGGACGGGCCTCGGCCCATGCTTCGGAGAGCGTCACGCCACGGCCCAGCACGGAGCGGCTGATCACGACGGTGAGGATCGATGTGGTGAAGAGCGTGGCGATCATCGCGACGAACGTGCTCGGACCGCTGTTGAGCAGCTGCATCTGAGCGGAGTCGGTGGCCTGGCGGAGGGCTTCCGCGCCGGTCGCGTTCGGATCGACGGGCTCCTGCGCGGGCAGGAGGTAGCGCTGCATCAGGATGACCGCGATCTCGGCGATCACGGAGACGGTGAGGCTGATGCCGAGCACCGTGCGCCAGTGGGTGCGCATGGTGGACACGGCTCCGTCGAGGATCTCGCCGACGCCCAGGGGGCGGAGCGGGATGACGCCGGGCTTCGCGGCCGCGGGTGCGCCGCCCCAGCCGGGGCCTTGAGGCGCACCGCCCCAGCCGGGGGCGGGCGGCGGTGCGCCCGGTCCGTTGCCGGGGGCGCTCGGCGGCGACCACTGGCCGGGAGGGGGCTGTGCCGGAGACCACTGTCCGCTTCCGTCAACGGGAGACGAGGGTTGGGGAATGCCCGTCTCCTGGCCGTCGGAGGGGGCGGATCCGGGCGAAGCCCAGCCCGGAGAGTCGTTCATGGTCGCTCCTTCACAGTCCTGCCCGCTCATCGGGGCGGCAGGTTGCCAGCCATCGTGCCACGCGCCGGTCCGGTGCGGGTCTGGCGGTGTATCTCCTTCCTGCCTTCTTATGCGGGCGGTTCAGCGGGCAGACTGGGCAGATGGCTGATCAGGACGTACAAACGCCGGTGGGTATCGAGCCTCCGGCCCTCTCCGTGCTCCGCTGGGACGAGTCTCCGGGAGGTTCCGCGGTGGTCCTCCTCGACCAGACGCGGCTGCCCGCCGAGGAGACCGAGCTGGTGTGTGGCGATGTGCCCTCGCTGGTGCGGGCGATCCGGACCCTGGCGGTGCGCGGGGCGCCGCTGCTGGGCATCGCCGGCGGTTACGGGGTGGCGCTGGCGGCCGTCCGGGGTGAGGACGTGGCGCAGGCCGCGGAGCTGCTGGAGCAGGCGCGGCCCACCGCGGTGAATCTCGGATACGGCGCGCGTCGGGTGGCTCGTGCGTACGGGGCGGCGGTGGAGAGCGGGGCCGTCCCGGAGGCCGCCGCTGCGGTGGCGCTCGCCGAGGCGCGCGCGCTGCACCAGGAGGATGCCGCGGCCAGTGTGCGGATGGCGCAGTACGGTCTGGAACTGCTGTCGGAGCTTCTTCCGGGCGGCGGCGGGCACCGGCTGCTGACCCACTGCAACACCGGTGCACTCGTGTCGGGCGGTGCGGGGACGGCCTTCGCGGTGGCTCTCCGGGCGCACCGCGAGGGCCGCCTGCGGCAGCTGTGGGTGGACGAGACCCGGCCGCTGCTCCAGGGGGCGCGGCTGACCGCGTACGAGGCCGGCCGCAACGGGATGCCGTACAGCCTGCTCACGGACAATGCGGCGGGTTCGCTGTTCGCGGCGGGGGAGGTGGACGCCGTTCTCATCGGCGCGGACCGCATCGCGGCGGACGGCTCGGTGGCCAACAAGGTGGGGAGCTACCCGCTGGCGGTGCTGGCGCGGTACCACCATGTGCCGTTCATCGTCGTGGCGCCGACGACCACGGTGGATCTGGAAACGGTGGACGGTGCATCGATCGTGGTGGAGCAGCGCTCCGCGGCGGAGGTGACGGAGATCACGTCGAAGCCGGGTGTGCCGGCCGTCGACGGAGGCGGTGGCATGATCGTCGCACCCTCGGGGGCCAACGCGTACAACCCCGCCTTCGACATCACGCCGCCCGAACTGGTCACGGCGATCGTCACGGAGCAGGGTGTCATTTCCCCGGTCACGGGGGTCGGACTGGCAGAGCTGTGTGCCAGGTCATCGCAGGTAACGATTAGCTAATGGGATGATGTCGTTATGAAGGGACGCGTCCTTGTCGTCGACGACGACACCGCACTGGCCGAGATGCTCGGCATCGTGCTGCGTGGAGAAGGTTTCGAGCCGTCGTTCGTAGCGGACGGCGACAAGGCACTGGCCGCTTTTCGTGAGGCCAAGCCGGACCTGGTGCTGCTGGATCTGATGCTGCCCGGACGGGACGGCATCGAGGTCTGCCGGCTGATCAGGGCCGAGTCCGGTGTGCCGATCGTCATGCTCACCGCCAAGAGCGACACGGTGGATGTGGTGGTGGGCCTGGAGTCGGGGGCCGACGACTACATCGTCAAGCCGTTCAAGCCTAAGGAGTTGGTCGCCCGGATCAGGGCACGTCTGCGGAGGTCCGAGGAGCCCGCGCCCGAGCAGCTGGCCATCGGTGACCTCGTCATCGATGTGGCCGGTCACTCGGTGAAGCGGGAGGGGCAGTCCATCGCCCTCACCCCGCTGGAGTTCGACCTGCTGGTCGCCCTCGCCCGCAAGCCGTGGCAGGTCTTCACCCGTGAGGTGCTGCTCGAACAGGTCTGGGGCTACCGCCACGCCGCCGACACCCGTCTGGTGAACGTGCACGTCCAGCGGCTCCGCTCGAAGGTGGAGAAGGACCCGGAGCGGCCGGAGATCGTCGTGACCGTCCGCGGTGTCGGTTACAAGGCCGGACCGAGCTGACATGACCCTGGGCAGCGCTGCTCCGCCACCGGGGGTGCCCGGGGCCCGTACGGAGCGGGCTGCCGGTCCGGCACGGACTGCTTCCTGGCTGAGCCGAGTCCCGCTGGGCCGGCGGTTGCTCCGCGACCGGACGTCCGGTGGGCCCGTCCCGCGCCTGCTGATGCGGTGGATCAGCGGGCCGCTGCTGCCGGCTGTCCGCCTGTGGCGGCGCAACCTGCAGTTGCGTGTCGTGGCGGGGACGCTGCTGATGTCGATCGCCGTGGTGCTCCTCCTCGGCTTCGTCGTGATCGGCCAGGTCCGTAACGGCCTGCTGGAGGCGAAGGGCAAGGCCGCGCAGACCCAGGCGGCCGGCGGGTTCGCGGCCGCCCAGACGAACGCGAACGCGCCGCTGGTCCCCGGGGACCAGAGCGAGGAGAGCACCGACGGGATGACGGCCAGCACCTCCTGGCGCACGGAGCTCGTCGACCAGCTCGCCAGCGGGGGCGCCAACGCGTTCAACGTGGTGGCGCTCAGCGCGGACTCCGTCGGCCAGGGCACCGCCACCAGCCGTGCCCCGCGCGGCTCGGGCAGTGTGGACGCGTCGAGCATCCCGCAGCGGCTGCGGGACGACGTCGGCAAGGGCGCGGGGGCCTTCCAGACGTACTCGCTGATCCGTTACTCGCACGGCAAGGCATCGGAGCCGGGGCTCGTCGTCGGCAAGAGGCTCTACGACGTCGACCACAACCCGTACGAGCTGTACTACCTCTTCCCGCTCACGCAGGAGGAGAAGTCGCTGACCCTGGTCACGACGACGCTGGCCACGGCCGGTCTGTTCGTGGTCGTGCTGCTCGGTGCCATCGCCTGGTTCGTGGTGCGCCAGGTCGTCACGCCCGTACGGATGGCGGCGGGGATCGCCGAGAGGCTCTCCGCCGGCCGGCTCCAGGAGCGGATGAAGGTCACCGGTGAGGACGACATCGCGCGCCTCGGTGAGGCCTTCAACAAGATGGCGCAGAACCTCCAGCTGAAGATCCAGCAGCTGGAGGAGCTCTCCCGGATGCAGCGGCGTTTCGTCTCGGACGTCAGCCATGAGCTGCGCACCCCGCTGACGACCGTGCGGATGGCCGCCGACGTCATCCACGAGGCACGTGTGGACTTCGACCCGGTCACGGCCCGTTCCGCGGAGCTGCTGGGCGACCAGCTGGACCGGTTCGAGTCGCTCCTGTCCGATCTGCTGGAGATCAGCAGGTTCGACGCGGGGGCCGCCGCGCTGGAGGCGGAGCCCATAGACCTGCGCACCGTCGTCCGACGGGTGATCGGTGGCGCCGCGCCGCTGGCCGAGTGCAAGGGAACCCGGATCCGGGTGGTCGGCGACGAGCAGCCCGTGGTCGCGGAGGCCGACGCGCGCCGTGTCGAGCGGGTCCTGCGCAATCTCGTCGTGAACGCCGTCGAGCACGGCGAGGGCCGGGACGTCGTCGTGCGGATGGGCGTCGCCCAGGGAGCCGTGGCGGTGGCGGTCAGGGACTACGGCGTCGGACTCAAGCCGGGAGAGGCGACCCGGGTCTTCAACCGCTTCTGGCGTGCGGACCCGGCCCGTGCCCGCACCACCGGTGGCACCGGCCTCGGGCTGTCGATCGCGGTGGAGGACGCCCGTCTCCACGGGGGCTGGCTGCAGGCGTGGGGCGAGCCCGGCGGTGGTTCGCAGTTCCGGCTGACCCTGCCGCGCACGGCGGACGAACCGCTGCGCGGATCGCCGATACCGCTGGAACCGGAGGACTCCCGGCGCAACCGCGAGGACCGTGAGCGTGAGCAGGCGGTGCCGGCAGCGGAGGAACACAGGCTGATGTCCGTGCCGAGCCAGACGGGTGCCGCGGGGCGCTCGCACCTGGGTGTGCCGGCACACGGTCCGGCTGCGGGGCGGACACCGGCGTCGGTCCATCCGGCGGCGCTGCCGGGCAGCGGGGCACGTGTGGTGTCGCGTTCCGCCGCGGACCGGACGGACGCGGGCACCGCCCCCGGGATGCGGCATCCGGAGCAGGAGGACACCACTCGTGGACACTGACCGCCGACGGGGCGGCCGAGGCCGGACGGTGCGGCTCTCCGCGCTGCTGGGCTGCGGCGTCGTGGTGCTGGCCGGCTGCGGGGCGATGCCGGTCACCGGTGACGTCAAGGCGGTCGACGCCTCGCAGCCGGGCGATTCGCAGGTCCAGGTGTACGCCGTCGCCCCGCGGGAGGGTGCCTCCCCCATCGAGGTCGTCGACGGCTTCCTGGAATCGATGACCAGCGACGACCCCGATTTCCGTACCACCCGCAAGTACCTCACCGCGGACGCGGCGCGCACCTGGCAGCCGTCCCGGGGCACCACGGTGCTCGCGAAGGCGCCCAACCGCAACGGGCCCACGATCCACGACAAGGAGCGCCGGAGCACCGAGACCACCTACACGCTGACCGGCGAGCAGGTGGCGGCCGTCGACGAGCAGAGCTCCTACCGTCCCCTCGCCCCGTCCGAGTACTCCCAGATGCTTCATCTGGTCAGGGAGAAGGGGACGGACGGCAAGCAGGAGTGGCGCATCGACGTCGTGCCGGACGGGCTGGTGCTCGGGCAGTCCGACTTCAAGCGCCTCTACCGGTCCGTGAACAAGTACTACTTCGCCGCCGGGCGTGCGGACGCCGATGCCGCGCTGGTCGCCGACCCGGTCTACGTGCGCAACCGCACGGATCCGGTCACCCGCATGGACACGGCCACGCAGACCGTGCGGACGCTGCTGGACGGCCCTTCGAACTGGTTGCGGCCGGTGGTCGACTCGCGGTTCCCCGACGGCACGGCGCTGAAGACCGGGGTCACCTCGCTGGCGCCGGACGACCAGAACGTCCTGAAGGTGCCGCTCAACAAGAAGGCCGACACGGTCGGGCAGAGTGCCTGCCGGATGATGGCGGCCCAGGTGCTCTTCACGCTGCGGGACCTGACGTCCGCCCGTGTGGGGCAGGTGGAGTTGCAGGGTGGGCGCGGTCCGCTGTGCTCGCTGGGGGCCGACGAGGCCGAGGAGTTCTCCTCGGACAACGGCTCGGAGGGCCCCGACAGCCAGTACTTCGTCGACGACAAGGGGCGTGTCCAGCGCATCCCCGGGAGCAGCAAGGGCAGTGGCGACCCTGAGCCGGTCATCGGCCCGCTGGGCAGCGGGACGGTCGCCATGGGGGCCGTGGGCGTGTCCCGGGACGAGCAGCGGGCCGCCGCGGTCTCGGCGGATCAGCAGCACCTCTACGTGTCCTCCCTCGTGGAGGACGGTGAGCCGTCTCCTCCGGTGGTGACCAGCCTCGCGGCGGCGGCGGAGGACCGGTTGTCGGCGCCGAGCTGGGACGGCAGGGGAGATCTGTGGGTCGCCGACCGCGATCCCTCGAACTCCAGGCTGCTGCGTGTGGTGGGAGGCGAGGGCGAACCGCAGGAGGTCTCGGTACCGGGCCTGAACGGTGGGCGGATCGAGTCCCTGCGCCTGTCGGCCGACGGGGTCCGGATCGCCCTGCGGGTGTCCCGGGACGGACACACGACGCTGCAGATCGGCCGTGTCGAGCGGCACGGTTCGGGTGAGGCCGAGCAGGTCTCGGTGCAGGACCTGCGCCAGGCGGCGCCCCAGCTCGCCGACGTGACGGCCGTCTCCTGGTCGGGCCGCAGCCGCCTCGTGGTCGTCGGCAAGGAGGAAGGCGGGGTGCAGCAGGTGCGGTACGTGCAGGCCGACGGTTCCAGCTCGTCCTCCGGGATCCTGCCGGGTGTGAACCAGGTGACGGCGGTCGCGGCCGCGGACGACGAGCAGCTGCCGCTCATGGCCGACACCGAGAGCGACGGGATAGTGAAGCTCTCGCCCGGGGACAACTGGCAGACGGTCCTCAAGGACGGCTCCTCGCTGGTCTACCCCGGCTGAGCCCTGCGCGCCCCGACCGGGTTCCCGCACGGGCGGGGCGCGCCCGTCGCGCCGGGCGCGGGTGCTCCGGCGGCCCGGTAGTCGGGCAGTCCGGCAGCGCACGGGGCACGGCGCGCGGGACGCCGGGGCGGGTTTTCCACAGGGTGCGGGGGTGCGGGTCGCCGGGGTTCTCCACAGGGCGAGCGGGGCCGGCGGTGTCCGCGGCACAGTGGAGCCGTGCGGAGATGGTGGCGGGAGATCGTGGGGCTGGTGCTGCCCGTGGCCTGCGGGGGCTGCGGCAGTCCGAGGACGGAGCTGTGCCGGTCGTGCGCGGCCGCGCTGGAGGCCGGGCCGTGCCGGGTGAGACCCGCGCCCGAGCCCGTGGGGCTCCCCGTGGTCCACGCCGCCGCACCCTATGAGAACGCCGTACGCGCGATGCTGCTGGCCCACAAGGAGCGAGGGGCACTGGGGCTGGCCGGGGCCCTCGGTGGAGCGCTGGCGGCCGCTGTGCGGGCCGGAGCGGGGCATTCCGGCGACGCGGGCCCCCTGCTCCTGGTGCCGGTGCCCTCGGCGCGACGGGCCACCGCGCGGCGCGGGCACGATCCCGCGCGCCGGCTCGCGGTCGCGGCCACGGCCGAGCTGCGCCGCGGAGGGACGCGGGCCCGGGTGCTCGCGGTGCTGCGGCAGCGGCGTGCGGTGGCGGACCAGGCGGGGCTGGGGGCCCGGGACCGGCAGACGAATCTGGCGGGTGCGCTGGTGGTCGCGGACGGCGGCCGGGAGCTGCTCGGAGCGGGCCGGGTCGTGCTGGTGGACGACCTGTTGACGACGGGTGCCTCACTGGCCGAGGCGGCCCGCGCGGTCCGTGCCTCCGGAGGTCCGGACGGTGTCCCGGCGGAGGCCTTGAGGGCCGCGGTCGTGGCCGCTTCTCCGGCCGCTTTCGAAATAAACCGGAACTGACGCAAAGCTCGCATCGTTGCAGGTGGTGAGCGGGTGAAGTCCTCCGGTCGGAGGTACGCGTGAGTAGCGGGTGCCGACACGGCGGTGGGCAGGCTATGTTCGGTGGTGAGGAGCGGTGAATTCCCCACCTCGACGAACGCAACACCAGCTTTCGGGCAGGTGACTCACCGGTATGCCAGAAGCATGGAATTCGGTGGGGTAAGTCTCCGCCGACGGGGGAGGAGGAGGTGACAGCCACCGAGTCAGCGGCTCCGGCGATCACCGGGGCCTGGTGCAAAAGGGAGATGCTCCGCCGCCGAAGCGGAGCGATCCGGGAACGGAGTTCTGCGTGGACATCGTCGTCAAGGGCCGCAAGACCGAGGTGCCCGAGCGGTTCCGCAAGCACGTGGCCGAGAAGCTGAAGCTGGACAAGATCCAGAAGTTCGACGGCAAGGTGATCAGTCTCGACGTCGAGGTGTCCAAGGAGCCGAACCCCCGCCAGGCCGACCGTGCCGCACGGGTGGAGATCACGCTCCGCTCGCGAGGGCCGGTCATCCGGGCGGAAGCCGCGGCAGGCGACCCGTACGCAGCGCTGGACCTGGCCACCGACAAGCTGGATGCGCGGCTGCGCAAGGAGCACGACAAGCGCTACAGCAGGCGCGGTAACGGCCGGCTGTCGGCGGCCGAGGTCGCCGAGGCCGTCCCCGAGGCCGCCTCGCTGAACGGGGACGGCGAGTTCGTCCCCGAGGAGACCGCTTCGTCGGTGCCCACCACCAGGATCGGTTCGCTCGAGGTCCAGGGCGAGGGCCCGCTGGTGGTCCGCGAGAAGACGCACGTCGCAGCGCCGATGACCCTCGACCAGGCGCTGTACGAGATGGAGTTGGTCGGCCACGACTTCTATCTGTTCGTCGACTCCGAGACCAAGGAGTCCAGTGTCGTCTACCGGAGGCACGCTTATGACTACGGTGTCATCCACCTGAGGACCGACCCGCTGGCCGCCGACGAGGCCGGTGGCGCGGGCGGCGCTCTCGGCGGCTGAAAGTCACCTGTCCCAGCCGGTGAGCGGTGTCTCTGAGAGGTCTGTGCGACCTCAGGGGCACCGCTTCGGTGGCCAGGCATGAAATCATGGGCGTCCCAGGCCAATCGGTGCTCTGTGCACTGCCGTTGGCGGACAGCCTGTGACCTCAGGCAGTGGCTTCAGGGGGAGGAACGATGGCGGACACCTTCGGGCCCGTGCGCGGGACGAGCGACGCCGGCAGCGCGGCCCGTGCGGAATCCGTCGCGGACGACGACGGTGCCCGCGGGGAGCCCATCAGGGTGCTCGTGGTCGACGACCATGCGCTCTTCCGCAGAGGTCTGGAGATCGTTCTCGCGCAGGAGGAGGACATCCAGGTCGTCGGCGAGGCGGGGGACGGGGCCGAGGCGGTCGACAAGGCCGCGGACCTGCTCCCCGACATCGTGCTGATGGACGTCCGGATGCCGAAGCGCGGCGGCATCGAGGCCTGCACCTCCATCAAGGAGGTGGCCCCCAGCGCGAAGATCATCATGCTGACGATCAGCGACGAGGAGGCCGACCTCTACGAGGCCATCAAGGCGGGTGCCACCGGCTATCTGCTCAAGGAGATCTCGACCGACGAGGTCGCCACGGCCATCCGCGCCGTCGCCGACGGACAGTCCCAGATCAGCCCGTCGATGGCCTCCAAGCTCCTCACCGAGTTCAAGTCGATGATCCAGCGCACCGACGAGCGCCGGCTCGTCCCCGCGCCCCGCCTCACCGACCGTGAGCTCGAAGTGCTCAAGCTCGTGGCCACGGGCATGAACAACCGTGATATCGCCAAGGAGTTGTTCATCTCCGAGAACACGGTGAAGAACCACGTCCGCAACATCCTGGAGAAACTCCAGCTGCACTCCCGGATGGAAGCGGTGGTCTACGCCATGCGGGAGAAGATCCTCGAGATCCGGTGACGCGGCACGCCCGCCCGGTCCCTGGTCCGCTTGTCACCTCCCCGGCCGGGCGCGCCCGGGGAACAGTCTTCAGCGCAACGCACGGCTGATTTCGGCCATGAGCGGCTCACGCAGTTCCGGTGCGTCGACGCGCTCCAGCCGCACCTCCGTGCAGCCGACCCAGGACGCCGCCTCGACGAGCGCCTCGGCCATCTGCGGCACGGACTTCGGGCCGTCCACGGACACCTGGCGGGCGACCAGAGTGGTGCCCTCCCTGGCCGGGTCGACCCGGCCCCGCAGCAGACCGCCCGCCAGCAGCGGCATCGCGAAGTAGCCGTGGATCCGCTTGGGTCGGGGGACGTACGCCTCCAGGCGGTGGGCGAAGCCGAAGATCCGCTCGGTGCGCGCCCGTTCCCAGATCAGGGAGTCGAACGGGGACAGCAGTGTCGTGCGGTGCCGGCCGCGCGGCTCCGACGCCAGGGCCTCGGGGTGCGCCCAGGCGGGCTTCGCCCAGCCCCGCACCGACACCGGGACCAGCCCGGAGTCCGCCACCACGGCGTCGAACTGCTCGGCCTTGAGCCGGTGGTAGTCGGCGATGTCCGCCCGGGTGCCGACGCCCAGCGACCGTCCCGCGAGGGCCACCAGCCGGCGCAGGCACTCCGCGTCGTCCAGGTCGTCGTGGAGCACGGTGTCCGGGATCGCGCGCTCGGCCAGGTCGTAGACCCGCTTCCAGCCGCGCCGTTCGGTGCACACCACCTCGCCGTACATCAGGGCCCGCTCGACGGCGACCTTGGAGGCGGACCAGTCCCACCACTCGCCGCCGTTCTTCGCGCCGCCCAGCTCGGTCGCCGTCAACGGGCCCTCGGTGCGCAGCTGCTTGATCACCGTCTCGTAGGCGCCGTCGGGCAGGTCGTGGTTCCAGTGCGGCCGGGACCGGTAGGCGCGGCGCCGGAACGCGAAGTGCGGCCACTCCTCGACCGGCAGGATGCACGCGGCGTGCGACCAGTACTCGAAGGAGCGGCCCCCGGACCAGTACGCGTCGTCGACCGTGCGCCGGCCGAGCGCGCCGAGACGGGCGTACGGCACCAGCTCGTGCGACCTGGCCAGGACGGAGATGGTGTCGAGCTGGACGGCCCCGAGGTGGCGCAGGACGCCGGGGACCCCGCCCCGGCGGTCCGGAGCACCCAGGAGGCCCTGGGACCGCAGGGCGATACGGCGTGCCTGGTCGGCGGAGAGCTCCAGGACGGGCGGCGGCACAGACGTCATGGTCGAACCCTAGAGCGCACCACTGACATCGGTGCCCGCCCCCGGGGGGCGGAGGCCGTCCCGGGACGGCAGGTGCGGATGGGTGCCGGGCAGCCCCAGGTCGGCCGGGAGCAGTGCGCCGGTCCAGGTGTCGCGCCGCGTCCCCTTGTTGAACAGCCCCGACCGCTGGTCACCCTCCATGCGGAAACCCGCACGCAGCGCGACCGCCCGGGACGGGGCGTTGCCGATCTCCGCCCGCCATTCGAGGCGGTCCGCAGAGAGGGAGGTGAAGGCCCAGCGGGCCGCCGCAAGCACCGCTTCCGTCGTGTGACCGGCGCCGCGGTGCTCCCGCGCCGTCCAGAAACCCACCTCGAAGGTTCCCGGCAGGCTGCAGCGGTTGATGCCGAGCGCGCCGACGAGCGGCCCGTCGTCGCGGCGGACCACCGCGAAGTTGTACATCGTGTCCTCCCGCCAGCCCGCGGGGGACAGCGTCTCCGTCCACAGCGCCGCGTCGGCGCGGGAGTACGGGGAGGGGACGACCGTCCAGCGCTGGATGTCGGGATCCTGACAGGCGAGGTACAGGGCTTCGGCGTCCTGCGGGCCGAAAGGGCGCAGCGACAGGCGCTCGGTGGTGAGGGTGATCGGCTCCATACAGGGATTCTGTGGATCCCGTGCGGGGGATGCCAGCACTTTTCGGGCTTCCCGGCACCTTCCGTGCCCTCCGGCCGTTGTCCTGTCGAGGGTGCGGTGGAGGCAACGCGGCGGCAGCCCTCCCGGCGCGGTGCGGTCCTCGCTTACGATGGCCGTTGCGGTGGGGCCCACCTGCCGTGCCCGTGCCCGAGTCCATACCACGACCCAGTGCCAGGCCCGACCGGCAAGGAGACCAGCCTCAGTGTCCGTCTTCCACAAGCTCATGCGTGCAGGCGAAGGAAAGATCCTGCGCAAACTGCACCGCATCGCGGACCAGGTCAGCTCCATCGAAGAGGACTTCGTCGACCTCTCCGACGCCGAGCTGCGGGCGCTCACCGACGAGTACAAGGAACGGTACGCGGACGGCGAGAGCCTGGACGACCTGCTTCCCGAAGCGTTCGCGACGGTCCGTGAGGCCGCGAAGCGCGTCCTCGGACAGCGCCACTACGACGTCCAGATGATGGGCGGCGCCGCCCTGCACCTCGGCTACGTCGCCGAGATGAAGACCGGTGAGGGCAAGACCCTCGTCGGCACCCTGCCCGCGTATCTCAACGCGCTCTCCGGCAAGGGCGTGCACCTGATCACGGTGAACGACTACCTGGCCGAGCGTGACTCCGAGCTGATGGGCCGGGTGCACAAGTTCCTCGGGCTCGAGGTCGGCTGCATCGTCGCCAACATGACTCCGGCCCAGCGCCGTGAGCAGTACGCCTGCGACATCACGTACGGCACGAACAACGAGTTCGGGTTCGACTACCTCCGCGACAACATGGCCTGGTCGAGCGACGAGCTCGTGCAGCGCGGCCACAACTTCGCGGTCGTCGACGAGGTCGACTCGATCCTGGTCGACGAGGCCCGTACCCCGCTGATCATCTCCGGCCCGGCCGACCAGGCCACGAAGTGGTACGGCGACTTCGCCAAGCTGGTCACGCGTCTCACCAGGGGTGAGGCGGGCAACCCGCTGAAGGGCATCGAGGAGACCGGCGACTACGAGGTCGACGAGAAGAAGCGGACCGTGGCGATCCACGAGCCCGGTGTCTCCAAGGTCGAGGACTGGCTCGGGATCGACAACCTCTACGAGTCGGTGAACACCCCGCTCGTCGGGTACCTCAACAACGCGATCAAGGCCAAGGAACTCTTCAAGAAGGACAAGGACTACGTCGTCATCGACGGCGAAGTCATGATCGTCGACGAGCACACCGGCCGTATCCTCGCCGGCCGCCGTTACAACGAGGGCATGCACCAGGCCATCGAGGCGAAGGAAGGGGTGGACATCAAGGACGAGAACCAGACGCTCGCCACGATCACCCTGCAGAACTTCTTCCGCCTGTACAGCAAGCTCTCCGGCATGACCGGTACGGCGATGACCGAGGCCGCGGAGTTCCACCAGATCTACAAGCTCGGCGTCGTGCCGATCCCGACGAACCGGCCCATGGTCCGCGCCGACCAGTCGGACCTGATCTACCGCACCGAGGTCGCGAAGTTCGCCGCGGTCGTCGACGACATCGCCGAGAAGCACGAGAAGGGGCAGCCGATCCTGGTCGGCACGACCTCCGTCGAGAAGTCGGAGTACCTCTCGCAGCAGCTCTCCAAGCGCGGTGTCCAGCACGAGGTCCTCAACGCCAAGCAGCACGACCGTGAGGCGACGATCGTCGCCCAGGCCGGCCGCAAGGGCGCGGTCACGGTCGCCACGAACATGGCCGGCCGAGGCACCGACATCAAGCTCGGCGGCAACCCGGACGACCTCGCCGAGGCGGAGCTGCGCCAGCGCGGTCTCGACCCGGTCGAGCACGTCGAGCAGTGGGCGGCGGCGCTGCCTGCCGCGCTGGAGAAGGCCGAGCAGGCCGTGAAGGCGGAGTTCGAAGAGGTCAAGGACCTCGGCGGGCTGTACGTGCTGGGCACCGAGCGTCACGAGTCGCGCCGCATCGACAACCAGCTGCGCGGTCGTTCCGGCCGTCAGGGCGACCCGGGCGAGTCCCGGTTCTACCTGTCGCTGGGCGACGACCTGATGCGGCTGTTCAAGGCGCAGATGGTCGAGCGCGTCATGTCGATGGCCAACGTCCCGGACGACGTCCCCATCGAGAACAAGATGGTGACCCGGGCGATCGCCTCCGCGCAGTCGCAGGTCGAGCAGCAGAACTTCGAGACGCGTAAGAACGTCCTGAAGTACGACGAGGTGCTCAACCGGCAGCGTGAGGTCATCTACGGCGAGCGCCGCCGTGTCCTGGAGGGCGAGGATCTGCAGGACCAGATCCGCCACTTCATGGACGACACGATCGACGACTACATCCGCCAGGAGACCGCCGAGGGCTTCGCCGAGGAGTGGGACCTCGACCGGCTGTGGGGCGCCTTCAAGCAGCTCTACCCGGTGAAGGTCACGGTCGAGGAGCTGGAGGAGGCCGCGGGCGACCTGGCCGGCGTCACCGCCGACTTCATCGCGGAGTCCGTCAAGGACGACATCCACGAGCAGTACGCGGAGCGCGAGAAGACGCTCGGCTCGGACATCATGCGTGAGCTGGAGCGGCGCGTGGTCCTGTCCGTCCTGGACCGCAAGTGGCGTGAGCACCTCTACGAGATGGACTATCTCCAGGAGGGCATCGGCCTGCGGGCCATGGCGCAGAAGGACCCGCTGGTCGAGTACCAGCGCGAGGGCTTCGACATGTTCAACGCCATGATGGAGGGCATCAAGGAGGAGTCCGTCGGCTACCTGTTCAACCTGGAGGTCCAGGTCGAGCAGCAGGTCGAGGAGGTCCCGGTGGAGGAGGGCGCGGAGCGCCCCTCGCTCGACAAGAAGGACGCCCCGGTGGCGGCCGCCACCGGCGGACGGCCGGAGATCCGCGCCAAGGGCCTGGATGCGCCGCAGCGTCCGGACCGGCTGCACTTCTCCGCTCCCACCGTGGACGGCGAGGGCGGTGTCGTCGAGGGCGACTTCTCCAACGGTGACGGTTCGCGGTCCGAGGCCGACGGGATGACCCGTGCGGAGCGCCGCAAGGCGCAGAAGAGCACCGGCGGCCGGCGCCGCAAGAAGTAGCGCTCGGCACCAGCTCCGAGGGCGACCTCCGAGGGAAACGGCCCGGCCCGGACACCACGTGGTGTCCGGGCCGGGCCGGGGCCCGGGGGTGGGGTGGATGCAACCGGTGTACACCCCTCACCACACAACTTATATGGTATGTCGGTG
>NZ_JBEXRT010000068.1:0-19811 GCF_040613235.1 Streptomyces sp. NPDC006296 | reverse complement strand
CGAAGCGCTCGGGGTCGAACGCGGCGGGCTCCGGCTTCAGCAGGTTCTCGCGCTCGGCGAAGAACTCGTCGTTGGCCGCGATGACGCCCGCGCCGTTTCCGCTGTGTGCGGTGACGCCGGAGCGGTCAGCCGCCGAGGATCTCGCGCGCCAGCTTGGCGGTCTCGGTCGGCGTCTTGCCGACCTTCACGCCTGCGGCCTCAAGGGCCTCCTTCTTGGCCGCGGCCGTGCCCGAGGAGCCGGAGACGATGGCGCCGGCGTGGCCCATGGTCTTGCCCTCGGGCGCGGTGAAGCCCGCGACGTAGCCGACGACCGGCTTCGTGACGTTCTTCGCGATGTAGTCGGCGGCACGCTCCTCGGCGTCGCCACCGATCTCGCCGATCATCACGATGAGGTCGGTCTCGGGGTCCGCCTCGAACGCCGCGAGGGCGTCGATGTGCGTGGTGCCGATGACCGGGTCGCCACCGATGCCGACGGCGGACGAGAAGCCGATGTCACGGAGCTCGTACATCATCTGGTAGGTCAGCGTGCCGGACTTGGACACGAGACCGATGCGGCCGGGCTTGGTGATGTCGCCCGGGATGATGCCGGCGTTGGACTGGCCGGGGGTGATGAGACCGGGGCAGTTCGGGCCGATGATCCGGGTCTTGTTGCCCTTCGAACCGGCGTACGCCCAGAAGGCGGCCGAGTCGTGGACCGCGATGCCCTCGGTGATCACGACGGCCAGCGGGATCTCGGCGTCGATCGCCTCGACGACGGCGGCCTTCGCGAAGGCCGGCGGCACGAAGAGGACGGACACGTCGGCGCCGGTCTTCTCCATCGCCTCGGCGACGGATCCGAACACGGGTACCTCGGTGCCGTCGAAGTCGACGGAGGTGCCCGCCTTGCGGGGGTTCACGCCACCGACGATGTTGGTGCCGTCGGCCAGCATGAGCTTGGTGTGCTTCATGCCCGTGGCGCCGGTCATCCCCTGGACGATGACCTTGCTGTCCTTGGTGAGGAAGATAGCCATGGTGTTGGAGTCCCTCGTCCCTTACTTCGCAGCCGCGGCGAGCTCGGCGGCCTTGTCGGCCGCGCCGTCCATGGTGTCCACACGCTGAACCAGCGGGTGGTTGGCGTCGGAGAGGATCTTGCGACCCAGCTCCGCGTTGTTGCCGTCGAGGCGCACGACCAGCGGCTTGGTGACGTCCTCGCCCTTGGACTTGAGCAGTTCCAGGGCCTGCACGATGCCGTTGGCGACCTCGTCGCAGGCGGTGATGCCACCGAAGACGTTGACGAAGACGGACTTGACGTCCGGGTCGCCGAGGATGATCTCCAGGCCGTTCGCCATGACCTCGGCGGAGGCGCCGCCCCCGATGTCGAGGAAGTTGGCGGGCTTCACGTTGCCGTGCTGCTCACCGGCGTACGCGACGACGTCCAGGGTCGACATGACCAGACCGGCACCGTTACCGATGATGCCGACCTCGCCCTCGAGCTTGACGTAGTTGAGGTTCTTGGCCTTGGCAGCGGCCTCCAGCGGGTTAGCCGCGGCCTTGTCCTCAAGGGCCTCGTGGCCGGGCTGACGGAAGTCGGCGTTCTCGTCGAGAGACACCTTGCCGTCCAGCGCCAGGATGCGGCCGTCCTTGGTCTTCACCAGGGGGTTGACCTCGACGAGGAGCGCGTCCTCGGCGACGAAGGTGTCCCACAGGGTCACCATGGCCTCGGCGACACCCTCGGCCACCTCGGCCGGGAACTTCGCCAGGGCCACGATCTCGCGGGCCTTCTCGATGTCGACGCCGTCGACGGCGTTGACCGGGACCTTCGCGAGGGCCTCGGGAGTCTTCTCCGCGACCTCCTCGATGTCCATGCCGCCCTGCACCGAGGCCATGGCGAGGAAGGTGCGGTTGGTGCGGTCGAGGAGGTACGAGACGTAGTACTCCGCCTCGATCTCCGGGGACAGCTCGGCGATCATCACCTTGTGGACCGTGTGGCCCTTGATGTCCATGCCGAGGATGTCGGTCGCGCGAGCGACCGCCTCGTCCGCGTCCGCCGCCAGCTTGACGCCGCCGGCCTTGCCGCGGCCGCCGACCTTCACCTGCGCCTTGACGACGGACTTGCCGCCCAGCCGCTCGGTCGCCTCGCGGGCTGCCTCAGGCGTGTCGATGACTTCACCGGCCAGCACCGGTACACCGTGCTTGGCGAAGAGGTCCCTCGCCTGGTACTCGAACAGGTCCACGCGCGTCCGTCCCTTTTAGTGGTCTCGCGGTTCGTTTTCTGCGTGGGCGTGCCGCGAGGGCAACGTGACTGCGCAGTCACAAGGGAGGCGCACACGGAGACCCGGTACGCGGCATGTCCATCCGGCAGGTTATCCCCGCGCCGCGCCGGACCCTAAATTGCACATCACACCTGAGCGGTGATACCCGTCACAGACTGTGCTGGTGGCCGGGGTGCGAAGGACAGAACGGTGCGTCGGCGACGCGGGCCGGGCCGTCCGGGGCGAGGGCACGGACCGGGCTCGGCCGGACGCGCGGCCCGTCCCCGGCCAGGCACGCGGACCGGCTCGGCCGGCACCGTCCGAGCCCGGCCCCTGACCGCCGCCGCTCATCGGGGTCGTGACGGCGTCCGGTCGTGCCGCACCACTGTGCGCGCCACCACACGTCCCGCCCGGTAGCGCCGCACAGGCTCCGCCGCAGCCGGACGTGTCCGGCCAGGACGTGCCCGGCTCGGCCGAGCCCGGCCCCTGACCGTCGCCGCGCACCCCGGTCGTGACCGTGCCCGCTGGTACCGCCCTGGGCCCGCGTCCAGGGGCGGGCCCCGTCCTCCGTCCGGGCTGCGTCATCCGCCGGCCGATCACCAGCAGGGGCCGTTCACCCACCGGCGACGTTCACCCCCGGGGACGTTCCCTCCCCCGAGGCAGGGTCGGTTCACCGACCCTGGCCGGGACCGATCACCCACCAGGCCCGTTCACCCACCGTGGCCAGGACCGATCACCCGCCGGGGGAGGGATCGGGGACCGGCAGGGGCCGTTTCTCGATCGCGGCCGCCATGACCTCGGGGAAGTGGTCGGGCGTGCAGGCGAAGGCCGGGGCGCCGAGCGCCGCCAGCGCCGCCGCGTGCGCACGGTCGTACGAAGGGGTTCCCTCGTCGGACAGGGCCAGCAGGGCCACGAACTGCGCACCGGAGGCCTTCATCGCGGCGGCCCGCTCGACCATCTCGTCGTGGATCCCTCCTTCGTGGAGATCACTGACGAGGACGACGACGGTGTCGGCCGGACGGGTGATCCTGGACTGGCAGTAGGCGAGCGCGCGGTTGATGTCCGTACCGCCGCCGAGCCGGGTGCCGAACAGGACGTCCACCGGGTCGTCGAGCTGGTCGGTGAGGTCGACGACGGCCGTGTCGAACACCACGAGACGGGTGTTCAGGGTCCGCATCGAGGCGAGCACCGCCCCGAAGACGGCGGCGTGGACGACCGAGGCGGCCATCGAGCCCGACTGGTCGACGCAGAGGATCACGTCCTTCCGCACCGACCGGTCCGCGCGCCCGTACCCGACGAGACGCTCGGGGATCACCGTGCCGTGCCCCTCCCGGCCGGGGAGGGACACGTGGTTCCCGAGGTTGGCCCGGATCGTGCGGTCCCAGTCGATGTCACGGTGGCGCGGCCGGCCGGTCCTGGCGGAGCGGTCGAGGGCGCCGGTCAGCGTCGCCCTGGTGCGGGTGGCGAGCCGGCGCTCCAGATCGTCGACGACCTTGCGCACGACGGCGCGGGCCGTCTCCTTCGTGGTCTCAGGCATCGCCTTCGTCAGCGAGAGCAGCGTGCCGACCAGGTGGACGTCGGGTTGGACCGCGTCGAGCATCTCCGGCTCCAGCAGCAGCTCGGAGAGCCCGAGCCGGTCCATCGCGTCGCGCTGCATGACCTGGACGACGGAGGCCGGGAAGTACGTACGGATGTCGCCGAGCCAGCGGACCACGGCCGGGGCGGAGGCACCGAGGCCCGCGGAACGCTCGGCTCCGCCCCGGCTGCCCGGCTTCGTGCCACCGTCGTAGAGCGCGGCCAGTGCTGCGTCCACCGCCTCGTCGCGCCCGCCGAGCGCGCTGCCGGTGCTCTCGGCGCTCTCCGCACCGAGCACCATGCGCCAGCGCCGCACCCGCTCCTCCTCGGCTGGAGTTCCTCCGCCGCCACGGGCCTTCTCCATCGTCCTCTTCTCCCTCTCCGTGTCCTCCCGGGCGGTGCTCATCGGCCCGTCCTCGGCTCCGCCGGTGTGCCGGGGCCGAGCAGCAGGCGCAGCACCGGGAGCACCGCGTCCGCCCGCTCCCCGTCGAGCCCCTCGCCGAAGCCCGGGGCGGCGGGCACGCTTTCCTCCGGGGTCGCGCCGGGGCCGGGCCCGCGGCGGACGAGCTCGCCCAACGCCCGCCGCACACCGGGCTCGCAGACGGAGAACGAGCGACGCAACAGGGGCAGTACGTCGTCGAAGGCGGCGGAGGGTATGTCCGTCAGCCAGGTGTCGACGAGCGCGAGCAGGCGTTCGTCGTGGACGAGCAGCAGACCGCCTCCCGTCGCTCCGCCGATGAACCCCTCGATCCAGGCGGCCCCGTCGGCCGGTGCCGTGCCCGGCGAGAGGACCGGCTCCATCAGCCGGGCGGTCTCGCCCGGGGCCAGGTGTCCGCCGTCGAGCAGCAGGCGTGCCGCGCGGCCCCGGATCACCCCGGCGACGGTGTCCCCGGCGGCGAGCCTGCGCAGGACGCCGGTCCACCGCTCGGGCAGTCCGTCCGCCCGCACCGCGCCGGTGAGCAGCCCGACCGCCGTGTGCACCCCGTCCACCCGGCGGTGCGCCTCCGCGGCCGCGTCCGCGTCGAGGCCGGTGCAGGCCGGCGGCAGGCCCACGCAGACGCGCTCGGCGAGGCCGACGGCGACCTCCCCCAGGGCGGCGGTGTCGGTGGCGCGTACGTCGCCGTACCGCAGGGAGCGGGCCAGGGCGGGCAGCGCGTCGGCGAGGTGGCCGACGTCCGCGTCGAGGGCGGCACGGTCCGCGAGGGCCCGCATCACCACGGGCAGGACCTCGGACAGACCCGCCAGGAGGCACCGCTCGGCGAGCGCGGTGACCCCGGCGAGCGAGGATGCCGCCACGGCGTCCGCCTCGGCCCTGGCGGTGGCGGCGCCGAGCACGGTGGTGCCCCACACACCGGCCTCGGCGGTCCGGACGAACAGCTCGGGCTCCCAGTGCAGCCGCCAGCTCTCCCTGAAGGTGCCGGTGCTCCCCCGGCCCGCGATGGGCTCGCCCCAGTGCACGCCGAGCAGCCGCAGCCGGTGCAGGAGCCGGCTGCGGGCCGCGTCGGTGTCCTTGCGCAGGTCGAGCTCCAGCTCGCGCCTCGCGGCCTCGGGCCGGAGCCTCAGCGTGCGCTGCTGCCGGTCCAGATCACGCTGGAGGGGGACGGCCGGGGCGGTCTCCGGGACCTCGCCGAGGGCCTCCCCGACGACGAGCCGGTCGCGCACGAGGGCGAGCGGCACGTCGGACCCTTCGCACAGGACGGCCCTGACGGCATCGGTGGCCTCGGTCAGGCCGACGGCCGGCCGGCCCCTCAGCGCCGCCAGGGTCCCGGCGAGCCGGACCGCCTCGATGACGTCCGCCGGGGACACCGTCCTGTCCGTGTCGCGCAGCAGTCCGGCCACCTTCGTCATCCAGCGCTCCACGGGCCGGTCCGGTGCGTCGAAGAGGTGGCCGTACCAGCCGGGGGACTCGATCCCCGCGCCGTACCCGCTGTGCCGGGCGAGCCGTTGAGGGGTCCAGGGCACCCAGGTCAGCTCCACCCTCACCCGGGGCAGCCCCTTGAGGAGCGCCCGGTCGGCGGCGACCGTCGTCCTCGTGTGGAGCGCGGGGACGTGCCACGCGCCGCAGACCACGGCGATGTGCTCGCCGAACTCCTTGCGGGCGGCGCGCAGCCGGAGCCGCATGCAGGCCTCCCGGACGGCGTCGTACGGGTGGCCTCCGTCCCCGTACGCCTCGCGCAGCGCGGTCATCGCCTCGGCGAGCGTGGCGAACGGGGCCAGCGGGCCGGCCGGCCCGCCGTCCGCCCCGCGGTGCTCGACGGCGTCCTCCCACCAGCGCTCGGGGTCGTCGTAGCCCGCGGCCCCGGCGAGGACTCCGATCGGATCGATGCCCCGGCCGCCGCCCGCGGCGTCCCCCTCCGGGTCCGCCAGGGCAGGCGACTGGGCGGCGGGCAGGTCCACGAAGCGCACGGGGATCCCGTGGGACGAGGCCCAGCGGATGGCCACCCACTCGGGCGAGAAGTGCGCCATCGGCCAGAACGCGGCGCGGCCGGGGTCGTCGACGGCGTGGGCGAGGAGCGCGACCGGCGGGCGCATCCGGGGGTGGGCGGCGAGCGGCAGCAACGCGTCGCCCTCGGGGGGCCCTTCGACGAGGACGGCGTCCGGCCGGGCGTGGTCCAGGGCGGCCAGGACCGCGCGTGCGGAGCCCGGTCCGTGGTGGCGCACCCCGAGCAGCAGCGGTCCCCCGGAGGGGGCGGTCCCGCCGCTGCGGGGTGTCATACGGCGGCCTCGCGGCAGGCCCGGTAGAAGTCCTGCCAGCCGTCGCGCTCCCGGACGACCGTCTCGACGTACTCCTGCCAGACCAGGCGGTCGGCCGCGGGGTCGCGGACGACGGCCCCGAGGATGCCGGCCGCCACGTCCCCGGGGCGCAGGACCCCGTCGCCGAAGTGTGCGGCGAGCGCGAGACCTCCGGTGACGACGGAGATCGCCTCGGCCGTGGACAGCGTCCCGGACGGTGACTTGAGCCGGGTGCGGCCGTCCGTGGTGACGCCGTCCCGCAGCTCGCGGAAGACCGTGACGACGCGCCGGATCTCGGCCGCGCCGTCGGGGGCCGGGGGCAGATCGAGCGCGTGGCCGATCTGGGCGACGCGGCGGGACACGATGTCCACCTCGACCTCGGGGGTCGCGGGCAGCGGCAGGACGACGGTGTTGAACCGGCGGCGCAGGGCGCTGGAGAGCTCGTTGACCCCGCGGTCACGGTCGTTCGCCGTGGCGACGAGGTTGAACCCCCGGACCGCCTGGACCTCTTGTCCGAGCTCGGGGACCGGGAGCGTCTTCTCCGACAGGGTCGTGATGAGCGCGTCCTGCACGTCGGCGGGGATGCGGGTCAGCTCCTCGACCCGGACGGTCATGCCCTCGGCCATGCCCCGCATGACCGGGCTCGGCACCAGCGCCTCACGGCTGGGTCCGTGCGACAGCAGCTGGGCGTAGTTCCATCCGTAGCGGACCGCTTCCTCGGGGGTGCCCGCGGTGCCCTGGACGAGCAGGGTCGAGTCCCCGCTGACGGCTGCGGCGAGGTGTTCGGACAGCCAGGTCTTGGCGGTCCCCGGCACACCGAGGAGGAGCAGCGCCCGGTCCGTGGCGAGCGTCGTCACGGCGACCTCGACGAGACGGCGCGGGCCCACGTACTTCGGCGTGATCAGGGTGCCGTCGGGGAGCGTCCCGCCGAGCAGATAGGTGGAGACGGCCCAGGGCGAGAGCTTCCAACGGGCCGGTCTGGGCCGGTCGTCGGCGACGGCAAGCGCTTCGAGCTCATGGGCGAAGGCCTGCTCGGCGTGCGGCCTCAGGGCTTCGCGGCCGGCTGCGTCGGTCTGTACGGACACGGTCATGGATCCCCCTCCGGATCGGTCGACCCGATGCGTTTTCCACGGTGCACCACGCCACTGACAATCGGTCCGGGCAGCTGGCCGGGACGACTCTCGGACGGACGCGGAACCGGTGCCCCGGGCCGGTCCGGAGCCTCGTGAGCAGCGGCCGGAGCCGATTGTCAGTGGTGCCCTCTACCGTCGGTCCCATGGTGCTATCTCACGGGGGAGAACCCTGGTGCTCCGACCGGACGGTGGGACACCGGACGACGGGACGCGCGGTTCCGGACCGCGGTCCTGAGGGAGAGTCACGTCTGCCCGGCGACGGGCCCGGCCCAGCGGCGGCGTCCCGCGGATCGGCGGGACGTGCGGCGGCCCGGCGCGCCGAGCGCAGGGCCGAGCGGGTCACGGGCGGCGCACAGGAGTTGGAGCAACGCCTCGCCGATCTGCTGCGGGGCGGGCTCACGGCAGCCGGCCGGCCGGGGCACGGGCTGTGGGAGGAAACGGCCGCCCGGATGGTCGATGCGCAGGCCCCGGGACTCGCGGGCCGGGTCAGGGAGTTGGACTCGATACCGGCGTCGGGGGCCGGCTGGCCCGCCCGGCTGCTGGAGGAGTGCGCTCTGCTGCACCTGCTGGACTCGGCCTGGCTGGGGCTCGACCGGCTGTCCGGCCCGCTGGCGGCCACCGTCCTCACGAGGGTGGGGCTGACCGGCTCCGCCGAGGGGCCGGCCGTGCGCGACCACTGGCTGGTGCTCGCCCGGTACGACACCCCGGACGGCAGAATCGTCACCCGCCGCACCTGGCTGCACGGCGCTGGTTCGGGGCGCATCGCCCTGCTGTTGTCCTACGGCGCCCCGGGTCGCGCCCCGGCCCACGCACTGCAGGTGGGTGCCGTGATCGACGCCGAGGTGACCCCCTATCCGGGCGGCGGAGGGCTGCGGGTGGAGCTGGGAGCCCGGTTCGGGGAGCCTGCCGTCCCGGCGGCACCGCCGCCGGGCGGGACGGCGGCGGACGCCGTCGCCGCCTATGGGCACGCGCTGCGGGACGATCCCTGGCTCGACGCCTGGCCGGCCGTTCTGCGCGAGGTCGTGCCCGCGCCCTCCGCGGACGGCTGGCACTTGGTCGGCGTTGTGGACGGGTCCGCCCTGCCGGTGGCATCCCCGGCGCTGTCCCGGCCGGGGTGGTGGAAGCTCGTGGCGCTCTCCGGGGGCGGGCCCCTGACGGTGTTCGGCGAGTGCGGACACCGGGGTTTCGACCCGCTCGCCACCTGGTGCTCCGACGCCTCCGACGGCGTGGGACCGAGCACGGCCGTGGCGCTCACCTGACGCGGCGCGGACGCGCGGGCCCCTGCGCCCCCACGGGCCCGCAACCCTCTCCGATGTCCGACGCACCGCGCGCCCGTCTCTCCACGGCGCCGAGGCCCCCTGCCGAGCGCACCACCACTCCCCCGCCCTGGCCGCTGCCTCCCGGACGGCCGCAATCCGCCCCGGCCGATCCCTTCGGCCTCACCCCCACAGCCGCTCCCGGTCCGCCGACCTCACCGCACGCCTCGACTCCCCGGCATCGACGACCCCGCCCCGACGACCCTGCGTCCAAGACCTCCGGCCCGGACCCCGGACAGGACCACCGGACCACTGCAACGCCGGACCACCGCCCGACCGACCCACCGGCCCGAAGCCCCACGGACCCACAGACCTACGGCCCCCAGACCCACCGACCCACCGGAGCGTCGAACCACAGCAACACCGGACCAGCGGGAAGGAATCCGATGCCCCTCACCGTCACCACGACCGGCGTGTCCGTGCGCGCCTCATGGGAGGACCTGGTCACCTCGGCACTGCTCGGGACCGATCGGCGACCTCTCCGTACGGAGGACGGAGCCCTGGTCGGCCCCGCCGCCCTGCTCGGCACGGCCGCGACGCACACGGTGCGCCGCAGGGCCGCCCTGCGTCCGGCCACCGGGACCGCCCTGCCCGCGCCCGCACCGGCCGATCTCCGGCCGCCGCTGCCCGTCGCCGCTCGGCGCCGGCTCGCCCAGTTGCTCGCCGACCGTTCGGCACCGTCCGGTGGCGGGCGTCGGGGAGCGGCCCCGGATCTCACCGAGCTGATCCCCCAGTGGCTGGCCTCCGCCGGTGCGCACGGCTACCGCGCTCCGGCGGAGCTGCTGCCCGCGCTGCTGGACGCGGCGAGGGCCCGTACGGATCTGCGTCCGCACGTCCTGGCGTTCGCCGGACCGCGCGGTCTCTGGCTGGCCGGGCTGAATCCGGAGTGGAGGTTCGCGTTGCGCGCCTCGTCACGAGGGGTGCGGCGGCCGGACACGGCGGATCCGGAGGCCGTGCGGCAGCTCTGGGCGGAAGGGCTCTTCGCCGAGCGGGTCGCGCTGCTCGGGACCGTGCGGGAGCAGGATCCCGACGGGGCGCGCTCGTTGCTCGCCTCCACGTGGTCCTCCGAGCGGGCCGAGGACCGGCTGATGTTCCTCGACTCCCTGCGCTCCGGTCTGTCGGCGGCCGACGAGCCCTTCCTGGAGGCGGCGCTGACGGACCGCAGCCGCAACGTGCGCGCCACGGCTGCGGAACTGCTCTCCGCCCTGCCCGGTTCCGCGCTCGCCCGCCGGATGGCGGACCGTGCCACCACCTGTGTGAATCCCGACCGCACGGGGGGCGCCGTGTCCATCGCCGTGGAGGCTCCGCACCAGTGCGACGCCGCGATGCTGCGCGACGGTGTGGTGCCGGGGCCGCCTTCGGGGCGCGGGGAACGCTCGTGGTGGCTGGGCCAGTTGGTGGAGGCCACCCCCCTCGGTGTCTGGCGCGAGCGGTTCGGCAGCCGGACGGCCCACGAGCTCGTGGCTCTGCCGGTCGCCGACGGCTGGGCCGGTGAGCTGCACGCCGCCTGGTGCAGGGCCGCCGTGCGACAGCACGATCCCGACTGGGCGCGGGCGCTGCTCGGCACCCCGTCGATACCGCCGGCGGACGGCCCCGGGACGGCGTCGCTGGCGGAGCGGTCGAAGCTCCTCGCCGCTCTGCCGCCTTCCGAACGGGCTCTCTGGGTCGCCGACTTCATCGCCGCGCACGGTCTGTCCGAGGCCTTCCAACTCCTCGGCGTCTGCTCGGTGCCCTGGGACGCGCCGCTCGGCCGGTCGGTGGTCGACGCGCTGGACATCGCCCGGGACGCGGGGAGCTACCCCTGGAGCTTCAGCGGGGTGATGGGCCTGGCCGAGCGCTGCCTGGACCCGGCCGAGGCGGACCGCCTCGCGGTCCTCACCACCACCCCGGACGAGCCGGAAGGCGCCTCGCCGGGTGCGGGTGGCTACTGGTCGGAGGCGTTCCAGCGCCTGGTGTCCACCCTGCGTCTGCGCGCCTCCATGGAAACCGAGCTGTCCCAGGACGAGCTACCGCCCCGGGCCGCCGAGCTGCCCCAGCACGGACAACCGCCCCGGACCGCCGAGCTGCCCCAGCACGGGCAACCGCCCCGGGGGATAGGCCAGTCCCGGGTCACCGGGCTGTCCCGGGCGGCCGGACCACCCCGGGCAGCCGAACCGTCCCGTGAGGCGGGCCGGTCCCAGGACGACGCGGAGTGACCGCGAGGAGTGACGCGAAGCCACCATGCGGGCCGACGGGCCCGGAGAGCCGCGGAAACCTCCACGGACGGACGGCGGTCCCGGGCCTCATCAGGCGGACAGCGTGCTCAGGCTCCGCAGACCGACAGCGGGCTCGGGCCCCCGCAGGCTGACGGCGGACTGACGGCGGGCTCAAGCCTCAGCAGACCGACGGCCGGCTCAGGCCCCCGCGGGCTGACGGACGTGCGCGTTCACCCAGTCGACGATCGAGGCCGTCGTCGCACCCGGGGTGAAGATCTCCGCGACACCCTGCTCCTTCAGCGGAGCGATGTCCGCCTCGGGGATGATGCCGCCGCCGAACACCTTGATGTCCTCCGCGTCGCGCTCCTTCAACAGCTCGATGACCTTGGCGAAGAGCGTGTTGTGCGCCCCGGAGAGGATCGAGAGGCCGATGGCGTCGGCGTCCTCCTGGATCGCCGTGTCCACGATCTGTTCGGGGGTCTGGTGGAGCCCCGTGTAGATGACCTCCATGCCGGCGTCCCGCAGGGCTCGCGCGATCACCTTGGCCCCGCGGTCATGGCCGTCGAGCCCCGGCTTGGCCACCACCACACGGATAGGACCGGTCACACCCATCAAAGCCTCCACATGCGTCTGCCGCGCCCAAAGGGCCGGCGATGTGAACGAACGTTATCCACAGCATCCCGCACGGCGCCGTTTCGCGGTGGACCGGGAGGGGGAAATCACACAGAGGACACCATCACCGGCGGAGTTCCCGGCATCGAGCGACCTGCGGGACGCGCGGGGATCGCCGCCGGAGAGCCGCAACGAGGTCGTCGTACCACCGTGCCGTCAGCCGCACGGCACGGTGGTACGACCCCCGGCGCACCAGGGTCGCCGATCGTCCTCCGCGGCAGTCCGTGCGGACACGCGGGGCAGGAAGCCGCCTCTCCCGCGTGCCAGTGGAGGAGGTCGGCCATGAAGGTCCTGCCTTTCCTTCCCCTGCTGCTGCGCGGGCCGTGCCTGCGCCCCGGCCGACTGTCGTCCACGCTGATCAGAGCCACCGCGCTGGAGCTGGTCGTCCTCGCCGGGCACGTGCTCGTCTACCCGTCCGGCCTCACCCCGCAGCGCCGGCCGCCCACTCCCCGACCCGCCCCGCACACAGACGCCGAGACCCGGGCGGACACCGCGACCCGGGCGGACGCCGCGACCCACGCGATCACCGAGACCGCACCAGGCACCGCACCGGCAACCAGCACCGCCGCCACCGGCACCACGGGCAGCACCGGCACCGGGACGGGGGACGGTCCCGGCGGGGTCGCCCGGCCGCCGGACACGAGAGCCGCGACCGTCCTGCCCGTCGCGGCCGACGACCGCCCGCCCGTCGTCCTGCTGCACGGTCTCGTCGACAACCGCTCGGTCTTCGTCCTGCTCCGCCGCTCTCTGGCCCGGCACGGCTGGCGACGCCTGGAGTCGCTCAACTACTCGCCCCTGACCAGCGACATCCGCGCGGCGGCCGCGTTGCTCGACCGCCATGTGGAGGAGATCTGCGCCCGGACCGGGCACCACGAGGTCGATGTCGTCGGTCACAGTCTCGGCGGGCTGATCGCCCGGTACTACGTCCAACGGCTCGGCGGTGACCGCCGGGTGCGCACGCTCGTCACCCTCGGCACCCCGCACGGCGGCACCGCGGCGGTCCCGCTGGCCGGCGCGCACCCCATCGTCCGCCAGATGCGCAGCGGTTCCCCGCTCATCGAGGAGCTACGCAGCCCCGCCCCGAGCTGCCGGACCCGGTTCGTCAGCTTCTGGAGCGAGCTGGACAGGGTGATGCTCCCCGTCGAGACCGCTTGCGTCGATCATCCCGACCTCGACGCGGTGAACGTGCGCGTCACCGGCATCGGCCATCTCGCCCTTCCCGTGCACCCCGCGGTCGCGTCGGCGATCCGGCAGGCACTCGAATCGGACGGCACGGCCGTCGACACGCCGGGAGCCGCCTCCGTCGCATGAGGTTTTCCTCGCACCGCAGCGTCACCGCACCTCCGCGTCTCCGACGTGAAGCGCCACCGCACCACAGCACCGTCGCACCACAACGTCACCGCGCCGTCGCACCACAACACCGGCGGGCCGTCGCAGCACCGAACCACCCGGAGCTTCACGCCTCGGCACCACCGCAGCACAGGCGTCGAGCGCGGCAGGGAATTAGAACGCGCTTCGAACATAGGGCCAAACCTGACTGAACGGTCCACCGAAAGGCGGCCGATTGCCCGTTTCCTGAGGGACTGAAAGCCGCCGAAGATTGTCGTCCTCGTCTACCGCCGGGTACAGTCGCGGCCACTGCTCACCCCCGGAGTCCCCCCACCGGACCCCGGAACTGGTCCTGCTGCCGAGGCGAGAGAGAAGTTGGTGAACGACCAGCACCCCCACGCCGGGCATGCCGGATACGACAGCGGTTCCACCGGCGGTTTCGACACCGATCCCCTCTTCGGGACTCTTCCCGGTCAGAACGACGGTAATCACGACACGACGTACGGCGGCGGTTACGCCCCGGCCTACGACGGCGGCTACGCCGGTTACGACAGCGGCCAGTGGGACACCGGAGCACACCAACAGGCCTCCTACGGCGCCTATGACGTCCAGGTCCACCCTCAGGCGGCCCAGGGTTACGACACCGGCACCTGGATGCCCGGGTCCGCGGCCCCGGCCGACGCGACGGGCCAGTGGGACACCAGCGGGTGGGACCACACCGGTCAGGCGGGTCAGTGGGCGGCCGGCGACACCGGCGCCTTCCCCACCACGACGTTCGACACCACGGCCTACGCGACCGGTTCCTTCAGCGCCCCCGCCTTCGAGACGGCGGGCTACGCGAGCTATGCGGCGGCCGACACCGGCACCTACGACGCCACCGCCTGGAACACCGGCGCCACGCCCGGGAGTGCGGCATACGCCCCCGAACAGACGTCGTATCCGTCACACGAACACCAGCCGGCGTCCTACGAGTCGTACGGCACGGCGGAGTTCACCTCGCTGGACGGCACCGGAGCCCTCGACCTCGGGGCCCACGACTTCGGGGCACACGATCCCGGCGCTCACGACCTCGGGGCCACCGGCTTCACGGCCGCCGACCTCGGCGCTCACGATTTCGGCGCTCACGACCTCGGCGGTCACGACTTCGGGGTCCACGATCCGGGCGCTCACGACATCGACGCCCACACCTCGCAGGACTCGCCCGGCACCCACGACCACGTCGCTACGGACGGGGCGGGAACGCCGGGCATCGACATGTACACGGACCTGTACGACGAGACGTCCGGGACCGGAGCCGAGGCGGAAGCCGGCGGGACCGCGTCCGATGGCGCGGACCTGGCCGTGGAGTCGCCCTCCGCAGGGGTCGCCGCACACCCCGTGGGCCGTTCCGCACGCGGTGGCAGCCGGGGCAGGCGCCGCACCCCCGCGAAGCGCTCCGCGCTCCTGACCGTCGCCGTCCCCTCCGCCTGCGTGATGAGCGTCGCGGGTATCGCCGCCGCCTCGGTGGGCGGTGCCGGCGGGGGCGAGGAGAAGAAGGACGACACCACGTCCATGGCGGCCGCGGACACCGTGAAGACGGCCGTGGCCAACAACAAGCTGGACACCCAGCTCGCCAACCTCAGCGCCGACGCGGAGAACTTCGCCGACCGCGCCAGCCGCACCCAGGAGCGCATCGACCTGAAGGAACGCCAGGTCGCCGAGAAGAAGAAGCGCGAGGAGGAGGCCGCACGCCGGGAGGCGGCGCGCCCCAAGTTCGTCCTGCCCGTGGCGCAGCACGGCCTCAGCGCCACCTACGGTCAGGCCGGTGTGAACTGGATGTCCGTGCACACGGGCATCGACTTCCCGGTCTCCTACGGCACCCCGGTGATGGCGGCGACCGACGGCACCGTCCGTACCCAGTGGAACAGTGCCTACGGGAACATGGCCATCGTCACCGCGGCCGACGGCACCGAGACCTGGTACTGCCACCTGAGCACCACCAAGATCCGTTCCGGCTCGGTCAAGGCCGGTGACGTCATCGCCTACTCGGGGAACTCCGGCAACTCCACCGGCCCGCACCTGCACTTCGAGGTGCGCCCCGGCGGCGGCTCGGCGATCGACCCGATGCCGTGGCTGCGCAGCCACGGTGTGAACCCGTACTGAGGGACCGGACAGCAGCACCGGGGGGACCGGGCGTCACGGCCCGGACTCCCCCGGCCCGCGCAGCCGGGCGACGCGGGCCCACGGAGCGAGGCCCTGCACCGGCCCGCGCAGCCGGTCCCTTCCCCGGTCCACGAAGCGGGGCCCTCCCCCGGCCCGCGAGGTCGGAGGCTCCCGCCCACCGGGTCGGAGTCCCCCGGGCCGGGTCAGGCCCGACCCGGACGGGTCAGGCCCTCCCGCACCGGCCGGGGATCAGAGCTTCTCGACCGGTGCGTACCGCAGCAGCAGCTTCTTCGGCCTCTCGTCGCCGAAGTCGACCGTCGCCTTGGCCTGGTCGCCGAAGCCCTCGACCGCCGTCACCGTGCCCAGCCCGAACTGGTCGTGAGTGACCCGGTCCCCGGCCACCAGGGTGACCACCGGCTTCTCGGAGCCGCGCCGGGTCGCGAACCCCGAGGGCCCCGACCTGGAGCGCGAGGACGACAGGGACGACGTGATGCCGGACGTCGGTCCCGCCGAGGCCGCCATGGGGCCCTTGCGCTTCCACTCCAGGTGCTGGTCCGGGATCTCCTCCAGGAACCGCGAGGGCGGGTTGTACGAGGGCTGGCCCCACGCACTCCGCATCGCGGCCCGGGTGAGGTAGAGGCGTTCGCGGGCGCGCGTGATGCCCACGTAGGCGAGCCGGCGCTCCTCCTCCAGTTCCTTCACCTGGCCGAGCGCGCGCATGTGCGGGAAGACACCGTCCTCCATGCCGGTCAGGAACACCACGGGGAATTCGAGGCCCTTGGCGGTGTGCAGGGTCATCAGCGTGACGACGCCGGAGCCGTCCTCGTCCTCGTCGGGGATCTGGTCGGCGTCGGCGACGAGCGCGACCTTCTCCAGGAACTCGGCGAGCGTGCCCGCGCCTTCCTCCTCCGCCCGCTCCTGCTCGAATTCGAGCGCGACGGAGGCGAGCTCCTGGAGGTTCTCGATGCGGGTCTCGTCCTGCGGGTCGGTGGACGCCTGGAGCTCGGCGAGGTAGCCGGTCCGCTCCATGACGGCCTCGACGACGACCGCAGGTCCCGCGCCGGACTCCACGATCGTGCGGAGCTCCTCCATCAGCGTGTTGAACCGCTTCACGGCGTTCGCCGACCGCGCGGCCATGCCGTACGCCTCGTCGACGCGGCGCAGCGCCTGCGGGAAGGAGATCTTCTCGCGCATCGAGAGGGCGTCGATCATCGCCTCGGCCCGGTCGCCGATGCCCCGCTTGGGGACGTTGAGGATGCGGCGCAGCGGGACGGTGTCCTCGGGGTTGGACAGCACCCGGAGGTAGGCCAGGACGTCCCGGACCTCCTTGCGCTCGTAGAAGCGCACCCCGCCGACGACCTTGTAGGGCAGCCCGACCCGGATGAAGATCTCTTCGAAGACCCGGGACTGGGCGTTCGTGCGGTAGAAGACGGCGACGTCACCCGCCTTGGCGTCCCCGGAGTCCGTCAGCCGGTCGATCTCCTCGGCGACGAACTGCGCCTCGTCGTGCTCGGTGTCGGCGACGTAGCCGGTGATCCGGGTGCCGGTGCCGGCGTTCGTCCAGAGGTTCTTGGGGCGGCGGCTCTCGTTGCGCTCGATGACGGCGTTGGCGGCCGACAGGATCGTCTGCGTGGAGCGGTAGTTCTGCTCCAGCATGATCGTCTTCGCGTCCGGGTAGTCCTCCTCGAACTGGAGGATGTTGCGGATGGTCGCACCGCGGAAGGCGTAGATCGACTGGTCCGCGTCGCCGACGACGCAGAGCTCGCCGGGGGCGTCGCCCTCGCCGGCCGGGCCGACGAGCTCGCGCACGAGGGTGTACTGGGCGTGGTTGGTGTCCTGGTACTCGTCGACCATGACGTGCCGGAAGCGACGGCGGTAGTGCTCGGCGACGTCGGGGAACGCCTGGAGCAGGTGGACCGTCGTCATGATGATGTCGTCGAAGTCCAGGGCGTTGGCCTCGCGCAGCCGCGCCTGGTAGAGCGCGTACGCCTGGGCGAGCGTCTTCTCGAACCCGTCGGCCGCCTGCCCCGCGAAGGTCTCCTCGTCGATCAGCTCGTTCTTGAGGTTCGAGACCTTCGCCGTGAACGACTTCGGCGGGTAGCGCTTCGGGTCGAGGTCCAGGTCGCGGCAGACCAGGGCCATCAGCCGCTTGGAGTCGGCGGCGTCGTAGATCGAGAACGACGAGGTGAAGCCCAGGCGCTTGGACTCCCGGCGCAGGATCCGCACACAGGCGCTGTGGAACGTCATGACCCACATGGCGTTGGCGCGCGGCCCGACGAGGTCCTCGACCCGCTCCTTCATCTCGCCCGCGGCCTTGTTGGTGAAGGTGATCGCGAGGATCTGCCCGGGGTGCACCCCGCGTTCGGCCAGGAGGTGAGCGATCCGGTGGGTGAGCACCCGGGTCTTGCCCGACCCCGCACCGGCCACGATGAGCAGCGGGGAGCCGGCGTGCACGACGGCGGCGCGCTGCTCGGTGTTCAGCCCGTCGAGCAGCGCCGCGGGGTCGACGACGGGGCGCGGGGCGCCGTCGCGGTAGTGGGCGTCGCGCGGCGGCGGAGGCGCGTCGAAGACGTCCTCGAAGAGGCCCTCCGGCACCGTGTCGGGTGCGTGCTCCTCGGGGGGCGGCGGCGGGCCGTCCTCCCCTTGCTGGAGGCCGGTCAGGAAACTGTCGTCAAAGAGGCTGCTCATCGCCTCACGAGTCTAAGGGCTGTCCCGTCATCCCTGGCGGGCGCGCGACGACGGCTACGGCACCTCGCCGCGTTGTCGGAACGCCCGAATACATCCAGTATGCGGACGTCCCTCCGCCTTGCGATGCACCGCATCCGACGCCGCGCGCTGATCCACCGGGGATGACGGGACAGCCCTTGGGCGGCCCCACCGACAGCTCGGGCCGCATCGGGGACAACGGCCCGGAACCGTACGCGCACCGGAACGGGGCACGCACCGAACGTGAGATTCCGGGCGCCGGTCCGGCCGGACGGACCTCCACCTGGAAAAGGTCACGAAAACGTATCGGGCATATCGAACATCAACCTTCACAGAGGCACCACGGGTTGGTTAGCGTGCGGGGACGGGTGACCCGTACCCCTTTGAGGCGAACCGCGCCGCTCGGGCACCCCCGCCGAATCCGTACTCCCCCGACGGGGAGCCCGGAACCGGGGACCCACGCGCAGCACCGGGGTGAACCGGCCCGTCCCGTCGGGCCGCAGGGCAGCCTTCCGTTCCGCCCGAACCCTCCCCCCGGTGCCTGAACGGCCTGGGGGGACCCCATCGCTACCCCGGTAGGCGGTCCACGGAAGGAGATGCCGGCCTTGGCATCGCATCGCAAGCCGCGCACCCGGGTGCGCACGAACCCTGCCGTGGGTCTCACGACCGCGGCGATCGCCTCCGTCACCCTGCTCTCCACGCAGAGCGCGACGGCCGCGCCCGCCGAGCCCAAGCCCGGCATCGTGGAAGTGCAGAAGAAGGTCGACGACCTCTACCGCCAGGCAGGCACGGCGACGCAGCGGTACAACAAGGCGAAGAGCGCGTCGGCCGAGCAGCGCTCCAAGGTCGACGCGCTGCTGGAGGCCGCGGCGAAGCGTGCCGACAAGCTGAACGAGACCCGCCGGGAGCTGGGCAGCTACGCGGCGGCGCAGTACCGCGGGGGCTCGGTCGGGCCGACCGCGACGTTCTTCCTGGCCGACGACCCGCAGTCGTACTTCGACCAGGACCAGTTGATGGCCCGGATGACCAGCCGGCAGCAGAAGGCGGTCGCCGACTTCCGCGCCCAGCAGAAGGAGGCCGCCGCCAAGCGCGTCGAGGCGACGAAGAGCCTGGAGAAGCTCACCGAGACGCAGGCATCCCTGCGCACCAGCAAGCAGCAGGTGCAGGCGAAGCTCACCGAGGCGCGCACGCTGCTGTCGAAGCTGACCGCCGAGGAGAAGGCGCGGCTGGCGGAGCTGGAGCGCAAGAAGGAGGCGGAGGCCGCGCGCAAGGCCGAGGAGCTGGCCAAGCAGCAGGCCCGGCAGGACAAGGCGACCGGAGGGGACGCTCCGAAGCCGCAGCAGGACAGCGGGTCCGACAGCGGTTACTCCTCGAAGGCGGAGGCGGTCCTCGCCTTCGCCCGCGCCCAGATCGGCAAGCCGTACGTGTGGGGGGCGACCGGCCCGTCCTCGTACGACTGCTCCGGGCTCACCCAGGCGGCCTGGCGGGCGGCCGGCGTCAGTCTGCCGCGCACCACCTGGGACCAGGTCGGGGTGGGCACCCGGGTCTCGACGGCGAACCTGCGACCGGGGGACCTGGTCTTCTTCTACGACGACATCAGCCACGTCGGCATCTACAAGGGCGACGGCATGATGATCCACGCGCCCAAGCCGGGGGCGTACGTCCGCGAGGAGTCGATCTACTACATGCCGATCTACGGCAGCGTGCGCCCGTCCTCGCTCGCGCCCTCGGCGGCGGTGCGCACGATGACGCCCGCGTCCTCGGGGACGATCTTCTTGA
>NZ_JBEXRT010000067.1:0-21142 GCF_040613235.1 Streptomyces sp. NPDC006296 | reverse complement strand
CGTTCGTGATCGGACAGTTCCAACGGCAACGGCTTCGGACCAGGCATTGCCCCACCCTATAACCGCAAGTGAACTACCGACTCAGGACACTAGGTTGCTGCAGAGGCTCTGACCTGCAATTTTGAATTGGTCAGATGAGCGGCTCCCGCTCTCTGGGAACCGTATCTGACCGCTGTTGCCCGCTCTGCTGGGCATGGATGGGGCACAAGACCAGCAGTGCGATGCGTGCTCCGGGCGGGCCGTCTGGTCAGAAGGGGATGATGCGGACTTGGTTGCCGCAGAGCTTGGTCATGTCATCGCTGTCGGACGTCAGTAGGGCGACGGGTTTCGGCTGGCGGAGCGCGACCTCGGCGACCGTGGCGTCGATGGCGTACTTGTGGCCGTGCAGTCCGGCGCCTTTGAGGAGCTCGGCCGCCGCTTTCGCCGCCTGCTCGGTGACGGGCTCAACCTTGACTCGGGACAGGGCCCAGTTCAGGCGGGGCATGTCGGTGCGGGAGTGGCTGACTTCCACGATGGTGTTCGCCCCGATCACGAGGTCGGCTCCCATGTCGTGGAAGACCTGCAGCATCGCGAGGAGCTTGCGGTCCTGTGCGATCCAGGCGGACAGTCCTTCCGAGCCCAGGACGACGGTCTCGATGCGCTCGCTCACGCGGCGTCCGCGCCCTGGGAAGAGCCGGCGGAGCCGAAGATCTTCGCGTGAGCCGCAGCGAGCTCCTCGTCACTGAAGGAGCCGTGTTCTTCCTCATGGCGGCGGAGGTCGTCGCCCAGGAGCTGGTGCCGGATCTGACGGGCCACGGCCTCCGCCACATAGCCGGAGACGTTGTCCGTGAGCTTGCGAAGCTCCGCCACCTGGTCGCTGGGAAGCGTGACGGTGATGCGAGTCGTTGAGGACATGAACCCAGCATGCTGGAGTATGCATGCACCGCCTGGGCTTCTGCTCTCGATGCTGAACGCCGAGAGGGCAGGGTCCGCGCTGCGTGGGTCCCGGGTCCGCCCGGCTGACGTCTCTGCGTCCGCCACTCTCGGTCGACCAACTCAGTGCGTCGATCACGCAGACGACCACGACGATCCCAAGGTACGGCTACGCACTCGCATGCCTGCATTGAGTGGGATTCGGGCCGGGGCGCGGACGGTCAGTCGGCCGCGCTGTGTGCGCCGAGGGGGAGCGGTGCCGGTCCACGATTCCCTCCACAACTTTCATCAGGCGGTCTCCCGTCTGATCGATGCTTCCGTTCTGTGTGCTGACCTGGGCTCCTTCGAGTGCGAAGGTGATCTCGGCCGCGGCCTGTCCGGGGTCGCGCATCTGAGCTTCGGTGCACATGCCGATCAGCCTGCGGGTCTGGTGGGCCTTGTGGTCCTCGATCACTTGCCGTGCCGGATGAAGGCGGTCGGGAAGCTCGGCGAGGGAGTTGATGAACGGGCAACCCCTGTATGAGATCGCCGACAGCCCCTCGGCGATGAATCGGGCCAGGCCCAGAATCTGCTCCTCGGGCCGGTCGGGATATTCGGCTTCCACCCGGTCGAAAGCCGCCTGATAGTCCGCGGCGACGATCCGCAGCCACTCCGCGACCAGCGCGTCCTTGGTCTCGAAGTGCCGGTAGATCGCCATTTTGGTGGTCTCGGCCTTGTCGGCGATCGCCTGGACCCCCACCAGCCGGATCCCTTCTCTCTCGAAGAGCTCTTCGGCGGCGTCGAGAATGCGCTCACGAGGCGGCAGCTTCGCCACTCTGCTCGGCCTGCTGAGGGTCGATGCCATGACTACTCCGGTCGATCGTGCGGTTCACGCCCTGGCCATGGTACCAGTCAGACCCAGGCGATACCGTCGGGTATCGTTCGGCACTCAACGGTATCTTTCTTGGTGGGGAGTGACAGTGGAAGTTTCTGAGTACGTGAGTTTCGACGCGGTCGGGCTGGCGGAGCTGGTGGCCGAGGGCGAGGTACTCCCCGCCGAGTTGGAGGCAGTCGCACGCCAAGCTGTGCAGGCAGTTGATCCGCAGATCAACGCCGTCGTGGAGACCTGGCTGACCGACGACGAACCTGCCCCTGGCAGCACACCACTGGCCGGCGTCCCCTTTCTGATCAAAGACATCGCGGTGGCCATGGCCGGGAGGCGGATGGAGTTGGGAAGCCGCCTGGCGGCCGGTAACGTCGCCGGCGCCGACTCCTCGCTGATGCAGCGCTTCCGGCGCGCGGGCCTCGTGACGTTCGGGCGCACCACGACACCGGAGATGGCTTATGGCATCTCGACGGAATCTGCGTTGTACGGCGTGACCCGTAACCCGTGGGATTTGGAGCGCAGCGCAGGCGGGTCCAGTGGAGGCGCTGCCGCCGCTGTCGCCGCCGGGGTGGTTCCGGTCGCCCATGGCACCGATGCCGCCGGATCGCTCCGTATCCCCGCCGCTTACAACGGCCTCTTCGGGATCAAGCCGACCCGTGGCCGGGTGTCCATGGGGCCCGACGTCGACGAGGTCTTCAGCGGCCTGGCCGTCCACGGCAGCGTCAGCCGCACCGTACGCGACAGTGCGGTACTGCTTGACCAGATACGCGGCCCGGAATCGGGCGACCCCTACTTCGCCCCGCAGCCGTCACGGCCGTACGCGGAGGAAGTCACCCGTCATCCGGGCTCGTTGCGCATCGGTGTTCTCGCCCAGGCGTGGGGCGGACACCGCACCACCGCACCGGTGACCGACGCCCTCTCCCGCACCGTGCGGTTGCTTGAATTCCTTGGTCATCAGGTAACGGAGGTTGAGGTCGGCCTCGGCGTCGGCTGGGAGGAATTCGTCCTGGCCAACACCCGACTCATGACGGTGAACCTCACCACCCTGGTCCACGGGCTGGCCGCAGCCTTCGGCCGTCCCATCGACTCCTCGACCCTTGAACCGGCGACCCTCGCCGGCTACCACTACGGGCATCGGGTCGGCGGCGCGCAATTCCACACCGCTCTCGCGATGCGGAACCGGGTGGCCCGAAGCCTGGCGCGGTACTTCGACGAGTACGACATCCTCCTCACGCCAACCCTGCCGGAGCCTCCCGTGTCTCTCGGCACTCACACGGAGGGTGCGGAGGCACTGGACGGCCTCGGCTGGATCGAGCGCATCAATGACCTGTCGCCGTTCACCATGCCGTTCAATGTGGCAGGCACACCCGCCATATCCGTACCCGTGACGGCCGACGCCGGGACGGGGCTCCCGGTCGGCATGCAGTTCGCCGCCGGATATGGCCTCGAAGGCCGGCTCTTCCGCCTCGCCGGACAACTCGAACAGGCAAGTCCGTGGTCAGGCCGAATCCCCACGGTATGGGCAGGGAATCATTCAGCCCGCTGAAGAATGCTCCCCTCACGCTGCAGAGGGACATCGGCGGATTGCTGCCGGTCGCAGGACCGATAACTCTCGTGGCCCGAGGGACGGATGCCCTCGAATGCGGCTCCTGCCGCGATCAGGAAATCCGATCTGGGCTTCCCCGCGGTGGCTGGTGGGCGCCGAGGGCACGCGTGCAGGGCGAAGGAAGGGCCATTCGCTACCCGGCGTGCCCGGGCGGCGAGTTGTCCAGCGCCGTACATGAGCGCCCCGAGGAGGGCACCGTGCGTCGACTTGGGTCGCGTAAAGGGCACGCGGCCCACACCGCGTCCAGGAAACGACGAACCCCACGGCCGTTGACCTGAGGGTTCGTGGGGGAGTGCGGGTGACGAGAATCGAACTCGCGCACTGAGCTTGGGAATCAGCGGTTCTTGGACGGCTGTAGCTGCCTTGACCTGCATATTTGCCTGGATCGGTCGAGGCCCACGTGGTCTCTGGGCGCCGTGCTTGACCGCTGCTGTCCCCTCCGAAGGGCACGGATGTGGCACGGTCGTTGAGGGCTGAGCAACCTGAGGTGCATCCTGCCGAGCACGTCCGGTCTCTGTGCGGCCCTCAGCCTTCGTGCGGAGTTTCCCGCTCCTGGAGTCGTTCGCCGATGTCGCCGGCCCAAGTCTGTGCCCACTGCCGCAGCCTGGAGATTGCTTGCTCGTCGAGTCCGTAGGCGGCGAATTCCGTGTCGTCGATCCAGTCGGCTCCGCCCAGCCGAGCTTGCAGCTCGCTCAGGTCGAAGGAGTCGCGGGCATGGCGCCGTCCGAGTTCTTCGAGTTCGACGTGACTCCACTGGTTCGCTGCGTCTGAACGTCGATCAGGTCTCTGGCGAGCCCGCGGTCGGACAGCGCGCGGACCTTGGTTCCGACGACATCCTCGAGTGACAGCACCAAGCCGTGCTCGGTCTGCACAGGTGGTCGCCAGAGGGCTTCCTTGAGGATGTCGACTTCGCACTCTTCACGGCTGGTGGGATCGGTGACGATCAGGCGCGCGGACAGGGGGTCTGCTTCCAGAGCACTGACCTGCCACCCGCGCTGCTCCAAGCCGATGCGCACGGCAGTCGCAATGTCCTCCATACGCTCGGGGTTCTCGGTCGCGACGTCGAGGTCCTGGCTGAGCCGGTCGACCAGGCCGTGCGCTTGGACCGCGTAGCCACCGGTAAGCGCCAGAGGGTATGCACCGCCTACGGCAAGCACGTCTGCCAGCAAGCGACGGTGCAGGTCGGTGAGGTTCACGCCGCGGCCTGGGCGCTGTGAGCCAACTCGTCGAAGGCGCGTTCCCAGACTTCACGGACATCACGGCTGATCAGTGTGCGCAGTGTGGGCCACAAGCTGACGAGGAGGCTGCGATTGAGATACCGGACCAGATCATCGTGCTGGCCCTCGGCCAGCACGATGCGGTAGTAGCTCATCCGCAGCCGGGGCTGATCGAGGTCGAAAGTGGTCAGTCCCGACCACGCCAGGTGGAGTGGCAGGCTCACTGTGCCGTGCTCGGGGCCGGCGAGCTCGGAGAGCGCCGCGGGTGCGCGCCGGGCAAACTTGGCACGGCGGAGATCGGAAAGGCTGGGCTGTGATGCCATACCCCGATTATCCAGGGAGGAGCCGCTGGGGGCCGACCGGACGGTGACAAGGTGCTGCATACAAAGAAGCCCCGGCCGTTGGCCTGGGGCTTTTTCATGGAGCGGGTGACGAGAATCGAACTCGCGCTCTGAGCTTGGGAAGCTCATGTTCTACCATTAAACTACACCCGCGAGGCACGCCATGATCGGCTGTGCATCGTCGCACACTCTACCCCATCGCTGGCCCCCGGTGTGCTCGCCGTGGGGTCCGCGGGGCGTTCCGGTGGGTGGATGCGGTGGTGGGGCGCGGTAGTTGAAGGCGTAGCGTGAGTGGTCGGAGTGCCGCCTGGAGTGGCGTCCTGTTCATCCCCTAATGTGGCGATCTCGTCCAAGGCTGGTTGGGGAAGGGACTTGATGGAGTCGATGGAGCGCACCGTCGTCCGCTGTGCCGAAGGGCACGTTTTTGCCGCGTCGTCGTTCCCGATGCAGCAGCTCGGGGCCGAGCGGATCGGGCCCGGGCGGCTCATGCGCTGCCCGCGCTGTGCGCGGTTGCGGCAGGCTGTTCCCGTGGCGTTCGAGGAGCGTTAGGGCAAGGGCGCAGGCGCGCGGGGCGGTCCGGTTGGGGTCGGCTCGCGCGTTCTGCGTATCCTCGGTGGGTGCTTCTCTCAGATAAGGACCTCCGGGCCGAGATCGATGCCGGGCGGGTTCGCATTGACCCGTTCGACGCTTCGATGGTGCAGCCCTCGAGCATCGATGTGCGGTTGGACCGCTACTTCCGGGTGTTCGAGAACCACCGCTATCCGCATATCGACCCCGCCGTGGAGCAGGTCGACCTGACCCGCCAGGTCGAGCCCGAGGGCGACGAGGCGTTCATCCTCCACCCCGGGGAGTTCGTCCTGGCCTCGACGTACGAGGTCATCTCGCTCCCCGACGACCTGGCGTCGCGCCTGGAGGGGAAGAGCTCGCTCGGCCGGCTCGGGCTGGTGACGCATTCCACCGCCGGGTTCATCGACCCCGGCTTCTCGGGCCACGTCACCCTGGAGCTCTCGAATCTGGCGACGCTGCCGATAAAGCTCTGGCCGGGAATGAAGATCGGGCAGCTGTGCATGTTCCGGCTGTCCTCGTCCTCCGAATTCCCGTACGGATCCGAGCGGTACGGATCGCGTTATCAGGGCCAGCGAGGCCCGACGGCCTCGCGTTCCTACATGAATTTCCATCGGACTCAGGTGTGATACTGCATGGCTGCTGAAGCGCGGGAGAATCTGACGTACGAGGCCTTCGGGCACGCCGTGCGCGAGCTGGCCCAGGCGGTCGCCGACGACGGCTTCGAGCCCGACGTCGTGCTGAGCATCGCGCGCGGCGGGGTCTTCGTCGCGGGTGGTCTGGCCTACGCCCTGGACTGCAAGAACATCCATCTGGTGAACGTCGAGTTCTACACCGGCATCGGGACCACGCTGGAGATGCCGGTCATGCTGGCTCCCGTCCCCAACGCCATCGACTTCACGCGGAAGAAGGTCCTGATCGCCGATGACGTCGCCGACACCGGCAAGACGCTGAAGCTGGTCCGCGACTTCTGCATCGACCACGTGGCCGAGGTGCGCAGCGCGGTCATCTACGAGAAGCCGCAGTCGCTCGTGCAGTGCGAGTACGTGTGGAAGAGGACCGATCAGTGGATCAACTTCCCGTGGAGCGTGGAGAGGCCGGTCGTCCGTCGCACGGGCCAGGTGCTCGACTCGTAGTCCTCGACCCGCAGTCCTCGACGCGCAGCTCTCGGGCGGCAGCCGTGCGGAAGGGCCCCGGTGCACGGCACCGGGGCCCTTCCGCACGTCCGACCGTTTCCGATCGAGGCCGACCGTTTCCGGTCGGCGTCGACCGGATCAGATCGTGCCGAGCTTGATGATCGAGAGCAGTGCGATCAGCTGGATCGCGGAGGCGCCGAGGGCCTTCGGCCACGGCAGGTCGTGCGACTTGCTCACCATCGAGGTGAACAGCGCTCCGGCGGCCAGCCAGGTGACCCAGCCGAGGATCTGCACCAGGGAGTTCTCGCCGCCGAGGAACAGGGCGAAGACCAGGCGTGGTGCGTCCGTGATCGACATGATGAGCATCGACAGGCCCACCGTCGGCTGCCACGCGCCCGTGCCGCCGAGCTGCCGGGCCAGGGTGTGGGTCACCGCGCCCAGGACCAGTCCGCCGATGACGAAGCCGACACCGGTGAAGATCACGTACGGGGCGGCCGTCGAGACCTCCGCGTGGATGGCGTCGTCGCGCGCCTGGTCGAAGCCGAAGAGCGCGAGCAGCCCGTAGACGAACGTGACGGTGATCGCGGTGCCCCACACGGGGTAGTCGCGCATCTGCCAGAACGTCGGTCCCGGCCGCAGCACGATGCCGCTCAGCAGCTGCTTCCAGTGCAGCCGGGGGCCCGAGGGCTGCGCCGGGGCCTGGCCGGCCTGGTAGGTGTTCCCGTCGCCGTACGGGTCCTCGCCGATGCTGAACGCCTGGGTGTGCCCCGGGGCGTTGGCGTAGGGGTCCTGCTGCGAGGGCTGGTGGTACGGGTCGCCGAAGTACTCCGGTTCGCCGTGTCCGCCCGCGTGTCCGTTGCCACCCCCGTGTCCGTTGCCGCCGTGCCCGCCGCCGTACGGCGCGCCCTGGGGGCCTCCGTACGGTGCTCCGTCGCCCCCTGCCGGGGGCCACGACTGCCTGCCGTAGGGCGGCGGTGATGACTGCGCGCCGTACGGCTGTTGCTGCTGCGGGTGTTGTTGCTGTGTGCGGTTGTCCCGGCCGCGTCCGATCCTGAATCCAGCCACACGACGAACGTACCTGGTCCGTGCCGGTGCGGTGTGGGGGCCGGGGGAACACGGGGCCCTTTGCGGCCTAGCTGTGACATCCCCTAGGGGGACCCCGGGGGGCCTGCCCCACCCCGTCCCGGCCCGTCCTGGCCCGTTGCGGCCCGTTGCGGCCCGTCCCCTGCCCGTTGCGGGCACGCCGGGGATCTCCTGACCGCCCGCGGTGCTCCGCCCTGGGCCCGGTCGCCGCCCGGCCCTCCGTGCCCTGTCCGGCCCGTCCGCGACGCCCCCGGGACGAAAGCGCGGTGTACCCCCGTCCGGGTGCCGGAGGCCGCAGGAGCCCGTGCCGGGCGGTGTCTCCGGCGCCCGTGCCGCCCCCGGGTGCCTCCGGCGCGCCCGTGCCGGTCCCGGGACGGACCGAAGCGGCCGGTCCTGCCCCCGAGGCAGGTCCGGCCGCTTCCGTGGTGCGGGACGGCTACGGGACGGGTTCCGGCTCCGACCCGGCCGGCTCCGCCTCGCCCTCCGGATCGGCGGGCGTCTTCACCGAGTCCAGGAGCAGCTGCGACACGTCGACGACCTGCACCGACTCCTTCGCCTTGCCGTCGTTCTTCTTGCCGTTGACCGAGTCGGTCAGCATGACGAGGCAGAACGGGCACGCGGTGGACACGATGTCCGGGTCGAGCGAGAGGGCTTCGTCGACGCGCTCGTTGTTGATGCGTTTGCCGATCCGCTCCTCCATCCACATACGGGCACCGCCGGCGCCGCAGCAGAAGCCGCGCTCCTTGTGCCGGTGCATCTCCTCGTTCCGCAGGCCCGGGACCTTGGCGATGATCTCGCGCGGGGGCGTGTAGATCTTGTTGTGCCGGCCCAGGTAGCAGGGGTCGTGGTACGTGATCAGGCCTTCGACCGGCGTCACGGGGATCAGCCGGCCCTCGTCCACCAGGTGCTGGAGCAGCTGCGTGTGGTGGATGACCTCGTACTCGCCGCCGAGCTGCGGGTACTCGTTCGCGATGGTGTTGAAGCAGTGCGGGCAGGTCGCGACGATCTTCTTCGTCGCCTTCGGCTTCCTGGTCGACTCGTCCACGCCGCCCTCGTCGTCGAGGGACTCGCCGAACGCCATGTTCAGCATCGCGACGTTCTCCTGGCCGAGCTGCTGGAACAGCGGCTCGTTGCCGAGGCGGCGGGCGGAGTCACCGGTGCACTTCTCGTCGCCGCCCATGATCGCGAACTTGACGCCCGCGATGTGCAGGAGCTCCGCGAAGGCCTTCGTCGTCTTCTTGGCGCGGTCCTCCAGGGCGCCGGCGCAGCCGACCCAGTACAGGTAGTCGACCTCGCTGAGGTCCTCGACGTCCTTGCCGACGATCGGGACCTCGAAGTCGACCTCCTTGGTCCACTCGACGCGCTGCTTCTTGGCGAGCCCCCAGGGGTTGCCCTTCTTCTCCAGGTTCTTGAGCATCGTGCCCGCCTCGGACGGGAACGCGGACTCGATCATCACCTGGTAGCGGCGCATGTCGACGATGTGGTCGATGTGCTCGATGTCGACCGGGCACTGCTCCACGCACGCGCCGCAGGTGGTGCAGGACCACAGCACGTCCGGGTCGATGACGCCGTTCTCCTCGGCGGTGCCGATCAGCGGGCGCTCGGCCTCGGCGAGTGCGGCCGCGGGGACGTCCTCGAGCTGCTCCGCGGTGGCCTTCTCGTTGCCCTCCATGTCCTTGCCGCCGCCGGCCAGCAGGTACGGCGCCTTGGCGTGCGCGTGGTCGCGCAGGGACATGACCAGGAGCTTCGGGGACAGCGGCTTGCCGGTGTTCCAGGCGGGGCACTGCGACTGGCAGCGACCGCACTCGGTGCACGTGGAGAAGTCGAGGATGCCCTTCCAGGAGAACTGCTCGACCTGGGAGACGCCGAAGGTGTCGTCCTCGCCCGGGTCCTCCCAGTCGATCTCCTTGCCGCCCGTGGTCATCGGCTGCAGGGCGCCGAGCGCGACCGCACCGTCGGCGTTCCGCTTGAACCAGATGTTCGGGAAGCCGAGGAAGCGGTGCCAGGCGACACCCATGTTGGTGTTGAGGGAGACCGTGATCATCCAGATCAGCGAGGTGCCGATCTTGATCATCGCGGTGAGGTAGATGAGGTTCTGGAGGGTGCCGAGCGCCAGGCCCTTGAAGGCGAGGACCAGGGGGTACGAGACGAAGTACGCGGCCTCGTAGCCCTCGACGTGGTGGATCGCGCCCTCCAGCCCGCGCAGGGCCAGGATCGCGAGGCCGATCACGAGGATGACGTACTCGACGAAGTACGCCTGCCAGGCCTTGGAGCCGGCGAAGCGCGACTTGCGGCCCGCCCGGGAGGGCAGGTTCAGGAGCCGGATGGCCATCAGCGTGACGATGCCGAGCACGGTCATGATGCCGATGAACTCGATGTACATCTCGAACGGCAGCCATCCGCCGACGATCGGCAGGACCCAGTCGGCCCGGAAGAGCTGCCCGTACGCCTGCAGCAGCGTCGGTGGCAGGGTCAGGAAGCCGATGGCGACGAACCAGTGGGCGAAGCCCACGATCCCCCACCGGTTCATCCGGGTGTGGCCGAGGAATTCCTTGACCAGGGTGATCGTGCGCTGCTTGGGGTCGTCGGTGCGGCTGCCTGCCGGCACCGGCTGTCCGAGGCGGACGAACCGGTAGATCTGCGCGACGGCTCGGGCGATGAGCGCAACGCCGACGACGGTCAGCACCAGCGACACGATGATCGCGGCGAGTTGCATGTGGGGCTCCTCGGGCCTGCGAGGGTGGGATCCAGCGCGTACAAGTGATTACTAAGCAGTAACTTAATCAGTCTGTGCTGACACTATCCACTTATTCCGCCACGCTGTAGCCGGGCAGTCGGTGATCTGTGTCGCTCGGACGGGCCTTTCCCGGGTGGCGCAGTCCGCGGACGGCCGCACGGAGGGGGATGTGTGCGGATCGCGCCAGGATCACCAGGTCGAGCCCCGTCCCATGATGCTCTGCGTAGTGCGCGTCCAGGAGGGCGGGTTCGTCCCAGGGCATTCCGGAGCGGGCCCGCACCTGGGCCAGACCGGTCAGTCCCGGCCGGACCGAGTGCCGCCAGCGCGCCGGGGCGGGCCCGAGGCGGGCGGTCTCCTCGGGGGTGAGCGGCGCCGGGCCGACGAGCGAGAGGTCTCCCCGCACGACGTGCGGCAGCCGGGAGAGCAGGTCGAGCCGGAACCGCCGGGTGCGCAGCGAGCGCAGTTCGAAGGACCGGCCGCGGAGCCCGATCCGCGTCTCGCGCCGCAGTACGCCGCTCCGGCCCGGGGGTGGCTGGAGCGCCAGGACCAGGGCGGCGAGCGCGAGCGCCGGGGCCGCCAGGAGCAGCAGCGACGAGCCGAGCACCACGTCCAGCGTGCGTTTGGCGGTCATGGCCGCGAGCGCGCCGGCCAGACGGTCGGCCGCCCGCGCGGCGCGGGCCACCGCGGCCGCACGAGCCGTCCCGGCGGCCCGTGCGGCGGCCCCGGCGAGGCGTGCCGCGGCGTCGGTGGCCGCCCCTGTGGCGGGGTGCTGCGCCCCTCGCGTCCGGCGTGGCCCCCGCGCCCCCTGCGTTCCGGTCCTCTGTGCCCCCTGCGTCCCTCGCGCCCCTCGCGTGCCCCGTGTTCTTCGTGTCGCCGTCCGCTTCGCGTTCCGCATTGCACCTGCCCGGAGTCGATGACGGGACGGTATGACCGTCTCGATGCATTTTGTGACAGAACGATCCCACGGTGCGAAGGTGGGAGAGGAGTGTGCGGCGCGCCGCACAGGGAAGGTGTCGCGGTCGCGGCCGTCCCGGGGGCGGTCCCGCTGCCCGTCCGGCGCACCTCGTGCATCGCTCCTGCCAGAGAAAACACCTGATCAAGGCATGTCTGAGCACATAAGTTGAGCGTAAGCGACTCAGGTCCTTTGACTCCGGGGTGGGTGTCATGCATCCTTGAGTCAGATCCACTCAAGTAGTCATCTGGAGGAATTGAAATGGCACGTGCGGTCGGCATCGACCTGGGCACGACTAACTCCGTCGTCAGCGTTCTCGAAGGCGGCGAGCCCACCGTCATCACCAACGCCGAGGGCGCCAGGACCACGCCGTCCGTCGTCGCCTTCGCCAAGAACGGCGAGGTGCTCGTCGGCGAGGTCGCGAAGCGCCAGGCGGTCACCAACGTCGACAGGACGATCCGTTCGGTCAAGCGCCACATGGGCACGGACTGGAAGATCGAGCTCGACGGCAAGAACTTCAACCCGCAGCAGATGAGCGCCTTCATCCTGCAGAAGCTGAAGCGCGACGCCGAGTCCTACCTGGGCGAGAAGGTCACCGACGCGGTGATCACCGTCCCGGCGTACTTCAACGACTCCGAGCGTCAGGCGACCAAGGAGGCCGGTGAGATCGCGGGCCTCAACGTCCTGCGCATCGTCAACGAGCCGACCGCCGCCGCCCTGGCGTACGGCCTTGACAAGGACGACCAGACGATCCTCGTCTTCGACCTCGGTGGCGGCACCTTCGACGTGTCCCTCCTGGAGATCGGCGACGGCGTCGTCGAGGTGAAGGCCACCAACGGTGACAACCACCTCGGTGGTGACGACTGGGACCAGCGGGTCGTCGACCACCTGGTGAAGCAGTTCGCCAACGGGCACGGCGTGGACCTGTCCAAGGACAAGATGGCTCTCCAGCGTCTCCGCGAGGCCGCGGAGAAGGCGAAGATCGAGCTCTCGTCCTCGACCGAGACCACGATCAACCTGCCTTACATCACGGCGTCCGCCGAGGGCCCGCTGCACCTGGACGAGAAGCTCACGCGCTCGCAGTTCCAGCAGCTGACCGCGGACCTCCTGGACCGCTGCAAGAACCCGTTCCACAACGTCATCAAGGACGCGGGCATCCAGCTCTCCGAGATCGACCACGTCGTTCTCGTCGGTGGCTCGACCCGTATGCCGGCCGTCGCCGAGCTCGTCAAGGAGCTCACCGGCGGTCAGGACGCCAACAAGGGTGTGAACCCGGACGAGGTCGTCGCCATCGGCGCCTCGCTCCAGGCCGGTGTCCTCAAGGGCGAGGTCAAGGACGTCCTGCTCCTCGACGTGACCCCGCTGTCCCTCGGCATCGAGACCAAGGGAGGGATCATGACGAAGCTCATCGAGCGCAACACCACGATCCCGACCAAGCGTTCCGAGATCTTCACGACGGCCGAGGACAACCAGCCGTCCGTGCAGATCCAGGTCTACCAGGGCGAGCGCGAGATCGCGGCGTACAACAAGAAGCTCGGGATGTTCGAGCTCACCGGTCTGCCGCCGGCCCCGCGCGGTGTGCCGCAGATCGAGGTCGCCTTCGACATCGACGCCAACGGCATCATGCACGTCGCGGCCAAGGACCTCGGCACCGGCAAGGAGCAGAAGATGACCGTCACCGGTGGCTCCTCGCTGCCGAAGGACGAGGTCAACCGGATGCGCGAAGAGGCCGAGCAGTACGCCGACGAGGACCACCGCCGCCGTGAGGCCGCCGAGTCCCGCAACCAGGGCGAGCAGCTCGTCTACCAGACGGAGAAGTTCCTCAAGGACAATGAGGACAAGGTCCCCGGCGACGTGAAGACGGAGGTGGAGACCGCGCTCACCGAGCTGAAGGAGAAGCTCAAGGGCGAGGACACCGCCGAGATCCGCACGGCCACCGAGAAGGTCGCGGCCGTCTCCCAGAAGCTGGGCCAGGCGATGTACGCCAACACCCAGACCGAGGGTGGCGCGCCGGGTGCCGAGGCGCCGGGCGACGGCCAGGCCAAGGCCGACGACGACGTCGTCGACGCCGAGATCGTGGACGACGAGAAGGACACGAAGGGCGGTGCGGCGTGACCGAGGAGACTCCGGGCTTCGAAGAGAAGCCTGACGTCCCCTCCGGCGCCAGCTCCGACGACGCCGAGCCGAAGGCCGCCGCCGCCCCCTCCGAGGAGGAGGCGGCGGCCCCGGCCGGGGACGTACAGCAGACAGCGGCACTGACGGCTCAGCTGGACCAGGTGCGTACCGCGCTCAACGAGCGCACGGGCGACCTCCAGCGGCTCCAGGCCGAGTACCAGAACTACCGCCGCCGCGTCGAGCGCGACCGGGTGACGGTCAAGGAGGTCGCGGCAGCGGGTCTGCTGACCGAGCTCCTGCCGGTGCTGGACGACGTCGGCCGGGCGCGGGAGCACGGCGAGCTGGTCGGCGGCTTCAAGTCGGTGGCCGAGTCGCTGGAGACGATCGTCGCGAAGCTGGGCCTCCAGCAGTTCGGCAAGGAGGGCGAGCCCTTCGACCCGACGATCCACGAGGCCCTGATGCACTCGTACGCGCCGGACGTCACCGAGACGACCTGCGTGGCGATCCTGCAGCCCGGGTATCGCATCGGGGAGCGCACCATCCGCCCCGCGCGCGTGGCCGTGGCCGAGCCGCAGCCGGGCGCCGCGCCCGCGGCGGCGAAGGAAGAGAAGGCAGACGACGAGGAGAGCGGTGGCACCGAAGAGGTCTGACATTCCGTCCGACCACTGCGGTGCACACCGACGGGGCGTGCGGCCGGCCACCGGGCCGGCCGCACGGCCGATCGTCCGGAAGGAGGGACGTCGATGAGCACGAAGGACTTCGTCGAGAAGGACTACTACAAGGTTCTCGGCGTCCCCAAGGACGCCACCGACGCCGAGGTCAAGAAGGCGTACCGGAAGCTCGCCCGCGAGAACCACCCGGACGCCAACAAGGGCGACGCCAAGGCCGAGGAGCGCTTCAAGGCGATCTCCGAGGCGAACGACGTCCTCGGTGACCCGAAGCGGCGCAAGGAGTACGACGAGGCGCGCGCCCTCTTCGGCAACGGAGGCTTCCGGCCGGGTCCCGGCGGCGCGGGCGGCAACTTCAACTTCGACCTGGGCGACCTCTTCGGAGGCGCCCCCGGCGGTGGCCAGGCGCCCGGCGGCGGCGGGTTCGGCGGCGGGGGCGGCGGCGGTCTGGGCGACGTCTTCGGCGGACTGTTCAACCGCGGCGGTGCGGGCACCCGTGTCCAGCCGCGGCGCGGCCAGGACATCGAGTCCGAGGTGACGCTCAGCTTCACCGAGGCGGTCGACGGGGCCACGGTCCCGCTGCGGATGTCCAGCCAGGCACCCTGCAAGGCGTGTTCGGGCACCGGCGACAAGAACGGCACCCCGAGGGTCTGCCCGACGTGCGTCGGCACCGGCCAGGTGTCGCGCGGCACCGGCGGCGGCTTCTCGCTGACCGACCCCTGCGTCGACTGCAAGGGCCGGGGCCTCATCGCCCAGGACCCCTGCGACGTCTGCAAGGGCAGCGGCCGGGCGAAGTCCGCCCGCACCATGCAGGTCAGGATCCCCGCGGGGGTGTCGGACGGCCAGCGGATCCGGCTGCGCGGCAAGGGCAGCCCGGGCGAGCGCGGCGGTCCGGCCGGCGACCTCTACGTCGTCGTCCACGTCGACGCGCACCCGGTGTTCGGCCGCAAGGGCGACAACCTCACCGTCACCGTGCCCGTCACCTTCCCGGAGGCGGCGCTCGGCGGCGAGGTCAAGGTGCCCACGCTCGGCGGACCCCCGGTCACCCTGAAACTCCCGCCGGGCACGCCCAACGGACGTACCATGCGGGCCCGGGGCAAGGGCGCCGTGCGCAAGGACGGCACCCGGGGCGACCTCCTGGTCACCGTCGAGGTGTCCGTGCCCACGGAGCTCGGCGCGGACGCCCGGGACGCGCTGGAGGCCTACCGGAAGGCGACCGCGGGGGAGGACCCGCGGGCGGAGCTGTTCCAGGCTGCGAAGGGAGCTTGAGATGGACGGCCGTCGACGCAATCCGTACCAGCTGACCGATGAATCACCGGTCTACGTGATCTCGATCGCGGCCCAGCTCTCGGGCCTGCACCCGCAGACACTGCGCCAGTACGACCGTCTCGGCCTGGTCTCGCCCGACCGTACGGCGGGGCGCGGCCGGCGTTACTCGGCCCGTGACATCGAGCTGCTGCGCACCGTGCAGCAGCTGTCGCAGGACGAGGGCATCAACCTCGCGGGCATCAAGCGGATCATCGAGCTGGAGAACCAGGTCGCCGCGCTCCAGCAGCGCGTCGCCGAGCTCTCCGCGGCGGTGGACGGCGCGGCCGTCGCCATGCAGCAGCGCGAGGCCCAGGTGCACGCCTCCTACCGGCGCGACCTGGTTCCGTACCAGGACGTGCAGCACACGAGCGCACTGGTGGTCTGGCGGCCCAAGCGGCCGAAGGACTGAAGCGACCGGGAAGGGGCCGGTCCGGGAGCCTTCGGGCTTGCGGGCCGGCCCCTTCGCCGTGCCGGCGTGCGGGGGCGCGTGGCCGGGGCTCCGGGTCAGGAGTCCTCGTCCAGCATGCCGGACCGGGCGATCAGATAGCCGAGCTGGGCCCGGCTCGTGCTGCCGAGGGTGGCGGACAGCTTCGCCACGTGGGACCGGCAGGTGCGGACGTTCATGCCGAGGCGGCGGGCGATCGAGTCGTCCACGTGCCCCTCGACGAGGAGCTGGGCGATGGAGCGCTGGACACCGCTGATGCCCTTGGTCGGCGGGTCGTACCGCACCTCGCCGAGCAGCGGGGACGCCCGGCTCCACAGCTGCTCGAAGACCTTCACCAGGTAGTTCACGAGCCCGGGGTGGCGCAGTTCGAGGGCGACCTGGTCGTCGTTCTGGGCGGGGATGAACGCCACCGTCCGGTCGAAGACCAGGAGGCGCTCGATGAGCTCCTCCAGGGTGCGGATCTCCACCTTGTCGTTGGCCAGGCGTGCCGCGTAGGCGAGCGTCCCCTGGCTGTGCCGGACGGTGTGCTGGTAGAGCGTGCGCATGCTGACGCCCCGGCCGACGACCGACAGGGCGCGTTCCAGCCCCTCGCTGAGGCGGTCCTCGCCCCGGTCCCCGCCCGGCTGGACGGTGAGGACCTCCCGGCGGCACTCGGCGGTGGCGAGGTCGAGGGCGGCGTTGATCCGGTGGCCGCCCTCCAGCACCGTGATGGCGTGGGTGGTCGGCGGGTCCTGGGCGCTGATGTCCATGAACGGTTCGAAGGACTCGGCTAGCTCGACGGACCTGCGCCGGCGTTCCTTGATCTCCCGCTCGATGGGGTGCAGGCGCTGGGCCAGCGCGGCGGACGGGGGGACGGGCCTGAGCCAGGCGGAGTCGTCCGGGTCGGGGTGCAGGAGGGCGAAGTCCATCAGGCAGGGGGCGGGGCCGACCTCCGCGCGGGAAATGCGACCGGAACGCAGGGCGCTGGCGTAGAGACGCTTGCCCTCCTCACACAGGTCGGCGATCCCGTGAGGATGTGTCCCTCTTGTGTGGCTTGTGGTCATATCTCCACCCCCCATGTTCCTGAACATGCAGGAACATGATGCATCGTCCCCGTGGCGTTGTGGGGCCCAGGTGAGACATCGTCGTGGGTGCGGGGGAGAGGAATCCACAAGTGAGGACGAAGCCGACTATGGACATGCGAAAGCTTCGCTCGGTGCTTGCCGGCGCATTTGCCGTGGCCCTGGCCTTCGGCGTGGCGAGCGGCGTGGCCGGCAGCGCATCCGGGCCGGGTGAGATCAGCTGGTCGGAGCAGGCGGTGGGGGCGGACGAGATCAGCTGGTCCGTGAAGGCGGCTCCGGGTGACGAGATCAGCTGGTCCGTGAAGGCGGCTCCGGGTGACGAGATCAGCTGGGGCATGCCCACGGTGGCCTCGGACGAGATCAGCTGGGGTGCGCCGAAGGGCGCAGCGGGCGCATGACCACCCCACCGGACGACCGCACCTTCCGACGGGAGATGGCCACGGCATATCGCTCAGGGTGGCATTTCATCGATCTGCTCACGGCGCTCACCCGCCAGGGCGATTCGTTGATGGTCACCCTGTTCGGAGAGCCGATCGTCGTCGTGATGGAAACGGATGACGACATCCGCGCCTATCGCTGTCTTCGCCGGCCGCGCGGAGCGCCTCAGCCTGTTCGATGTGCCGTGCGGTACGGCATGATTTTCGTGAATCTCGATCAGCGTGACCACGAGCTGTTCGAACCAGAAACCATTTCCGCCACCCCCCGCAGTGCCTGAACGATTCCCCCGTCGTTCCATGTCGTTCCGGCACTTCCCCCACACAACGGCGCCATCGTGACCTGAACACGATGGCGCCGTTGTGCTGACCGGAATGCGTGGGCGGCGGTTCAGCCCTTTCCGAGCGCCCGGTCGACGGCGATCTCGATGACGACCCGTTCCGGGTTGTGCCGCGGTGTGCGCTCGTAGCGCTCCGCGTAGCGGCGTACCGCGTCCTCGACCTGCTCGGGCTCCGTGCGGACCACCGCGCGGCCCTCCAGCGTCGCCCAGCGGCGCCCCTGCATCTGGCAGACCGCGACCCGTGCCCCCTCCGGGCCCGCGGCCAGGACGTGGGCGGCCTTCCGGGTGTTCCCGCCGGTGATGACGCGGGCGATGCGCGTCTCCGGGTCGTACGTCACGCCGACGGGCACCACGTGCGGTGTGCCGTCCGGGCGGAGCGTGGTCAGGGTGCACACGTGGCGCTCCCGCCAGAAGGCGAGGTAGGCCGGGCCGGGGTTGCGTACGTCAGGCATGGGGCCAGCCTAGAGAGAGGGCGGGACAGGTGCCCGGAGAGGTGCCGGAGCAGCATTGAGTGGAATAGACTCAACTTTGTACCCGTTGTTCGAGTCATGGTTCCCGAGAACCCCCGTACGAGGAGGAGACAGCGCCCGTGGACGCCGAGCTGACCAACAAGAGCCGGGACGCCCTCAACGCGGCCACCGGCAGGGCCGTCAAGGACGGACACCCGGACCTGACCCCCGGGCACCTGCTGCTGGCACTGCTCGCGGGCGAGGACAACGCGAACATCACCGACCTGCTGGCCACCGTCGAGGCCGACCAGGCGGCCGTGCGTGCGGAGACCGAGCGGCTCCTGGGCGCGCTGCCCAGCGTCACCGGATCGACCGTCGCCCCGCCGCAGCCCACCCGCGAGCTGCTCGCCGTCCTCGCCGACGCCGACCGGCGCGCCAAGGAGCTCGGGGACGACTACCTCTCCACCGAGCACCTGCTGATCGCCCTGGCGGCGAAGGGCGGCCGTGCCGGTGAGATCCTCGACGGACAGGGCGCCGGTGCGAAGAAGCTGCTGGACGCATTCGAGAAGAGCAGGGGAGGGCGCCGGGTGACCACTCCCGACCCCGAGGGCCAGTACAAGGCGCTGGAGAAGTTCGGCACGGACTTCACGGCCGCCGCGCGCGAGGGCAAGCTCGACCCGGTCATCGGCCGTGACCAGGAGATCCGCCGCGTCGTCCAGGTGCTGTCGCGCCGTACGAAGAACAACCCCGTGCTCATCGGCGAGCCGGGCGTCGGCAAGACGGCCGTCGTCGAGGGCCTCGCCCAGCGCATCGTCAAGGGCGACGTCCCCGAGTCCCTGCGGAACAAGCGGCTCGTGTCGCTGGACCTCGGTGCGATGGTCGCGGGCGCCAAGTACCGCGGTGAGTTCGAGGAGCGCCTCAAGACCGTCCTCTCGGAGATCAAGGAGAGCGACGGCCAGATCATCACCTTCATCGACGAGCTGCACACCGTCGTCGGGGCGGGCGCGGGCGGCGACTCCGCGATGGACGCCGGCAACATGCTGAAGCCGATGCTCGCCCGGGGCGAGCTGCGCATGGTCGGCGCCACCACGCTCGACGAGTACCGCGAGCGCATCGAGAAGGACCCCGCCCTGGAGCGCCGCTTCCAGCAGGTCATGGTCGCCGAGCCGTCCGTCGAGGACACCATCGCGATCCTGCGCGGGCTCAAAGGCCGCTACGAGGCGCACCACAAGGTCCAGATCGCCGACTCCTCGCTGGTGGCCGCCGCGACCCTCTCGGACCGCTACATCACCTCCCGCTTCCTTCCCGACAAGGCGATCGACCTCGTCGACGAGGCGGCCTCCCGGCTCCGCATGGAGATCGACAGCTCCCCCCTGGAGATCGACGAGCTCCAGCGCTCCGTGGACCGGCTGCACATGGAGGAGCTGGCGCTCAGGAACGAGACCGACCAGGGCTCCAGGCAGCGCCTGGAGAAGATCCGCCGCGACCTCGCCGACAAGGAGGAGGAGCTGCGCGGCCTCACCGCCCGCTGGGAGAAGGAGAAGCAGGGCCTCAACCGCGTCGGTGAGCTCAAGGAGCGCCTCGACGAACTGCGCGGCCAGGCGGAGCGTGCCCAGCGCGACGGCGACTTCGACACCGCGTCCAAGCTGCTCTACGGGGAGATCCCCGGCCTGGAGCGAGAGCTGGCGGAGGCGGACGAGGCCGAACAGGAGGCCGCCGTCGACACCATGGTCAAGGAGGAGGTCGGCCCGGACGACATCGCCGACGTCGTCGGCGCCTGGACCGGCATCCCGGCCGGACGCCTGCTGGAGGGCGAGACCCAGAAGCTGCTGCGCATGGAGTCCGAGCTGGGCAGGCGGCTGATCGGCCAGGGCGAGGCCGTGCGGTCCGTGTCGGACGCCGTCCGCCGCACCCGCGCGGGGATCGCCGACCCCGACCGGCCCACCGGTTCGTTCCTCTTCCTCGGCCCGACCGGGGTGGGCAAGACGGAGCTGGCCAAGGCCCTCGCGGACTTCCTGTTCGACGACGAGCGGGCCATGATCCGCATCGACATGAGCGAGTACAGCGAGAAGCACAGCGTCGCCCGGCTCGTCGGTGCCCCGCCCGGTTACGTCGGGTACGAGGAGGGCGGCCAGCTCACGGAGGCGGTCCGCCGCCGCCCGTACAGCGTCGTGCTGCTGGACGAGGTCGAGAAGGCCCACCCCGAGGTCTTCGACATCCTGCTCCAGGTGCTCGACGACGGCCGGCTCACCGACGGGCAGGGCCGGACGGTCGACTTCCGCAACACCATCCTGATCCTCACCTCCAACCTGGGCAGCCAGTTCCTGGTCGACCCCCTGACCGAGCCCGAGGCGAAGAAGGAGCGGGTGCTGGACGTCGTACGGGCCTCGTTCAAGCCGGAGTTCCTCAACCGGCTCGACGACCTGGTCGTCTTCTCCGCCCTGACCGGGGACGAGCTGGCCCACATCGCGGGCCTCCAGGTGACGCGGCTCGCCGACCGGCTGGCCGACCGCCGCATCCTGCTGGACGTCACCCCGGACGCCCTGGCCTGGCTGGCCGAGGAGGGCAACGACCCGGCGTACGGCGCCCGGCCGCTGCGCCGTCTCATCCAGACGGCCATCGGCGACCGGCTCGCGAAGGAGATCCTCGCCGGTGAGGTCAGGGACGGCGACACGGTCCGGGTGGACCGCTCCGGCGACGGCCTGACCGTGGGCCCCCCGGCGACGGCCAAGGCCCTGTAGCCGGCTCCCCGGCGACGGCCAAGACCCTGTAGCCGGCTCCCCGGCCCCGGCCGGACGGCCTCCCGTCCGGCCCGGGGCCGGGGGGGGGGGGGCCCCGGGGACCGCGCGGGCGGTACGAAAAGTAGAGGGAACAGGAAGCAGAAAGCCACCCAAGTGGCGGTGCGAGA
>NZ_JBEXRT010000066.1:0-25054 GCF_040613235.1 Streptomyces sp. NPDC006296 | reverse complement strand
CGCGCCCGCGCCCGCGGCGCCCCCGCGGGGCGCGCGCGGCGCGGCGGGCCGGGGGGGGGGGGGGGGGGCGGGCGCCCCCCCCCCCCCCCGCGCCGGTCCGGCCGCCCCGGCCGCCCCGGCCGCCCCGTGGGTCCGGCGGCGGGCGGGCGGGCGTCCGCCCGCTGCCGCGGCAGGCCGGCCGGCTCCTCGTCCGAGGTGACCGTGTTGGCCGCCGCGGACCAGCCGTGCCGGTCCAGGGCGCACGCCAGCGCCCGCACCATGCGGGGGTCGAACTGGCTGCCGGCGCAGCGCCGCAGCTCCTCGACGGCCGCGGGGACGGGCCGCCCGGGCCGGTAGGAACGGGTCGACGTCATCGCGTCGAAGGCGTCCGCCACGGCGACGACCCGGGCGAACTCGGGGATGCGGTCACCGGCGAGGCCGTACGGGTAGCCGCTGCCGTCCAGGCGCTCGTGGTGGTGCAGGATCGCGGCGCGCGCCTCGTCCAGGAAGCCGATGCCCCGGACGATCTCGTGGCCGTACTCCGGGTGCAGCTCGATGACGCGGCGCTCCTCCGGGGTGAGCGGTCCGTCCTTGCGCAGGACGCGTGTGGGGACGCCCAGCTTGCCGACGTCGTGCAGGATGCCGGCGAAGCGGAGGGCCTCCATGCGCTCCTCCTCCATGCCGAGTTCACGGGCGATGAGCTCGGAGGCGCGGCCCACCCGCTCGCTGTGCCCCCGGGTGTACCCGTCCTTGATGTCGACCGCCTGGACCAGCGCCCTGATGGTGTTGCGGTGGGCGGCGTGACGGCGGTGGTACTGGGCGAAGACCCAGCAGGAGATGTACATCGGCAGCAGGACGACCAGCGCGGACAGCGGCCCGTAGGAGCTGCGCCAGAGGACGGCCATCATCAGCCCGGCGAGGGCGTGCACCAGGTGCGGTCCGACGGAGCGCGCCGGCAGCCCGCGCCAGGCGCGCCCGGGGGCCACCCGCTCGGCCGTCATGAGGATCCCGCCGTCGAGCGCGGCGAGCACGAGGCTGAACACCAGGGCCGCGGCGCAGGCCGGGAGGAGGGCGAGGGGCAGGTCCGGCGGGGTGTCCCCGGCGCTCGCGCCGAGTGTGGCGGGACCGCCCAGGAAGCCGTAGGTCCACGAGGCCGCCCCCGCGGTCAGCGCGAGCTGCGCGGCCCGCCAGACCCGCCGGGCCGCGGCGGGCGCGCGCTCCACGCGCCCCACCAGCGATCCGGGCACCGCGACGAGGACCGCCGCGGACGGCGGGAGCAGAAAGGCCGCGGCGAGCAGCAGGGGGAAGAACGATCCCGCGCCGACCGGCACGGAGCCGCCGGCGAGGCGGCAGCGGCCGGGGAGCTCGCAGACGAGGTAGAGGACCGCCAGCAGACCGAGCGTGCCCCAGGGGGTGGCGGCCCCGGGGGACAGCGCGGGCAGGGCGCAGACCGCGGCGCAGAGCGCCGTGCACAGGATGAGGGCGCGCGCCGCCCCCGGTATGCCCCTCACCTGTACCGCCCGCCCTCAGCCTGGTCGATGGAGGCGCCAGGCTAGCGAGCCGCGGGAGGGGCAGGGGGCCCGAACGGGCCCGATTAGCACGTTCGGGTGATGCGGAGCGATCCGGCGTTCAGCGCGGGGGCCGGGGCGCCGGCGCCCGGCGCGGGCCGCCGGGGGTCGTCACTCGGCGGTGGCGGCCGGACGGTCGGCGCCGCCCATGGTGACGTCCTGCTCGGGCACGGCCTGCCCCGAGCGGATCAGGTCGATCCGTCCCATCACCTTCGAGCGCAGGTCGGCCGGGACGTCGTCCTGTCCGCAGCAGCGCTTGACCAGCTTCTTCACGGCCTGCTCCAGGCCGTACTTCTCCAGGCACGGGGAGCACTCCTCGAAATGCACCTCGAACTTGGTGCAGTCGCCCTCGGGCATCTCATGGTCGAGAAACTCGTAGAGATGATCGAGAACCTCTGAGCAATCCGTCTCGTGCGGCTCTCCGCAGCTCATGAGGCCGAGCCTTTCGTGTCGTCCGACTCACCGGCTCCGGCCGGGACGAGCCCGCGCTCACGCGCGTAGTCCTCCAGCATGCCGCGCAGCTGACGGCGTCCCCGGTGCAGCCGGGACATCACCGTACCGATGGGTGTCCCCATGATGTCCGCGATCTCCTTGTAGGCAAAGCCCTCCACGTCGGCGAGATACACGGCGATGCGGAATTCCTCGGGGATCGACTGCAGCGCGGACTTCACGTCGGAGTCCGGCAGGTGGTCGAGTGCCTGCGACTCCGCCGAGCGCAGACCGGTCGACATGTGCGACTCCGCACGCGCCAGCTGCCAGTCCTCGATCTCCTCGGCGGCACTCCGCTGGGGCTCACGCTGCTTCTTGCGGTACGAGTTGATGAAGGTGTTCGTGAGGATGCGGTACATCCAGGCCTTGAGGTTCGTGCCCTCGCGGAACTGGTGGAAGGACCCGTACGCCTTGGCGTACGTCTCCTGCACCAGGTCCTCGGCGTCCGCGGGGTTGCGCGTCATGCGCAGCGCGGCCGAGTACATCTGGTCCAGGTATCCGAGGGCGTCCCGCTCGAAGCGGGCGTTGCGCTCGGCAGTCGTCTCCTGCGCACGGCCGTCGTCGGTCCCTGTGTCGGTCCCAGTGACCGGACCCACCTCCTCCAACGATGTGGCGGAACCGAGACCGGACCCGCTCGCATCGGAGAATAGTCGACCTTGCTTCCGGACGGGCTGTCGATCGGCTCCGCCCGGGGCGTGCGCCGGGGTGCTCCTGGCCGCGCGCAGCACCGTCCACTCCAGATCTGCGGCCTTCGAGCGGCTGGGGCAGATGGTCGAACCCATGCGACGGACTCCCTCTCCACGTACGACGTCGGTCGCCCTTGTACCGACACCAGCCACAACAGCCGCCCGGCGCGGCGCATTCCCGGGTCTTGCGCGGGCGCGCGGAGTGTGGGCGGGGCTACGTCGCCGGTCGTCCGCCGAGCCCGTCCAGCCAGTGCACGACCGCGGCGGTGAGGAGGTCCATGGCCTGTTCCTGGGTCAGCGGCGCCTTCTTGGGGACGGCGAAGCCGTGGTCCGCGTACGGCACCTCGACGAGTGCGTGCCCGCCGGGCGGGAACTCCTCCGGGCGCCCGAACGGGTCGCGGCCGCCCTGCACCACGAGGGCGGGCACGCCCGCGCCGAGCAGCTCGTCCGCACGCGACCTCTCCGGCCGGCCCGGCGGATGCAGCGGGAAGCTCAGGGCCAGGACGGCGCGGGCACCGAGCTCCGACGCCGTGCGGCAGGCCACCCGGGCCCCCGCGCTGCGGCCCCCGGCGACGACGGGCAGCCCCGGGGCCGTGAGCGCCGGCCACAGTCCCCGCCAGCCGGTGTCCAGGGTCCGCGGTGCCGGCGCCAGCTTCTTGCCGGCCACCCGCCACGGCTGCTCGACCAGGGCCACGGTCACCCGGTGGCCCGGGAGCTCGGCGGCCAGGGCCCGGAGGTCGCGCGCCTCGACGCCGCCGCCGGCGCCGTGGCCGACGGCGAGCACCAGCCGGGCGTCCTCGGCGGGGAGCCAGGTGATCCTGGCCTCCCCGGCGTCCGTGCCGACGGTCTCGGTCCTCTTCGCTGTCCCTGCGGTGCGGCTCACGGTCCCCATCCTGCCGGGTCAGAACAGCGTGCCCGCCTCCGGCGCGGCCAGTTCCTCCAGGAGTTCGGGGCCGTTGTTGCGGACGTCGCTGACCGCGGTGGCCACCGGGTAGGCGCGCATCAGGCCGCCGGGCGGCGGCTCCAGCAGCGGGGTCAGCGCGTCGACGTCGGTGCGCGCGGGGTCGAGCCAGGCGTCCCAGCGGTCCGGGGTGAGCATCAGCGGCATCCGGGGGTGGATGTCGCTGAGCGAGGCGGGCCCCTCGGCGGGAGCGACCGCGAGCGGGGCCGTCTCCGCCGCGGTGGTGATCACCGAGCAGGTCACCCGCCAGGCCCGCGGATGGTCGTCGGGCAGCGTCCGGTCGCGCCAGAACTCGTACAGGCCGGCCATGGCGAGGACCGAGCCGTCCGCGGGCGTCACGAAGTACGGCTGCTTGCGGGGGCGTTTCCGCTTCCCCTTCTCCTCCAGCTGCCGCTCGTCGGCCCCGGTGACCCACTCGTAGTAGCCGTCTGCGGGGAGGATGCAGCGCCGGGACGCGAAGGGCCGGCGGAAGGAGGGCTTCTCGTGCACGGTCTCCGCACGGGCGTTGATCAGGCGGGCAGCGCCCTCCGGCGACTTCGCCCAGGACGGCACCAGCCCCCAGGTCAGGACGCGCAGCTGGCGAACCGGACGGCGGTCGTCCGCGTCCTTCACAGGACGGTCCAGCACCACGTGGACCTGTTTGGTCGGCGCGACGTTCCAGTCGGGCTCCAGGGTCTCCGTGGGTTCCCACTTCTCCACGCCGAAGAGTCCGGCCAGGTCCTCGGGCCGCCGGCTCGCTGCATACCGTCCGCACATAAGTGCCAGACTGCCACGACCCGCCAGTCGAGTGGACGCCGATCCCTCGCGCACCTGAAGGAGCCGCCCGCACCATGGACAGCACCGACCTGGGCGATCTCTGGGATCGCGTCTTCGGAACCCAGCCCGCGCCCGAGCAGTGGCTGGTGGTCGTCACGGCGACGGCGGCGCTCGTCGCCGTGGTGCCGAATCTTCTGTGGCGGCTGTCCCGCAACGCGATCACCATCGCCCACGAGGGCGGGCACGGCCTGGTCGCCCTGCTCACCGGACGGCAGCTCTCCGGTATCCGGCTGCACTCGGACACCAGCGGGCTCACCGTCAGCCGGGGCAAGCCGACCGGTGTCGGCATGATCCTGACCGCGGCGGCCGGCTACACCGCGCCCCCGCTGCTCGGGCTGGGCGGTGCCTGGCTGCTGACCAACGGCCGGATCACGCTGCTCCTGTGGCTGGCGACCGCCCTGCTGGCGGTGATGCTGGTGATGATCCGCAACCTCTACGGCGCCCTGACGGTCATCCTCACGGGGACGACGTTCCTGCTGGTGTCCTGGCTGACCTCGGCCGACGTCCAGTCCGCCTTCGCGTACACGGTGGTCTGGTTCCTGCTGCTGGGCGGCGTGCGCCCGGCGTTCGAGCTCCAGTCCAAGCGCCGGTACGGGGGTGCGCCCGACTCCGACGCCGACCAGCTGGCCCGGCTGACGCACGCACCGGCCGCCCTCTGGCTCTTCCTCTTCCACGCCGTGTCCCTCAGCTCCCTGATCGGCGGCGGGCGGTGGCTCCTCGGGCTGTGAGGGCCGCGTGCGGAGGGAACCGCGCGGAGTGGGCGGCGGGTGCCGGGGCCGGGTCGGCGCGCGCCCCTTACCACCCTTGTGTGACGCCCCGGTTTCGGCCCTTTTGTTGAGGATCCGGGTTTGCGGAGAGCCACTAAAGTAAGGGGCATGACCGAAAGTTCCGTGCACCCCGCCCTCTGGCCCGCCCCCCGCGCGACCGGGGCCGTCGATGCCACCGTCACCGTGCCCGGATCGAAGTCGGTCACCAATCGCGCCCTCGTGCTCGCCTCGCTGTCCTCGGAGCCGGGCTGGCTGCGCCGCCCGCTGCGCTCCCGCGACACCCTGCTGATGGCCCAGGCGCTCCGCGCCATGGGTGTCGGCATCGAGGAGGGCGTGGGCCCGGACGGTTCGGGCGAGGCGTGGCGGGTCATCCCCGCCGGGCTGCACGGTCCGGCCCGGGTGGACGTGGGCAATGCCGGGACCGTCATGCGCTTCCTACCGCCCGTGGCCTGTCTCGCGGACGGCCCCGTCCACTTCGACGGGGACCCGCGGTCCTACGAGCGGCCGCTGCACGGTGTGATCGACGCGCTGAAGGCGCTGGGGGCCCGGATCGACGACGACGGCCGCGGTGCGCTGCCGCTGACCGTGCACGGCGCCGGCGCCCTGGACGGCGGACCGGTGTCCGTCGACGCCTCCTCGTCCTCCCAGTTCGTCTCCGCGCTGCTGCTCTCGGCGCCGCGGTTCAACCAGGGTGTGGAGGTGCGGCACACCGGCTCGGCCCTGCCCTCCATGCCGCACATCCGGATGACCGTGGACATGCTGCGCTCGGTCGGCGCCCAGGTCGACGAGCCGGAGACGGGCGGTGAGCCGGACGTCTGGCGGGTCTCCCCCTCCGCGCTGCTGGGCCGCGACCTGACCGTCGAGCCCGACCTCTCCAACGCCCAGCCGTTCCTGGCCGCCGCCCTGGTGACCGGCGGCCGGGTCACGGTCCCCGACTGGCCGCTGCGGACCACTCAGCCGGGTGACGCGCTGCGCGAGATCTTCACCGCGATGGGGGGCGCGTGCGAGCTCACCGAGCGCGGTCTCACCTTCACGGGCACCGGCTCGGTCCACGGCATCGACGTCGACCTGAGCGAGGTGGGCGAGCTGACGCCGGGCATCGCCGCGCTCGCCGCCCTCGCGGACTCCCCGTCCACCCTGCGCGGCATCGCCCACCTGCGGCTGCACGAGACCGACCGCCTCGCGGCGCTCACCAAGGAGATCAACGGTCTCGGCGGTGAGGTCACGGAGACCGCCGACGGCCTGCGGATCACGCCCCGTCCGCTGCACGGCGGCACCTTCCACACGTACGACGACCACCGGATGGCCACCGCCGGAGCCGTGATCGGCCTCGCCGTGGCCGGGGTGGAGATCGAGAACGTCGGCACGACGGCCAAGACCCTGCCGGACTTCCCGGCCATGTGGACCGGCATGCTCGGGGAGCCCTCCGGCGCCGTCGGCGTCTCGCCCGGAGCACTCGGTGCCTCCGCCGCGGGAAGCCGCGGGGTCTGAGGGCGATGCGGCGTTACGGGAAGAACCCCGACGAGGACGACATCCGCGTCCGCCCCAACCCCAAGGGCAACCGCCCTCGCACCCACACCCGTCCCAAGCACGAGGACGCCGAGGACGGCATGGTCCTCACGGTCGACCGGGGCAGGCTGACCTGCCTCGTCGACGACCGTACGGTGACGGCCATGAAGGCCCGCGAGCTGGGCCGCAAGGCCGCCGTGGTGGGTGACCGGGTCTCGCTCGTCGGCGACCTCTCGGGCGACAAGGACACCCTGGCCCGCATCGTGCGGATCGGTGCCCGCTCGTCGGTGCTCCGCCGCACCGCGGACGACGACGACCCCTTCGAGCGGGTGGTCGTCGCCAACGCCGACCAGCTGGCCATCGTCACCGCGCTCGCCGATCCCGAGCCCCGTCCACGCATGATCGACCGCTGTCTGGTGGCGGCGTACGACGGCGGGCTCAGCCCGCTCCTGGTGCTGACCAAGTCGGACCTGGCCCCGGCGGACGCGCTCCTGGAGGCGTACACCCCGCTCGGCGTCCCCTACGTCGTGACCAGCCGCGAGGAGCTGGAGAACGGCGACGCCGCCGACCGGGTGCGCGCCCTGCTGAACGACCGGGTCACCGCCTTCGTCGGGCACTCCGGGGTCGGCAAGACGACGCTGGTCAACGCCCTGGTGCCGAAGGACCGGCGGCGGACGACCGGGGTGGTCAACGCCGTCACGGGACGCGGCCGGCACACCACCACCTCGGCGCTCGCCCTGCCGCTGCCGGACGGCCGCGGCTGGGTCGTGGACACCCCGGGCGTGCGGTCGTTCGGGCTGCACCACGTCGATCCCTCACGGGTCATCAACGCCTTCCCCGACCTCCGGCCCGGCACCGAGGAGTGCCCGCGCGGCTGCACCCACGACGGTCAGGAACCGGAGTGCGCGCTGGACGCGTGGGTCGCCGGGGGGCACGCGGATCCGGCACGGCTCGACTCGCTGCGCAGGCTCCTGGCCACCCGGGAGCGGCGCGAGGGCGACTGAGGCGGGGCACGGCACGGCGGCGGACGGACTGCCCCGACTCGCGCACGTTTGCGAACTTCCACGGCCGGTCAGGGCATAATCGCCCGAGCGGGTCAGGCATCACCTAGGTGGGAGGCACCGGACGATGGCGTGGTTGCTGGTCGTGGTCGCTGGACTGCTGGAGACCGGCTTCGCCGTGTGTCTGAAGCTCTCGCACGGATTCACCCGCCTCTGGCCGACGGTCGCCTTCTGCGCGTTCGCCCTGGGGAGCTTCGGCCTGCTGACGCTGGCCCTCAAGAAGCTGGACGTCGGTCCGGCCTACGCGGTGTGGACGGGCATCGGAGCGGCGGGCACGGCGATCTACGGGATGGTCTTCCTCGACGACGTGGTCTCCACGCTCAAGCTGGCGTCGATCTCGCTGGTGATCGTCGGCGTGATCGGCCTGCAGCTGTCCGGCTCGGCACAGTGAGCCGGCCGCACGTCCGGCCGGGGAGGGACACCCCGCGCGGGGCCGTGTAGCCCACCCGGGTGGCGGTGGATACTGTGACGGCATGCCCGACTACCACGATGATCTGCGCCTGGCCCACGTCCTGGCGGACGCCGCCGACGCGGCGACGATGGACCGGTTCAAGGCTCTGGACCTGAAGGTCGAGACCAAGCCGGACATGACGCCGGTGAGCGAGGCCGACAAACACGCGGAGGAGCTGATCCGGGGGCACCTGCACCGGGCGCGGCCGCGCGACGCGATCCTGGGCGAGGAGTACGGGGTCGAGGGCACCGGTCCGCGGCGCTGGGTCATCGACCCGATCGACGGCACCAAGAACTACGTACGCGGTGTCCCGGTGTGGGCGACGCTGATCTCCTTGATGGAGGCGGGCGAGGACGGCTTCCAGCCGGTGGTCGGCGTGGTGTCCGCCCCCGCGCTGAACCGCCGCTGGTGGGCGGCCAAGGGCGCCGGCGCCTTCTCCGGCCGCAGCCTGACGTCCGCGACGCGGCTTCAGGTGTCGAAGGTCGAGCAGATCGCGGATTCCTCGTTCGCGTACTCCTCGCTGACCGGGTGGGAGGAGCAGGGCAGGCTGGACGGCTTCATGGATCTGACGCGTGCCTGCTGGCGCACCCGCGGGTACGGGGACTTCTGGCCGTACATGATGGTCGCCGAGGGCTCGGTGGACATCTGTGCCGAGCCGGAGCTCTCCCTGTGGGACATGGCGGCGACCGCGATCGTCGTCCAGGAGGCCGGCGGGCGCTTCACCGACCTGGACGGGGTCTCCGGCCCCGGCGGCGGCAACGCGGCGGCCTCCAACGGCCTGCTGCACGACGAACTGCTGGGCTACCTCAACCAGCGCTACTGACCGGCCCGCCCGCACCGGGGCGGACCTCCGGGTGCGACCGCCCCGTGCGGCGCGCGGTGGAGCGGGGCGCGGCCGAGGGCCGGCCCCGCTCCACCGCGTCAGACGTCCGGCCGTCCGGGAAGCGACGTACGGGACGCGGCGGCGCATCGACGTTCCCGCCCCGCGGCCCGATGGCTCTGCGTCTTTTCCGTTTTTCCGTCCCGCGTTCCGATCGGCCGGAAAGGCCCGGGGAAATCCCGGCCCGGCCGCGCGGCCGGCTCACGGACGCCTGTGCCGGACGGCGCGGGCGGGTCCGCTGGAAATCCGCGAGGTCACGCTCCCGCGGGGTTCTCCAGCCGCTTCTCGCAGTACTGCAGCTGAGTGTCGCCCTCATAGGTCGCGACCTGGAGCACGATATTGCTGATCTTGTTGTTCGCGCCGGTCGGATTCATGTACGTGGTCCAGGACTTGTACGTGCCGTACCCGTCCGTGTTCTTGCGCCACGTGTAGTAGATCCGCTTCCCGGTCGTCCACTGCTCGGCCAGCCTGATGCGGACGTGGTGCCCGTCGGGCTTCTCGTCGTAGAGCTTGAGCGTGATCCCGGTGACCGGCCCGTTGTAGGGCCAGTTGGCGATGTTCACGGATCCGCTCGAACTGAGCGGGGAGGTGGCGCAGGTCCCGTAGGCGGTGGCGGCGCTCGCGGGCCCCACCCCGAGCACCGAGAAAAGCAGGGCCCCACCGGTCAGCATGCTTGCTTTCGCCACTCTGTTCATTCGTTTCCCCCGAAGAAATGCAGCACTTCCGGCTCGGATTCCGGCGCCGGTCCTCACTGACGAATCGACCCTATGAGCGGCCCATGGGCGGGTCAAGGCATTTGTTTTTCACCCCTGCGGGGGAATGGAGAAATGCGACCGGGTTCCGATCCGGCGGCGCGTCGAACACCCCTCCGGAGAGCGGCCGGGAGTTCCCCCGTGACCGGGTGCCGCCAGGGCGGAAGACCCACACGGACGGCCCCTTGTCCGCCCCTCACGCGGGTGCCACCCTGAGAGCTCCCTCATTTGTGAACTTGTGAATCGGTGCACGAAGGCCGCTTCACGGGCTCGCTCTCCCTCGGAGGTGGTTCTCCCCATGCTTGTCCGCGACGCCATGAGCACCCTGGTCCTCACCATCGGCCCGGCCCACACCCTGCGCCAGGCGGCCCGGCTGATGTCGGCCCGGCGCATCGGCGCGGCCGTCGTCCACGACCCGGACACCTGCGGCCTCGGCATCCTCACCGAGCGCGACGTCCTCGACGCACTGGGGGCCGGGCTGGATCCCGACACCGAGACCGCGTCCACCCACACCACCACCGACGTGGTCTTCGCCTCTCCCGTCTGGACCCTGGAGGCGGCGGCGGAGGCCATGACGCACGGCGGCTTCCGGCATCTGATCGTGCTGGACGACGACGGCCCGGTCGGCATCGTGTCGGTGCGCGACATCATCCGGTGCTGGGTGCCGGCCGGAAGACGGGCGGCGGCGGGCGTGCCCCTCTGAGGGCACCCGGCCCACCGCTCCCCCGGCCTGGGGACCGGTGGGCCGGACCCCCGGACGCGTGTGGGCCGGATCCCCCGGACGTCCGGGAGATCCGGCCCACCGCCCACGGCAAGGGCTACCGGCCGCGCAGGGCCTGGACCGCGGCCTCCAGCCGCTTGCCGAAGTCTCCGTCGGCCCGGCGGAAGTTGCCGACCGCCCGCTCGGCGATGTCGTCGCGCGAGACCTGGGAGACGAATCCGGCGAGGTTGTCGACCAGCCGGGTCCTCTCGTCCTCCGACATCAGCCGGTAGAGGTTGCCGGCCTGCACGAAGTCGTCGTCCTCGGCGTGCCGCGGCGCCTCGTGACCGCCGGTACCGCCGGTGACGGGGACGGGCTCCCAGAGCGGCCGGTCCGTCTGGACCGGTCCGCCGAAGCTGTTCGGCTCGTAGTTCTTGGCACCCCGGTGCCGGCCGTCGTACAGCAGGCCGTCCCGGCCGTGGGTGCGCGCCTCGGTGGCGTGCGGGCGGTTCACCGGCAGGTGGTCGGCGTTGACGCCGACGCGGTAGCGATGGGCGTCGCCGTACGCGAAGAGACGGCCCTGGAGCATCTTGTCCGGGGACGGACCGATGCCGGGGACGAAGTGCGCCGGACTGAAGACCGACTGCTCGACCTCCGCGAAGACGTTCTCCGGATTGCGGTTGAGCTCCAGCGTGCCGATCTCGATCGGCGGGTAGTCCTCGTGCGGCCACACCTTCGTGAGGTCGAACGGGTTGAAGCGGTACCCCGCCGCCTCGGCCGCCGGCATGATCTGCACCTGCACCGTCCAGCTGGGGAAGTCACCCCGCTCGATCGCCTGGCGCAGGTCGCGCTGATGGCTGTCCGGGTCGACGCCCGAGAGGCGGACGGCCTCCTCGGTGGTGAGGTTCTTGATGCCCTGGTCGGTCTTGAAGTGGTACTTGACCCAGAAGACCTCGCCGGCCTCGTTGTTCCACTGGAAGGTGTGCGAGCCGTAGCCGTTCATGTGGCGGTACGAGGCGGGGATGCCCCGGTCGCCGAAGAGCCAGGTCACCTGGTGCGTGGACTCGGGGGACAGACCCCAGAAGTCCCAGACGTTGTCCGGCTCCTGCGAACCGGTGTACGGGTCGCGCTTCTGGGTGTGGATGAAGTCGGGGAACTTGATGGCGTCCTTGATGAAGAACACCGGGGTGTTGTTGCCGACGAGGTCGTAGTTGCCCTCCTCGGTGTAGAACTTCAGCGCCCAGCCGCGCGGGTCCCTGGCCGCGTCGGCCGAACCGAGGTTGCCCGCGACGGTGGAGAAGCGCAGGAAGGTCTCGGTCCGCTTGCCGACCTCCGAGAGGAACTTCGCGCGGGTCCACCGCGACACGTCCCGGGTCAGCGTGAAGGTGCCGTACGCGCCGGCCCCGCGGGCGTGGACGACGCGCTCCGGGATCCGCTCGCGGTTGAAGTGGGCGAGCTTCTCCAGGAGCGCCTGGTCCTGGACGAGGACCGGCCCTCCCGGGCCGGCCGTCTCGCTGTTCTGGTTGTCGGCCACCGGGGCGCCTGCCTCCGTGGTGAGCGGTCCCTGGGTCACGCGCGCCTCCTGCGTCATCTCCCGCGCGGCGTCGCTCCCCGCGCGGTCAGTTCCCGGCCGCAGCCTGTCCTCGACCAGTACGTAACCGATCCTACAATGGACTTAGTCCAAGTCAAGCAGACATCTAAAGTCACACCTACTCGGAACTCGGCGCTCCCACTGTTAGGCTGGGCCCCATGAGTGACCTCCTGGAACGACTCCGTGGGCGCGGCTGGCGCATGACGGCACAGCGTCGCGTGGTGGCCGAGGTCCTTGAGGGGGACCACGTGCACCTGACGGCGGACGAGGTCCACGCGAGGGCCGTGGAACGACTGCCCGAGATCTCCCGTGCCACCGTGTACAACACGCTGGGCGAGATGGTGTCCCTCGGTGAGGTCATCGAGGTCTCCACCGACCGCCGGGCCAAGCGGTACGACCCGAACGCCCACCGGCCCCACCACCATCTGGTGTGCGGGCGCTGCGGGGCGATCCGGGACGTGCACCCGTCCGGCAACCCGATGGCGGACCTGCCGGACGACGAGCGCTTCGGCTTCACCGTCTCGGACGTCGAGGTGACCTACCGGGGCATCTGCCCGAACTGCGCCGCGACGGCCTGAGACCGGCGGAGCCCGCCGGGGTCGCGCAGCGCGCACCGGCCGCGCGGGCGGCCGCCTTTGCACGGGCACACGACAGAGGCCCGGATCCTCGAAAGGATCCGGGCCTCTGTCTTCAGTAGCGGGGACAGGATTTGAACCTGCGACCTCTGGGTTATGAGCCCAGCGAGCTACCGAGCTGCTCCACCCCGCGTCGTTGTGAGTGCAACACTACGGCACCCCCACCGGCCGGAGCAAATTCATTGCCCGGACATCCGCCCGCCGTCGGGACGGATGCGGCGCACCGCGACACCGCTCCCCCGCTCCGCCCCGCGGAGGACCGGCCGGCCCGCGGTCGCGCGCCGGCGCCGCGGGCGTCGGCCCCCGTCAGGCCGTGAGCTCCTGGTGCAGTGCCTCCAGCAGGCGTGCCGCGCGCTCGGTCACCTCCGCCGGACCCAGCTCGACCGCCCGGGCGCACCAGCGCTGCCCCTCGGTGAGCTCGCCGCGGCGGGCGGCGAGCAGGGCGAGGCGCAGGGCCGCACGGCCGTGACCGTCGTGCGCGGCGCGGCTCCACCACAGGGCGGCCTCCCGCTCGCTGCCCTCGCGGGCGAGCAGCAGGCCGAGGTTGAAGGCGCCGTTGCGGCTGCCCGACTCGGCGGCCTCGCGGTACCAGCGCGCGGCGCTCTCCAGGTCGCCGCGGGCCGCAGCCAGCATCCCGGCCCTGACCTGGGCACGGCGGTGGCCCTGCTCGGCCGCCCTCTCGTACCACTCCTCGCACTCGGTCCTGTCCGGCAGTGCCTCCCCCAGCGCGGGCGGCCCGGGCGGCGGCTGGCGCAGGTCGAGGACTCCGGCCAGCCGGAAGGCGGCCTCGGCGCTGCCCCCGCCGGCGGCGCAGCGCAGATGGCGCTCGGCCTCCTGCTCGTTCCCGTCCCGCAGCAGCGCCATGCCGACCTGGAGCGCGGCATCGGTGTGTCCGGCCGCCGCCGCCCGCTGGTACCAGCCGAGCGCCGTGCCGTCCTCGTCCCGGCCCGCGTGCAGGATGCCGAGGTTGAACGCGGCGTCCACGCTGCCCGCCTCGGCGGCCTTGGAGAACCAGGGCTCCGCCCCGGTCGCGTCGCCGGCCTGGAGCAGCAGCACGGCGAGCGCGTTGGCCGCCTCGCGGTGCCCGGCGTAGGCGGCGCGGCGGTACCACTGCTCGGCCTGCGGGATCCGGTCCTGCGCGGCGCAGAGCAGCCCGAGGTTGTAGGCGCCGTTGACGTCGCCGGCGTCCATGGCGGCGCGGTACCAGCGCTCGGCGGTCTGCTGCTCGCCCCGGGCCGCGTGCAGCGCGCCCAGGGCGTTGGCGGCGTTGCCGTCGCCGTCCTGGGCGGCGCGCAGCCACCACACGGCCGCACTCTCCTCGTCGCCCGCGTCGCGCAGCAGGAAGCCGAGGGCGCAGGCCGCCCGGGGCTCGCCGTCCTTGGCTGCGGTGAGGTACCAGCGGCCCGCCTCCTTGAGCTCGCCGCGCTGTTCGAGGATGGCACCGAGGTAGAGGGCGGCCCGGCGGTGGCCGCGTGCGGCGGCCTGGCGGTACCACTGCTCGGCCTCGCCGACCCGGCCGGAGTCGGGGCCCGCGACCGGGCTGTCCCGCTTGACCTGAGCCTCGCCGTCCGGCGACCGGCGGCTGTCGCCCGCGATCCGGCCCAGGACGAAGGCGTCGTGCGCGTCGCCGACGGCGTTGCGCTCGATCGTCCGGGCCAGGCGGTACGCGGCCTCCCGGTGCCCCTGCTCGGCGGCGGCGCGCAGCCAGCCCTCCGCACCGGCGTCACCGCGGTGCTCCAGCAGGTCGGCGAGCGCGTACGCGCCCAGGGCGTGTCCTTGCTCGGCGGACTGGCGCAGCCAGTACTCGGCGCCGGGCTCGTCGCCGCGCTCCCGGAAGTGGCGCCCCAGGGCGTGCGCGGCCGCGGCGGACCCGGCGACGGCGGCGATCCGCCACCAGCCGGCCGCCTCGTCCGGGTATCCCCGCTGGTGCAGGAGCACCCCGAGGTTGTTGGCCGCGGCCCGGTCGCCGTCCGCGGTGGCGGCCCGGAGGTAGGCCTCCGCCCCGTCCAGGTCGCCGCGGCGCAGCAGGAGGGCGCCCAGCACGCTCATGGAGGCGGTGTCGCCCGCCTCCGCGGCCCGCCGGTGGCGCGCCTCGGTCTCGTCGGCGCTGTCCGTGGTGTCGGTATCGGTGTCGTCCGCCGGGCCGGTGCCGTCCGCGGCGGGCGCCGCGTCCGCGCCGGGCGTCCCGGGCAGGCTCCCGGCGCGCACGGCGAGGCCGGCCGTGCCGCTGGTCACCACGGCGACGGCGGCGGACTCGTGCACGCCGTCCGCGGTGTCGGCGGCCCCGGCCGGGGCGGCGGCGAATGCCGCATCTGCCACGGTTTCCGTCATCCGGCCGCTTCGCTGCACAAACCGCCCTGTCTTCAACAGAGTTGCCCTGTCCCCCATAAATACCATCGTCGCACCACCCGCAACCCGCGTACACCTGGAATACCGCGGCCAGTAAGGTCACTTCAGCGTTTTGTCGACATGCCCACAGAGAGACAAGTGAAACACGGTCGGCACCAACTCGTGCCCCGCGAACCGCACTTCACTCCGACAACTTGAGAATTGCCTCACGGCATGACAAAGGCCCGGATCCCAAAGGATCCGGGCCTTCACCTTTCAGTAGCGGGGACAGGATTTGAACCTGCGACCTCTGGGTTATGAGCCCAGCGAGCTACCGAGCTGCTCCACCCCGCGTCGTTGTGTCCTCACCGTACCACGACGCGGGGTGGAGCTTCGTCAGCTGCCCTGGTCACCGCCGGACGGCTTCTCGGCGTCTCCGGCACCCTCGGCGCCCGAGGCCCCGCCCGCCTTGGGCTGAGCGGCCGCGGCACGCTCCAGCGCCTTCTGGAGGTCAGCCTGGGCCTTGCCGTAGGCCACCCAGTCCTGCTCCTTGAGCGCCGTCTCACCGGCCGTGTACGCCTTCTGGGCGTCGGCGATGGCCTTCTTCAGCGCCGCGTCCCCGGTGGCCGGCGGCTCCGTGGTGTCACCCGGTGGCTGGTCCGGCTCCGTCGGCGGTGTGGTCGTGTCGGAGCCATCGACCCCGAAGACGGCGTTGAGCGCCTCCCCGAGGCTGTTCTCGAACACGATCTTCGACCCGTACGAGGCGGCCACCTTGCGCAGCAGCGGGTAGTTCTGCGTGCCACCGCGTGTGTAGACCGGCTCGATGTAGAGGAAGCCCCCGTCGAGCGGCACGGTCAGCAGATTGCCGTACTCGATGTCCGAGTCCGTGCCCTTGAGGTTCCTCACGAACTCGGCGACGTCGTCGTTGCCGTTGAGCTCACTCTGCACCTGGCCGGGTCCCTTGACCGTGCTCGTGACCCTCAGCAGTCTGATCGTGCCGTAGTCCTTGCTGGTCGCGTCCGCGTCCACCGCCATGAACGCCCCGAGGTTGGGACGGCCCTTCGGGGTGAGGGTCGTGGTCAGGGAGAACTTCTGGCTGTCCTGCCCGGGCATCTTCATGCTCAGGTAGTACGGCGGGACGGACCCGGGTTCCTTGTTGGTGGGGTCGTCAGGCACCTGCCAGGCGTCACTGCCGCTGTAGAACTGCGCCGGGTTCTCCACGTGGTACCGGGTCAGCAGCTCCCGCTGGACCTTGAACAGGTCCTGCGGGTAGCGCAGGTGGTCCATGAGGTCCTGCGGGATGTCCCCGCGGGACTTCACGGTCCCCGGGAAGGCCTTGCGCCACGTCTTGAGCACCGGGTCCTCGGTGTCCCATTCGTAGAGCTTCACCTTGCCGTCGTACGCGTCGACGGTGGCCTTCACCGAGTTGCGGATGTAGTTGACCTGGTTCTGCTGGGCGACGACCGCGCGCTGGTTGGTGGTCAGCGAGTCGGCCGTGGTGTCACCGAGCGTCGTACGCGAGGCGTACGGGTAGCCGTTGGTCGTGGTGTAGGCGTCGACCACCCACTGGATCCTGTTGCCCACGACCGCCGGGTAGGCGTCGCCGTCGATGGTGAGCCAGGGCGCCACCGCCTCGACGCGTTCCTTGGGCGTGCGGTTGTAGAGGATCCGCGAACCGTCGCCGATGGCTCCGGAGTACAGGATCTGCGGCTCGCTGAAGGACACGGCGTAGGCCGCCCGGTTGAAGGCGTTGGAGAGGCTGACGCCGCTGTCGCCCTGGTAACTGGTGGTCTTCTCGCCGTCCTCCTCGTAGTCGAGCTCCTTCTGGGGCCCGCCGACGATGGAGTACTGCTCGGTCTTCTCGCCGTAGTAGATCCGCTGCTCGTACGAGCCGAGGTCACCGGTGGTGGGCAGGCCGGACTCGGTGAAGTCCGGGGAGCCCGTCGGGTTGGTGCCCGTCGTGGTGCCCCGGGCCGCGATCGCGCCGTAGCCGTGGGTGTACGTGAAGTGGTCGTTGATCCAGTTCCGCTTGGGGAGACCCTGGAGGTTCAGCTCGCGCAGGCCGATGACGGTGTCCTGCTCCTTGCCGTCCGGGCCCTTGTAGCGGTCGACGTCCAGCGTCTTGGGGAACTGGTAGTAGTTCCTCTTCTGCTGGATCTGCTGGAACGCGGGCGAGACGACGTTCGGGTCCATCACGCGGTAGCTGGCGGCGGAGTCCGCGTTCGCCCGCAGCTTGGTGCCGTCGTCCGTGGTGCTGGTGCCCTCGTAGTCGTCGACCTTCGCCTTGTCGATGTCGTAGGCGTCCCGCGTCGCGTCGATGTTCTTCTGGATGAACGGCGCTTCCTTGGCCTGCTCATTGGGCTGGACCTGGAACTTCTGCACGATCGCCGGGTACAGGCCGCCGATCAGGATGGCCGACAGCACCATGAGGCCGAAGCCGATCACGGGGAGCTGCCAGGTGCGCCGCCAGAGGGTCGCGAAGAACAGCACCGCGCAGATCACCGCGATGCAGAACAGGATCGTCTTCGCCGGAAGGTAGGCGTTGGCGTCGACGTACCGCAGGCCCGTCCAGTTGTCCGTGGCCTTGAAGTCACTGGACTTCACCGCCAGGCCGTACCGGTCGAGCCAGTACGCCACGGCCTTCAGCGCGACGAAGACGCCGAGCAGCACGGAGAGGTGGCCGGTCGCCGCGCCGGTGGCCCGCGCGCCGGGGCTCGTGATCCGGAGCCCGCCGTAGAGGTAGTGGGTCAGCGCCGCCGCGACCAGCGACAGCACCACGGCGGCGAAGCCGAACCCGAGCAGGAAGCGGTACCACGGCAGGTCGAAGGCGTAGAAGGAGACGTCCAGCTTGAACTGGGGGTCCTTCTGCCCGAACGGCACACCGTTGACGTACATCAGCCAGGTGCGCCACTGGCCCGACGCGGAGGCGCCGGCGATCAGCCCGACGAGCGCGGTGACCGCGAGCAGCACCCATCTCTTGTAGGGAGCGACGCTCATCCGGTAGCGGTCCAGGCTCTGCTGTTCCAGAGACATCGCGCTCAGCGGCGGCCGGAGCCGGTGCGCGAGCCAGATGTTCACACCGATGGCCACGGCCATCAGCAGTCCGAAGACGAGGAACAGTCCGATCTTGGTCCACAGGGTGGTGGTGAAGACGGAGGAGAACGCGACCGACCTGTACCAGAGCCAGTCCGTCCAGAATCCTGCGAACATGACGAAGGCCATGGCGAGAACCGCCAGGACGCCCAGTGTCATGAGCAGGGTCCGGACGCGCCGGGACGGGCGGCCGACTCTGATCCGTGGCCCGGTCGGGCCTCCGCCGCGGTCCGGCATCTGGAAAGCCAACGTGCGCACCTCGAAGTTCGCGGTCGTGTGAAGCAGGCCCAGCGATCGTAGAGCCCACCTATGCAACTTACTGAGGCTTTACCTAGTTCCCGTTCCGGGGGTCCAAGGAGGCAGGATGTTGCGCATGCCCAACGTTTCCCCCTCAGGCCCTCCGATGGCCGCGAGCCCACTGACCGTCGCCGTCCTCGAAATCGACGCCTATGCCGCAGGTCTCGGCTGGGACCAGCCGGCCAGGCTGTTCGCCCTGGTCGACACCGCCCGGCTGCGGGCCCACGAGCCGGGTCTGGCCGCCCAGCTCGGCCTCGACGACGCCGCTTCCCCGACCGCCGCACTGACCCCCGTCGAGCAGGAGGAGCTCCCCGCGGGCACCGCTCTGGACGAGTTCCTCGCCACGATCGCCTGGCCCGACGCCGTGGTCGGCTGTGCCATGACCGTGGAGCGGATGATGCTGCCGCCCTCCGCCGAGGCCTCCGTCCCGGAGGGGCTGAGCGACGCCCGGCTGACCGAGTGGGTCGGCCGGCATCCGGACCGCCAGGAGGTGCGGATGACCGTGGCGGTGCTGCGGGACGGGGCGCGCGACTCCGCCGTACGGCTGCGGGAGAAGGACTCCCCCAACGAGGTCCTGACCGGTGCGGGCCTCGTCCCGGGGCTGGCCGAGGCGCTCGCGGCGACCTTCGAGTCCTGACCCCGGCCGGTCCCGCGCCGCTTCGGCGGGGGCGCGGCCTCAGCCCGTCGAGCAGCTCGGCAGGCCGGCCGTGTCCCCGGTGCGGATCTTCTCCAGCGACTCCGTGGCGTCGGCGAGGGTCTTCACCCGCACCAGGGTGAGGCCGCTCGGGGTGTCGGACGCGGCGGCGGAGCAGTTGTCGTCCGGGGTCAGGAAGTACCGGGCGCCCGCGTCGCGCGCGCCGACCAGCTTCATGTTGATCCCGCCGATGGGGCCGACCTTGCCCTCGTCGTCGATGGTCCCGGTGCCGGCGATGAACCTGCCGCCGGTCAGCTTTCCGGGTGTCAGCTTGTCGATGATGCCCAGCGAGAACATCAGCCCGGCGCTCGGACCGCCGACGTCGGCGAGCTTGATGTCGATCTCGAACGGGAACGTGTGGTCCGTCCCGGCCTGGATCCCCACGATCGCCCGGCCTCCCGCCGAGGGGTCGGCGGGGTCCGCCGGCGCCTTCCGCGTGGTGAGCGTGACGTCGCGGGAGCCCTGGGGCTCCTTGCCCGCCTTCTCGGCGGCGGCAGCGGTCTTGGCGGGGATGATCGTGAACACGACGTCCTCGCCGGGCTGGTGCTTCGTGACGAGCTTCGCGACGTCCTCCGGCCGCACGACCGCCGTGCCGTCGACCGCCTTGATCAGGTCGCCGGCGTGCAGCACGCCCTCGGCCGCGCTGTCCTTGACGACGGTGGAGACCACGACCCGCGAGGTGACCGGGATCTTCAGCTCCTCCAGGGCGGCCACCTTGGCGCTCTCCTGGGACTGGCTGAACTCCTCGGCGTTCTCCTGTGTCGACTGCTCCTCGGTCTTGCCGTCCGGGTAGAGGGTGTCGTGCGGCACGACCACGCTGTCGTGGGCCAGCCAGCCGTAGACGGCCTCGACGATGTTCATGTCGTAGTCCGCGCCGGTGACGCGGACGGTCGTCATGTTGAGGTTCCCGGACGTGGGGTACGTCTTGCGCCCGCTGATGTGCAGGACCGGTTCGCCGCGGGCGTCGCCGAGCGTGTTCACGGTCGGCCCGGGGGACATCTCCGAGTACGGCACGCGGATCAGCACGCCTGCGCAGAGCAGCGCGATCAGGATGAGGGTGGAGGCGAGCATCGTCGCGGTGCGGCGTGGCATGGAACGACAGTACGGGAACAGCCTGTCAGTGCACCGTCGGGGCCGGTCCGTCCGGGGCGGCCGGCCGCGGGACGTACGGCGAGGGGCCCGGACGCCGCCCGTCGCGCCGCGTGCGCGGCGGGAGGCGGGTGCGTCGGCGAACAGGTGCGGTGCGGTGGTGCCGCACGGGCGACCGCGTACGGTCGCGGAGTGTCAGACGGCCTCGGAACCGGAGTGCGACTTCTCCATCGCGTCACGGAACCTGGCGTAGCCGGCGAGCTCGGTGACGTCGCCGGTCGTTCGGTTGCGGGCTGCCCACCCTCCCCATATCGCTGCGCCAAGAGCAGCTATGAGCGGAATCACCAGCCAGACGAGTGCTGCCATCACGACCTCCCTACCCCATGAGCGACCGCAACTGACGATCAGAAGATTAACGACCTGCAGGGACAACGCTCACGGCAGGGGTGGGGTTACGCAAATCGGGGCTGATGCCGCCCGGAGCGGTTTGCGCTCAGCAGGCGCCGACCCATTCCTCGGTGCCGTCCGAGAAATGCTGGTGCTTCCAGATCGGGACCTGGTGCTTGAGGTCGTCGATGAGCCTGCGGCAGGCCTCGAACGCCTCACCCCGATGGGCGCAGGACACCGCGACGACCACCGCCAGATCGCCGACAGCCAGTTCACCCACCCGGTGGACGGCGGCCAGCGCCCGCACCGGGAAGTCCGCCACCACCTTCTCGGCCACCCGTCGGAGCTCGTCGAGGGCCGAGGGGTGGCAGGAGTAGCCGAGGGAGCCGACGTCCTGGCCGCCGTCGTGGTTGCGCACCGTGCCGACGAAGAGCGCCGTGCCCCCCGCGGCGTCGTCGCCGACCGCGCGGAAGATCTCGTCGACGGACAGCGGCGTGTCGCGGATGTCCAGGAGCCGGACGGGGTCCGGGGCGGCCTGCTCGCCGGGGTGGTCGTGGGTGCGTGCCATGGAGCCATGGTGCCGCACGGCACCGACATCCCGGAATTGCCGTTTCGACCGGCGCCGTGCCCGCCCCCTTGGAGCCTCCTACCAGGGGGCACCGGGCGGGCCTCCGGCCGGGGCCCGGTGGCGGAGGGGAGCGCCGTCCGTCCGGAGGGCGGGCCCGGTGGCGTCCGGTGCGTGCGACGGCGCGGCGGAGCACCGCCCGGCACCGGATGCGTGGGGGTGGCGCCGGCGACGCGGCGGGGGTGCCCGCCGGGCGTCGTCGGACGGCGGGACTCCCGCCACGCGCCCTAGAAGCGGCGGCGCGCCTTGCGGGCGCGCCGGACCAGCGCGGCCGTTCCGAGCAGGGCGACGGTGGCGCCCGCGGCTCCGGCCGCGGTGGCGTCCTTGCGGCCGAGCCGCCGGCCGGCGACGGTGTGGCGTCCCTCCACCTCCTCCAGGAGCGCGGTCAGGACCTCCTCGTTGGTCCAGCGGGGGCGCCATCCCGCGTCGTGCAGCCGGCTGACGCTGACCACCCAGGGGTGCATGGTGTAGGCGAGGTCGCCCGCCGGTGACGGGGTGAGGCCGATGCGGTGCAGCCGGGCCGCGGCGCCGAGGGCGACGGCGGAGGGCAGCTCCATCCGGCGGACACCGGACAGCTCCTCGACCTCCTCCTGTTCGAGCCAGCCGTCGCACCCGACCGCGAACTCTCCCTCGATCTTCTCCAGGGCCGCGTACTCCAGGGCGCTCACCAGGTCGTCGACGTGGCAGAACTGCCAGGCGGGGCGTGAACCGGCGACGACGAGGAGCCGGGGTGACTCGAAGTAACGGGTGAGCGCCGTGTCCGTGCCGCCGACCAGGACCGTGGGACGCACGACCGTCACGTTGAGGCCGGGGTGGGCGCGCGGGGCGCGGCGTCCGAGCCGCTCGATCTCCAGCAGGTCCCCGACGCCGGTGGCCTCGGCCGTGGCCCGCAGCTCCGCGTCCTCGGAGAGGGGGAGGTCGTTGTCGGCCAGGGCGCCGTAGACCATCGCCGAGGTGCACAGCACGACCCGGTGGACGCCCACGGCGGCGGCCGCCGTCAGGACCGTCTGGGTGCCGCGCACGTTGTACGCGGTGCGGGCGGCGGGATCGGTCTCCAGGTCGAGGTCGAGCGCCATGTGCACGACGACGTCCGCACCGCGCAGCTTCTCGGCGATCGCGGGGTCCCGGACGTCCAGGATGTGCCAGGTCGCCTCGGAGACGTCGCCGCGGCGCTCGTCGATGGCGATGACCTGCTTGATCTCGTCGGATGCGGCGAGGTGGGCGGTGAGCAGCTCACCGACGCCGGTCGCGGCACCGGTGACCGCGACGACGGGGCCGCGGCTTCGGGAGGAATTTTTCGTGGGCTTGCTCTCGGGCGAGGGGGCGGCCAGGTTTCGCGCTGCGCGAACCTGTGGATCTGGGGAACTCACCGGGCGTCTCCAGCGGTTGTCTTCAGTACGTACCCGAATGACGCGTGCGTACCAGGTGGCGTCCATCCTGCCGCAGGCCGGGAGCCGGCGGAGCACTGAGCCCCCGAGCGGGCTTCGGTGTCTACGCTGGATGGTGATGTCGGGCAGTCGCCGTCGGTTCGAGCCGGCGGCCCTACGAGCCGAGGAAACCCGTGAGTGACACCCCATTCGGATTCGGCCTTCCGCCGGAGGAGCCGGACGACGGCGACGAGGGCAAGAAGAAGGACCCCACCGGTGGTGGGCAGGGCTCGGGCGGGCCGGCGAACCCGTTCGGCTTCGGGCCCGGCGCGGGCGGCGACAACCCGTTCGCGGCGATGTTCGGCTCGATGAACCCGAACGACCTGGGTGCGGCCTTCCAGCAGCTCGGCCAGATGCTGAGCTACGAGGGCGGCCCGGTCAACTGGGACATGGCCAAGCAGATCGCCCGGCAGACGGTGTCGCAGGGCACCACGGACGGCAGCAAGGACGCGAGCGTCGGCCCCGCCGAGCGGTCCTCCGTCGACGAGGCGCTGCGTCTCGCCGACCTCTGGCTGGACGGCGTGACCTCGATGCCCTCGGGTTCGGTCACGACCGTGGCGTGGAGCCGCGCGGAGTGGGTGGAGGCGTCCCTGCCGGCCTGGCAGCAGCTGGTGGACCCGGTCGCCGAGCGCGTCGGCCTGGCCATGGGCGACGTCCTGCCGGAGGAGATGCAGGCCATGGCGGGCCCGCTGATCGGCATGATGCGCTCCATGGGCGGTGCCATGTTCGGCCAGCAGATCGGGCAGGCCGTGGGAGTGCTCGCCGGCGAGGTCGTCGGTTCGACCGACATCGGCCTTCCGCTGGCACCGGCCGGCAAGGCCGCACTGCTCCCGCTGAACGTCGAGCGGTTCGGCACGGACCTGAGCGTCCCGCAGGACGAGGTGCGGCTGTATCTGGCGCTCCGCGAGGCCGCCCACCAGCGGCTCTTCGCCCACGTCCCGTGGCTGCGTTCGCATCTCTTCGGCGCGGTGGAGGCCTACGCACGCGGTATCAAGGTCGACACCGGCAAGCTGGAGGACGTCGTCGGCCAGTTCGACCCGTCGCAGCCCGAGACGCTGCAGGACGCGCTCCAGCAGGGCATGTTCCAGCCGGAGGACACCCCGGAGCAGAAGGCTTCGCTGGCCCGTCTGGAGACGGCTCTCGCCCTCGTCGAGGGGTGGGTCGACGCGGTGGTGCACGAGGCCGCGAAGTCCCGGCTGACCTCGGCGGACGCGCTGCGCGAGACGATGCGTCGGCGTCGGGCGTCCGGCGGTCCCGCCGAGCAGACCTTCGCCACGCTGATCGGCCTCCAGCTGCGGCCCCGCCGGCTGCGGGACGCCTCGCGGCTGTGGGCCTCGCTCACGGACGCCCGGGGCGTCGACGGGCGTGACGGCCTGTGGGAGCACCCGGACATGCTGCCGACGGCCCAGGACCTGGACGACCCGGACGGTTTCGTCCACCACGAGCAGCCGGACTTCTCCGAGCTGGACAAGATGCTCGGCGAAGCGGCCAGGGGTCCGCAGAAGCCCGGCGCCGGGGAGCAGGACCGCGGCGACGCCACGGGCACGGACGGCTCCCCGGACGACAGGCCCGGGGCCGACGGACCCGAGGGCGACGGCAAGGACGACAGCGGCCGGTGAGCCTGTACGACGACGCGGTCTCGGTCCTCACCGCCCACGACGGGGGCGGCCCCCAGCAGGAGGGGCTGCGCCGGGACTACCTGGAGCATCTGGCCGCACACCGCGACGGCATGTGGAAGGCGTGCGGGGCCGGACATCTGACGGCCAGCGCGCTGGTGATCGACCCGGAGCGCGGCAGGGTCCTGCTGACCCTGCACAGGAAGCTGCGGATGTGGCTGCAGATGGGCGGGCACTGCGAACCCGGGGACACCACCCTGGCGGCGGCGGCGCTGCGCGAGGCCACGGAGGAGTCGGGGATCGCGGGGCTCGCGCTGCTGCCCGGCGGACCGGTGCGGCTGGACCGGCATCCGATCCCGGCGCCGTGCCACCGGCACCTCGACGTGCAGTACGCCGCGACGGCGACGGCCGGTGCGGTGGAGCAGATCAGCGAGGAGTCGCTCGACCTGCGCTGGTTCCCGTACGACGAGGTGGCGGGGGTGGCGGACGCCTCGGTCGTGCGGCTGCTGGAGAGCACCCGGGTGCGACTGGCGCTCGGCGCTTAGACGCGGACGGGGCGGCACGGACGGGGGGGGGGGGCGGGGGGGGCCCCCCGCCGCGCTCGGGATAGCATCCCTCTTAAATACAGACACCAACCCAGATAAGTCGTTTTT
>NZ_JBEXRT010000065.1:0-25835 GCF_040613235.1 Streptomyces sp. NPDC006296 | reverse complement strand
GCCCGCCGCTCGGCCCCCCGGCGTCCGGGGCGGTGCGCCCGCCCGCACCACCGGCCTCCGCCGCCGGGCGCCGTCCGGGCCTCGCCGCTCCCGTCGTCCGACCGTCCACGCCGGGGGCGCCGGCGATCACGCCCCCGCCGTCCTCCGGGGGCGGAGCGCCGCCGGTGCCGCCGGTGAGGCCGCACACCCCCGCCGGTGCCGGCAACACCCCCGAGCCGCCCGTCCAGCGGACCCCGGCGGCCGGGCCGGACCCCGCCGCGCGCCCGGTCACCCCCTCGGCGACCGGCACCCCGGGAGCGGGTACGCCCACCAGGACGACGCCCGCGCCGGGTACGCCCGCGAAGAGCGCGCCCGTGAAGGGTGCGCCCGCGAAGAGTGCGTCGGGTACGAGCGGTTCCGGTACGAGCGTGCCGACGACGCGTGCCCCGGGCGCCTCCGGCACGGGCAACTCCGGTACGCGCACGCCCGCGACGCGGGCTCCGGGCGCACCCGCGACGCGGGCCCCGGGCGCGGGCAGCTCCGGCACGAGCACTCCCGGCACGAGCACTTCGGCCACGAGTACTTCGGGCACGAGCAACCCCCCTGCCGTCACGCCCGGTTCGCGTCCGGTCGTCCGGCCGAGGCTGGGCACCCCGTCGAGCCGGCCCGTCGAGGGACCGGCCGCCACCCCGGCCCCCGGCGCCGCCCCCGCCGTCCAGCGCGCCACCGCGCCCGGCCGTCCGACCAGCCCCCCGGCGGCGCCCCCCGTACGGCCCGCGCAGGGTCCCGTGGCGCCCACCGGCGGCACCGCTCCGGTGCCACCCGTGCAGCGGGGCGCGGTCACTGACACCGCGTCACCGGGCGGGCTCCCCAAGACCCATGTCACCGGTCCGACGACCCGCACCGGACCCGCAGGTTCCCCCGTCACCGGTCCGACGACCCGCACCGGACCCGCAGCTTCCCCCGGCAGCACCGGCCCGGCCGGTGCCGGTTCCGGCGCCGGGGCGAGCGGCGCGGTCCCGGGATCCGGTACCACCGGACGCCCGGTCGTCCCCACCCGTACGGACTCCCCGGTGACCGGCGGCCCGACCGCGGGACCGGCCGGAGGCCGACCTCCGGTGCAGCGGCTCGCCGCCCCGGGACCGGCACCGTCCGGCGCCGCACCCGCGCCGGGCGGCCCGCAGGGCGCTTCCCGCCCCCCGGCCGAACCTCCGGTGCGGCCGCTTCCGGCGCCCGCACCGGGTGCCGCACACGCTCCGGGCCCCTCACCCACGCGCGTCTCCGCCCCCGCACCCGGCTCCCGGACCGGCGCGCCTGCGGCCCCCACGCCTCCCACCGCGGCCCACCGGCCCGATCCGGCGGCCGGAGGCCCGTCAACCGCCTCCGGCCCGTCGGCCACCGGCCCGTCGGCCGGCTCCGGCGTGCCCGCCCGGCCGTCGGCCGGATCCGCGGGGAACACCGCCGGTCAGCGCACCGCACCCGCCGCACCGGCGGGCGGTTCCGGCCCGGTCCTGCCCGCCGCCGCGCGGCCCGTGCAGCGAGCGGCGCTTCTCGTGGTGCCGGTGCGGAGGCCGGACCCGGGTCCGGCCGTCCCGCCCGTCTCCCGTACCCGTCCGCTGCCCGCCTCCGGCACGCCGTCCACCCCCGGCAGCACATCCGCACCGGGCACCCCTGCCGCACCTGGCGCTTCTCCCGCCCCCGGCTCTCCCGCCCCCGGCTCTCCCGCCGGATCCGCGAAGGCCGTGCCGGTGCGGCCCGCCGTGGCCGGGGACGCCTCCGGCGCCGGCCGGCCGGCCGGCGCGCCGCCCGTGCAGCGCTCGTCCACGGTCCGGCCCTCGTCCGCGCCCCCGCCGTCCGCTGCGCGCCCGCCCGCCGTGTCCGTGGGTCCGGCCGCCACCGCTCCGGTGCCGCGGACCGCCCCGGCCGCCCCGCTGGTGGGTTCCTCCGGGCCGGTCACCGCCGCCGGACTCGCCCCGGCCCCCGTGCGGCCGCATTCCCCGGCCCCCGCCGCGGCAGCGGGCCACGCCCCGGCCCCGGGAGGACGTGACGCGGCGGTGCGGACCGCTGCCGCTCCGCCCCCCGCACGGCGTCTCACCGCTCCGCAGCTGTCCGCACTGCCGGCCGTCTCCCGTGCCGAGCCGGGCTCCTCGCACCCGTCCGCCCCGGTCCCGGGCCCCGCTCCGGCACGTCCCGCCCCGGCCGCCGTACGTCCGCACCGCGTCCCGACCGCGCCGAGTACGGCCACCGGCGGGACGGCCGCCCGCCGGCCCGCCGTGCAGCGTTCCGTCGCCCCGTCACCGGTGCCGTCACCGGCGCCGTCACCATCCTCGTCAATGGCGCCCGCCGTCGTGCGACCCCCGCTGCCCCGGGCCGCCGCCGGTTCGCCCCCGCCGGTGCCCCCGCGTGCCCCGGCACCCGCGCCCGCGCGGCCCGGCACGGGGGGACCCGGCGGCGCGGCCCACCCGGCCGTCCAGCGCTCCGCGTCCACGCCGGTGCCGCCGGTCCCGGGCGCCGGGAGCACGCGTACGGCGCTGCCGCACGACCCCGGTGGTTCGCACGCCCCCGCCGGCCCGGTGGCCCGGCCCGTCCGGAGCCCCGTGGTGTCCCTGACGCCCGCCCCGCAGGCTCCGGCCGCCGCGCTTCCCGTGCAGCGGGCGCACGTCCTCCCGGCCGAGCGGCCCGCACCGCCCCCGGTGGCGGCCCCGGCCCCGGCCCGGCAGGCACCCGCGCCCGCCGTCCAGCGGGTGACCGCCCCGCCCCGCAGCACCTCCGTCGCGGTGCAGCGGAGCGGGGGCGGAAACTCCAAGGAGAAGCCCGCGCCCTCCGTGACCAGCCAGGTGAACCCGCGTGAGCTGAGGGAGGACCAGGTGGCGGAGCTGGTGAACCGGCTGATCGGGCCGGTGACCCGGCTGCTGCGCACCGAGCTGCGGCTCGACCGTGAGCGGATCGGCAGGTTGCGCGACCCACGCCACTGACAGACCCCGCAGGAACGCCCGCACGTCCCCTCAGCAGGAACTCCGCAGGAATCCCCGCCGGGATGTCCGCCGGAACCGCCCCACCGCACGTGGAACCGCAGGAAGGCCCCACCCGATGCCCCAGGAACTCGACGCAGGCTCCACCATCTTCTTCCACCTCACCATCGACGGTGAGAGCCTGGGCACCTTCAACGGGTGCGAAGGGCTCTCCTCCCAGGTCGAGATCGAGCAGCGGCAGGAGGGCGGCAACAACGGATTCGTCTGGCAGCTGCCCTCCCGTGTCACCTTCTCGAACATCACCCTGACCCGGCCGCTCACCGAGGACACCGCGAAGGTGGCGGAGTGGATCTCCTCCGTGACCACCGGGGTGACCCGCCCCACCGGGCAGATCGCCGCCCTGCGGGCGGACGGCTCGATGGTCGCCCAGTGGGGGCTGATCGACGTGCTCCCGGTCAGCTGGCGCGGTCCCTCCTTCGATCCGGCGAGCCCCGCGGTGGCCACCGAGGTCCTGGAGATCGCCCATCACGGGTTCACCGACGCGGGAGAGGCGTAGCCCATGGACCTCTCCGGCCTCGGCATCGGCGACAGCCTCGTACGGGCGACGCTCGCCATCCACCAGCCGCCGATCGGCAGCAGCACCAGCCCCGGCGCGCTCATGAAGACGTTCAACTTCGACTTCAACCCGTCCCAGCTGTCGCTGACCCGCAGGGCCCAGTGGAAGACCACACCGACCGCCGCGGTGCGCGACGGCGCCGTCCCGGAGTTCATGGGGCCCGAGCCCCGGGAGATGACGGTGGAGATCTTCCTCGACCGCTCCGACGACCCGGACAGCAACGACGTGCGCAAGAAGGTCGAGTCCCTCTTCTCCTGCTGCGAGACGACCACCGCCAGCATCGCGGCGAACCAGCCGTCCACCCCGTGGGTGATCTTCGAGTGGGGCGCCTTCTCGACGGCCCGCTTCAACGCGTACGTCAGCTCCGTCGAGGCCCAGTACACCCTCTTCAACACCAACGGCATGCCGATCCGCGCCGTCTGCCAGGTGAGCCTGCACGAGATCCCGAGCAGCACCCCCGGCCAGAACCCCACCTCCGGCGCGCTCACCACCCGCCGGGTGCACCGGGTGGTGGCCGGTGACTCGCTCCAGCTCCTGGCCTGGCGGGAGTACGGCGACGCCACGGTCTGGCGCACGATCGCCGAGGCCAACGACATCGACGACCCGAAGGCGTTGAAGCCCGGCATCGAGCTGATGCTCCCCGCCGCCGAAGAGGTCGGTGCCTGATGTCCGACATCGGTTTCTCCAACATCCTCACGGTGCAGATCGCCGGCAAGAAGCTCAAGTCGCCGGAGAACACCAAGCTGGTGGCCGGCCGGGTCGACTTCGGCGCGGGTGTGCCCGGAGCCTTCCACCTCACCTTCCGGGACGACAAGAAGGACATCCTCGCCAAGCTGGGCGTGGAGATCGGCGTGCCCGTGGTCATCGCGCCCCTCTCCGACGGCAAGGGCACGCCGCTGATCACCGGGGAGGTGACGGCGCTGGAGACCGACTACGACCGCACCGGCACCTTCACCGTCATCCGCGGGTACGACAAGGGCCACCGCATGCTCCGCCAGCGCAGGGTCGCGGCCTACCGGAACAAGACCGCCACCGAGATCGCCGTGGAACTCGCCCGCAAGAGCGGCCTCCCGATGGGCAGGACCCAGCGGACCAAGGGGCAGTACGAGTTCATCAGCCAGGCCAACGTCACCGACTGGGACTTCGTCCAACGGCTCGCGGACGAGAACGAGATGGTGATGTCCATCAACTCCAAGGGCCGGTTCCAGTTCGTCAAGCGGCAGCAGGCGGCATCGGCTCCGCCGGAGAGCCTGCCGAGCGCACAGAGCGCCCGCCTCCTGAAGGGCGGCGAGGAGATCCTGCGCTGCCGCGCGGCGGTCACCTCGGCCGACCAGGTCACCGCCGTCGAGGCACGCGGCTGGAACGTCACCACCAAGCAGCCCCTGGTCTCCAAGGCGCCCGCGCTCGACAACAGCGGCTTCGCCATCGGCACGACGCCGTCCGAGGTGTCCAAGACCTTCGGCAAGGCCGAACTCGTCGTGACCGACACCCCCTACGACAAGCTGGACGAGGTCAAGCACGCCGCGGACGCCGTCGCGGACGACGTGACCTCCTCCTTCGCCGAGGTCGAGATCACGGCGCGGGGCAACACCGAGCTGCGGCCCGGCGTCGCCGTCACCCTGAAGGACGTCGGCAAGCCGTTCCAGGGCAAGTACACGATCACCGCCGCCCGCCACAGCTTCGGCGACCAGGAGCACTACGAGACGTTCCTGAACGTCAGCGGGCGGCAGTGGCGTTCGCTGTACGGCCTCACCTCCGGAGGGGCCGGTGCGGGCGCCTCCGGACTGCCGAGCGTCGCCAACGCCCTGGTCACCGACATCAAGGACCCGCTGCGGCAGGGCAGGGTCAAGCTGAAGTTCCCGTGGCTCGACGACATGTACGTCAGCGACTGGACCCGGACCGTCCAGCTCGGCGGGACCAAGGGCGGCAGCATGATCTCCCCGGACGTCGACGACGAGGTGCTGGTGGCCTTCGACCGCGGCGCCCTGGACCACCCGTACGTCATCGGCGGCCTCTACAACGGCGTGGACAAGCCCGACCCGGTCGACGTGCCCGTCTACGACGGGACGCGCGGCAAGGTCACCCGGCGCACCCTGTCCGACCGCAGCAACAACCGGCTCGACCTGCTGGACCAGAGCGTCGGCCTCAAGCGCGGGGTGCGGCTCTCCACGGGCGACAACCGGCTCACCATCAATCTGGACCGGACCAAGACCGAGATCGTCGTGGACAGCAAGGGGACGGTCTCCATCCGGGGCAGGGGCGCCGTCGCCGTCAACGCGGGCGGCAACCTCTCGCTCAACGCGGTGGGCTCCATGACGATCCGCAGCGGCGGAACCATGAACATCAACGCCGGCACCCTGTCGGTGCAGGCGGGTGCCACGTCCGTGGCGTCCAGCGCGCTGAGCGTGTCGGCCGGTGCCGCCATGACGCTGTCCGCGGGACTCGCCCTGAAGATCAACTCAGGCCTGGAGATCGGCCTGAACGCTCCGCTGGTCCTGTCCAAGATGAAGCCGGTGCTGACGGTAGGCGGGGTCTGATGGCCGAACAGTTCGTCGGCTCCGGATGGGCCTTCCCGCTGCGCATCAGCCCCACCGGCGGCATCGCCCTGGTCAGCGGCGAGCGCGAGGTCGAGGAGGCCATCCGGCTCGTCCTGTCCACCGCGCCCGGCGAACGGCCCATGCGCCCCGAGTTCGGCTGCGCCATCCACGACATGGTCTTCGCCCCCGTCAACGAGGCCACCGCGGGCCGGATCCAGCACGAGGTGCACACCTGCCTCGACCGCTGGGAGCCCCGTATCGAGGTGGACGACGTCACGGTGACCGCCGGCGAGGAGCAGGGCGTGCTCTTCATCGACGTCCGCTACTCGATCACGGGCACCAACAACCCGCGCAGCCTGGTTTTCCCGTTCTACGTCATTCCCTCCCACGACGGGCCCGAGGGGTCCGGCACGTCCGACGAGCAGCTTGGAAGCGACCGCTGATGGCACTGCCCTCCCCGAACCTCGACGACCGGCGCTTCCAGCAGTTCGTCGACGACGCCAAGCGCTACATCCAGCAGCGCGCCCCCGAGTGGACCGACCACAACGTCTCCGACCCGGGCGTCACCCTCGTCGAGACGGTCGCCCACATGGCCGACCAGATCGTGTACCGGCTCAACCGGGTCCCCGAGAAGAACCACCTCGCGTTCCTCGACCTCATCGGGATCACCCTGTTCCCCCCGTCCGCGGCGCGCGCCGACGTCACGTTCTGGCTGTCGGCACCCCAGCAGCAGCCCGTCGTGCTGGCCACCGGCACCGAGGTCGCCACCGTGCGCACCCAGACCGAGGACGCCGTGGTGTTCGCCACCGAGCACGAACTCAGCGTCGTGCCGTGCGAGTTGTCCTACCTCGTCATACAGCCGGCCGACCAGGAGGCGGTCGACCGCACCTCGGACCTCGCCGAGTCCAAGGACGTGAACTGCTTCACGGAGGCCCCGCGCGCCGGCGACCGCATGCTGTTCGGGCTCAGCGCCGCCGTACCGCACTGCGTCGTCGTCCTGGAGCTCGACAGCCAGGTGGACGGTGTCGGTGTCGACCCCCGGCAGCCGCCCCTCGCCTGGGAGGCGTGGACCGCCGACGGCTGGGCCGCCTGCGACGTCGAGCGGGACACCACCGGCGGGCTCAACCGCCCCGGCGAGGTCGTGCTGCACGTCCCCGGCGGACACGGGCTCTCCCGCACCGGCCGCCGGGAGGCCGGCTGGCTGCGCTGCCGGGTCCTCGAACCGGCGAAGGACCAGCCCTTCTACACCGTCTCGCCGACCGTCCGCTCCGCCGAGGCCTTCAGTATCGGCGGCACCACCGCCGTCGTGCACGCCGAGACGGTGCGGGACGAGGCACTGGGGGAGTCCACCGGACTGCCGGGCCACCGGCTGAAGCTGGCCCACAGCCCCGTCGTCGGCGACGCCCAGCCGCTGCTGCTCCAGGTCGCCGAGCGCGACGGCTGGGTCGACTGGGAGACCGTCGGCCACTTCGCCGCCTCGGACCCCACCGACCGGCACGTCACCCTGGACGCGACCACCGGCGAGATCGCCTTCGGCCCGTCCGTCCGCGAGCAGGACGGCACCCTGCGCCAGTACGGCGCCGTGCCGCCCAAGGGCGCGCCCATCCGGGCCCGCCGCTACCGCACGGGCGGCGGAAAGGCGGGCAACGTCGCACGGGGCGCCATCCAGGTGCTGCGCGACTCCGTCCCGTACGTCTCCGACGTCGTCAACCGGGAGGCCGCGCGCGGCGGCGTCGACGGCGAGACCGTCGAGGAGGCCAAGCGCAGGGCGCCGATCGCGCTCAGTGCGCAGGACCGCGCCGTGACCCTGCGGGACTACGAGGAACTCGCCCGGCGCGCGGCGCCCGAGACCGCGCGCATCACCTGCCTCGCGGCCGAACCGGACGAGCACGGCGCGCACGCCGTACGGGTGCTGGTCGTCCCGCAGGCCGTCTCCGACCCGGGCGGCCGGCTGCGCTTCGAGCAACTCGTCCCCGGCGACGACCTGCTGGCGCGCATCACCCGCTACCTGGAGGAGCGCCGCCTGATCGGCACCCGGCTCGCGGTCGGGCCGCCGTTCTACCAGGGGGTGACGGTCGTCGCGACGGTGCACGCGTTCCGCGGCACCGACACCGACCGGGTCAGACGACAGGCGCACGACGCCCTCTACCGCCACCTCGACCCGCTGACCGGGGGAGCCCACGGCACCGGCTGGCCGTTCGGCCGTCCGGTGCAGGCCGGCGAGGTGTTCGCGGTGCTGCAACGGGTGCCCGGCGTGGAGCTGGTGGACGAGGTGCTGCTGCACCCCGCCGACCCGCTCAGCGGCAAGCGCGGCGACCCCACCGAGCGGATCGACCTCGAACCCCCCGCGCTGGTCTTCTCCTTCGACCACCGTGTCCGGGTGATCGGGGACGCGTCGTGAAGACGGACGGCAGCACCCGCGGCTCCGTCGACGGACTCGGCTCCTCGGCGCCGCTGGCGGTCATGCTGCCGGCGGTGTTCGCCGACGACGACCTCGCCCAGCGCTTCGTCGCCGGTATCGACGAGGTCCTCGCGCCGCTGCACAACGTGCTCGACTGCCTGGACGCCTACTTCACGCCTTCGCTCGCCCCCGCGGACTTCACCCGCTGGCTCGGCGCGTGGGTGGGCGCGGAGACCGAGGCGCCGGAGCCGGACGGGAACTCCGGCACGGGCGTGGAGGCGGAGCTCACCGAGGCCGCGCTCACCGCCCTGGCCACCGGCCACCCGCAGGACACCCGGGCGACGGTCGCGCTGCGCGCCGCGGTGACCGCCGCCGTCCGGCTGCACCGCATACGCGGCACCCGCCGTGGACTGTCCGAGGCCGTACGGCTCTCCTTCGGGGTGGAGCCGGAGATCGACGAGAGCGGCGCCGCCACCTGGGACGCCCGGCCCCTGGGACCCGTCCCCGGCGAGAGCCGCCCGCACCTGCACGTCACCGTACGGCTGCCGCACCCCGACCCCGCCGCAGAACACCGGCTGGACCGCCTCGTCGCGGCAGCCCGCCCCGCCCACATGCCTTACACGGTCCACGTGACCACCGCCGAAAGGACTTCCGACAGGTGACCAGTCAGCAGGCCTCCTCTTCCAAGCCGCCCTCCTCGGGGGCCGGCGGCAAGGGGGACGAGCCACGCCACTGCGCCGAGTGCGGCACACTGCCGACCCCGGGGCAGTCCTTCTGCGACGACTGCGGCGCGGTACTGAGCTGGACCCCGGGCAGAAGGGACCGCGGGACGAGCACGGCGGGTCCGCAGTCCGACGCGTCGGCCCCGGACGTACCGGGCCCCGCCCCGGCCCCGGACGAGCCGGCCGCCGCGGACACCGGCGCCCGGAGCACGGACCCCGTGCGCGAGCCCGCCCGCGCCGACGCGCCCGCGCCCGCGCCCGCTCCCGACGAGCACGACACCCTGCCCACCATGCCGCCGGTCTCCGCCGCGTCGGCGGCCGCGGCCCCCGACGCGGCCCCGCGCCCCGACGCGGACCCGGAGGCGAGCGCGCGGGCCAGGGCGCTGCTCGTCCCGGTCGCCGACCAGCGCACCCCCGCACCGGAGCCCGACGTCGCCCCGGTGCTCCCCGGGATGCCCGCCGCGGCCCGCCCCCGGGTCCAGGCGCCCCTCGGCGAACCCGTCGACGACAGCGGCCCCCCGTGCCCCTGGTGCGAGATCGGCAACCGGCCCGACCGGCACTTCTGCCGGCGCTGCGGCATGTCCCTCGCGGAGCGCCCCGGCGTCCCGGAGGCCCGGCGTCCCTGGTGGCGCCGGATCTGGCGGGCCGGCGACCGCCCGACGCCGTGGGCGGGCGAACGCCCGAGGCTGCGCCGGGGGATCAGCCGCATCTTCAGCTGGATCGCGTACGGCCTCGCCCTCGGGCTGGTGATCTACGGGGCGTTCCACATCGACACGGCGTGGAACGCGGCCCGGGACCACTTCGCCAAGCGGGCCCAGACCAGCCCGGACTCCGCCGTGGCGTCCCGTTCCTTCGGCGGCCATCCGCCGAAGATGCTGTTCGACAAGGTCAGCAACAGCTGGTGGGGCCCGGGTGTCTCGGAGTCCGCCGAGGGGGAGTGGGTCGAGGCGCGCTTCGAGGAGCCCACCCGCCTGCTGGACATCCTCATCACGTCCGGGATCTCCGCCAAGGCGTCCGACCTCTCCGAGGCCGCGCTGCCGCACCGCATGGACGCGGTGATCATGACGGCCGACGGCAGGAAGACCACCCGCCAGATCAAGCTCGACCAGATCAGCGGCCCCCAGCAGCGCAAGTTCCGGGCGGAGAACGTCATCAGCGTGCGCTTCGTGATCCGCTCGGCGTACAACGTGGACGCCAACCGGCAGGTCTCGATCGCCGAGATCGAGTTCTTCACCCGCGCCACGACCAACGGCACCTGAGGGCCGTCCCGCCGGGGGCGGCGGGCCGGCATCCGACGGACGCCGGCCCGCTCCGGAAGCGCCGCGGGGACGGCGGGAGGGGCGGGACGCACGATGCGTCCCGCCCCTCCGCCGTCCCCGCGGCGTCGTGTCAGACGCGGCGGTGGCGGCCGTAGTACTCGCCGGTCGTGCGGTGGAAGTCCGCGTCGCCGACGTGCTTGTCCTTGTCGAACTCCGGGGAGTCCTTGATCTGGTCCTTCGTGAGGTCGACGTAGATCTTCTTGTCGTCGGCGTCGATCCGGCCGACCGTGCCCGCCGGGAGCAGCACGTGCTTACCGAAGATCCACACGCCGGTGTCGACCACCAGGTAGGAGGAGCTGACGTCGTCGGAGTGCTTGTCGACCTTGCCGATGCTGCCGTCCGTCGCCTCGACCTTGTAGCCGATCAGGTCGGTTCCGGCGGTGTGGCCGGCGCTCGGCTGGTAACCCCACAGGTTCTCGCTCATGAGAAAGTCCTTCGTTCGCATGGAAAGGAATGACGCGTCCGAAGCGGGCTCCGGTACCGGTCGACCAGGTCGTCCGGCCGAACCGCCCTTTTCCCTCGGTGACCGCTGAAAGCCGGGTGCCCCCCGGATTCCGGCATATGTGTGCGAGATGCGTTGTTTTTCCCACCCGATAAGGGGAACCCGGGCAGCCTGTGCCCTGTTCTTCCACCGGTCCCGCCGACGGTTTCCGCGCCGGACCGACGGACCTGCCGGACCGCACGGACCGGCCCGTCCTCAGAGAATCAGGCCCTTGGCCCGGAGGTAGGGCACGGGAGGGACGTCGGACCCGAAGGAGTCACCCGTGCGCACCTCGAAGTGCAGGTGCGGACCGGTGGCGTTGCCGGTGTCGCCGGACCAGCCGATGAGCGTGCCGCCCTGGACGCTCTGGCCGACCACGGCCTTCACCTGGGAGAGGTGGGCGTACTGGCTGAACGTGCCGTCCTCGTGGCGGACGACGACCTGGTTGCCGTAGTCGCCGCCGGCCCCCGCCGTCACGACCTCGCCGGGACCGATGGCCTTGACCGGCGTCCCGGTCGGGATCACGAAGTCGACGCCGGTGTGCAGCCCGGTGGACCAGGCGGAGCCCCGCTGGTGGTAGGGGGTGCCGGCCGGTCCCTCGACGGGCAGGGTCCAGCCGCCGACGACGTCGCCGGCCGGGACGACCATCTGCGGGCCGGCCCTCATGACGGCCTTGACGTACTCGTACGTCTCGCCGTCCGCCCCGGTCGCCCGAGGCACCCCGCCGTACTCCTCGACCGCTGTCCAGCCCACCCGGTAGCCGGCCAGGGCCAGTTCCAGGGGCTTGCCCCGGTAGCCAGGGTGCTCCTTCGCGGTCCGTAGGAGGGCGCACATCTTCCTGCCCTGCGCCGGTATGGCGTCCGCCGGGTCCAGGACGTCCTTGACGCCGTCGTTGTTGCCGTCGACGCCGTCCTCGGCCCAGTCGGCGTCGGAGAACTGCGCGATCCCCCGGGTGACGGGCCGTTCGGTCCGGGTCATCCCGGGCAGCTCCGCACCCGGTGAGGCGTCGGGACCGCCGTCGCCGGGAAGGCCCTCCGCGCCCTTCTTCGCGTCCTCCGCCCGTTCCTCCGGGCTCCGCGGGTCGGTCAGTGAGCCCTGGTCGTCGTCGGCCGGTCCGTCGTCCGGGACCGACCTGGCCCTCGGGTTGAAGTTGCTCTCCCGCTTCAGCTGGGCCGCCAGCACGGGCGCGGTGAGCAGCTTGTCGTCGCAGTCGGACGCGGCGTCGCGCAGCAGCTTCGCGTACACGACGGGCACCCCCGCGTCCCCCGCCTTCAACTCGGTGCTCTGCGGGGCGGGGACGTCCGTACCGGCCGCCTCGCTGTCGTCGAGGGTGCCGAGCAGCACGACGCCGAGTCCGATCGACAGGGGCGTCACCACGGCTCCGGCGATGACCGGCACCATCCAGCGAGGGATCCTCACGGTCCGCCAACTCCCCTGATCGACCGTCGCGGTGAGGCTCACTATGCCATCCGGCGCACCGGGCCCCGGCCCGGCCCCCGCCCCGGACCCGGCACCGTCCCGGGCGGGGCCCGCGGGGGCCGGAACCGGTGCGGTGCGGGGCCCCGCGCAGCCCCCGCGCACGGGGTCAGGCCGGCCTGCGGGACCCTCGCGGTGAGGGCCCCGGGCCGTCCGCGGCCGGACGGACCCGCCGTCAGCCGGTGGGGAAGGCGTCCGGCGTGCTGATGCGGTTCTGAAGCAGCGCCCCGGACTCCGTCAGCACACCGCTGCTGCTGTAGTCACCACCGGCACAGGTGCCGGGCCGGAGCGCCGCGCTGCTCTCGGGGGCGTCGGAGTAGGTCCAGTTCGCGTAGCTGATCTTCAGCCCGTCCAGCAGGTCCAGCCAGGCCGTGGTGCTCGCCGCGTCCATCGCCCCGCCGCCGTCGGCGCTCACCGTGCCGAACTCCGTCACGAAGAGCGGGAGCCGTGCGGCCGCCCGGCTCAGTGTGGAGCGGTAGGCGTCCGTGTGGCTCGCGGCGTAGAAGTGGAACGCGTACATGAGGTTGGTGGTGTCGACCGGGTTGTCGACGATCTCCTGCTCGTCGGAGCCGTCCGAGACGCCCAGCGAGGACCAGCCGCGGGTCCCCACGATGACGACGGAGTCCGGGTCGGCCGCCCGGACCACCGGGACGACCTGCTCGGCGTAGCTCTTGACGGCGGGCCAGCTCACGCCGTTCGGCTCGTTGGTGATCTCGTAGATCACGTTCTCCTTGCCGGCGTTGCGGGCGGCGACGGACGCGAAGAACGTCTTCGCACGGTCGAGGTTGTGGTTCGGGTCGCCCGGCGTCAGCGTGTGGAAGTCGATCAGCGCGTACATGCCCCGGGCCTCGGCCATGTCGACGAGGGCGTTCACGCGGTCGGTGAACCGCGCCGGGTCGGTCTCGTACCCGCCCTCCTGCACGTACATGGCGATGCGCAGCAGGTCCGACTTCCACTCCCTGGCCAGCGCGTCCAGGGACGCCGCGTCGTAGCAGCCGTCGAACCACTGGATGCCGTGCGTGCTCATGCCCCGCAGCTGGACGGGGCGGTCGTACCGGTTGCAGAGGTTCACGCCGCAGACGTGGAGCCGCCCGTTGACGCCCACCGGGGTGTCGGCGGCCGGGCCCTCGGCGGGGCCCGGGCAGGCGGTGCTCGTGTGTCCGGCCCGGCAGTCGGCGGCCGCCGCGGGCCGCGGGCCGGACGCCGCCGTCGTGCCCAGGACCGTCGCGAAGATCGCCAGTAAGGCGAGCAGGCGTTTCATGTGTTCCTCCTCGTGCGAAGCGGAATCAGTCGTTGGGAGCGCTCCCAAGGTGCTGTCGGCCCGCGACCGTACACCGACGGATCCTGGGGCGTACAGGGATGCGGCAGCGGTGCGGTGAAGCGGGCCGTCCGCACGGGACGGGATCCGGAAGGCGGACTCCGGGCGTCTGCGGGGGATCTGCACACGGCGTCCGCAGGCGGCGGGGCGGGCCGGGACGCCGTCCGCGCGCGGGCCGGACGCGTCGCACCGGCAGGCGGCTATGTCCGCTTTCGCCAGGGATCACAAATACGGCCGGCGGGACATCCGTCGGTCGCGGAGGTGAAGAAGCTGTACCGGTCCGAAGGGTGATGTGACCACACCGTCCTTTTCCTGCCGGTGAACCATTCGTGCGAGAGTCGAAAGGTGGCTCGGTGCCGTCCTCACGTGCTTGTATCCCTCACATCGCGAAAACCGCAGGGAATTCCCGGCGTCCCCGGACGTACGGCGACGCTCCGCGGTGACCGTGAAAGCGGCAAAGGCCGTTCCCCACTGCGGAACCGGCCCCAGCCATTCTGAATTGACGCGAAGGGAATTCACCTCATGAGCTCCGCCCCCCAGATCCACACCCAGGAAATCTCCGACGCCGACCTGGACGCCGTGTCCGGTGGCATCGCCGTCCCGGCCGCCGTCGAGGTTCCCCTCGTCGGTGGCGTCGCGGGTGCGGTCGACGCCGACCTGCTCAACGGCAACGTCTCCGGTGCCCTCGGCGGCCACGCCCTCGGTGTCGCCGGGCTCGGCACCGCCGCCACGCTCTCCCTCTGAGCCGGCGCTGAGTCCGTGTGCCCCGCAGCCTGAACGGTCAGGCCGCGGGGCACACGGGCCGTTCCGCACCCCGTCCGGAGTGCACCGGACCCGCGACCACCGACCAGGGACCTCGCACGTGAGCGATCCGCGCCCCGCCCGCCACCCCGGTGCCCCCGGCAACCGGTGGGAGCTCGTCTGGAGCCACCGCGACGAACTGCTGGAGATGGCGCGCAGCCGCTCGTCGAGCGCCGAGGAGGCCGAGGACGCCGTGCAGGAGGCGATGGTCCGCGCGGTGGAGCAACCCGGTGTCCCGTACGGCCGGATCCGCTCGTGGCTCAGGCTCGCGACCGTCCGCGCGTGCGCCGACCGGCACCGCCAGGTCGCCCGCGACCGGGAGCTGAGCGAGACCCTCTCCGCCGCTCCCGCCGAGCCACTCCTGGTCGAGGAGGACGCCTGCGACCGGGCGGAGGCCCGATGGCTGGCCGACCGCAGCACGGAACTGCTCCCCGCCCGCCAGGCCCGGGCGCTGCGGCTCCAGGCGCAGGACCTCGACGTCGGGCAGGTGGCCCGGACCATGGGGCTGAGCTACCGGGCGACCGAGTCGCTGCTCGCCCGGGCCAGACGGTCCCTGCGTGACCTGCTGGCCGCGAGCCTCACGCTGGCCGCGGCCTGCTGGATGTGCGTCCGCAGGCTCCCCCGCACCGTCCCGGGCCAGTCCGCGGGTGCGGCCTCGGCGGCGGCGACCCTGGCCCTCGCAGGAGCGGTGCTGCCCGCCGCGCCCTTCGGCGGGCAGCACCACCGTCCCCCGGCGCACCGGCAGGAGGCCGCGCCGCTCGCCGCTCCCGCCGCGGAGCTCTCCTCCCGCGCGGCACCGGAACGCCCCCGTGCGGCCGCGCCCTCCCCGGATCCCCGGCGGGGCGGACCGACGCACCGGGACACCGCGCGGTCCGTTCCGGGCGGGCCGCCGCACGCGGAGGGCCCGGCGAGCGCGGTCGCCCTGGAGCCGGTGATCGGGTCCCTTCCGCCGTTGCCCCTGCCGTCCGCGGTGACCACGCCGGTACCGGTGCGGGGCCTGCCGGTGGAGGCTCCGGAGATCCCCCGGGAACCGCCCTCGGTGCCGCCCGTCGGTGCGTCCGTGGAGTCCGGCGCGGCCGCCGGCCTCACCGGGGCGTCCGGCACGGTGCGTCTGTCCGTCGGGTCCGGTCCTTCCGGCGTCACCGGGGCGTCCCGGGGCGCGGTCGGGGCGGCGCCGAAGTCCCCTTCGCCTTCAGGTGGTTGATGTCCGGAACAGAAGCGGGCGAGCAGCCGGAGTGAGGACTCACTCATTGACAGAGTGAGTCCTCACTCCGTACTCTCGCGGCATGACGCCACCCAAGGAGAACCAGACCACCCGGCGTCGCGCTCCAGGTATGTCCCCGGAGCAGCGGCGCGCGATGATCATCCAGACCGCGATTCCGCTGATCGCCGAGTACGGCGCCGCGGTGACCACCGCGAAGGTCGCCCGCGCCGCGGGCATCGGCGAGGGCACGATCTTCCGGGTCTTCGCCGACAAGGACGAGCTGCTCCAGGCCTGCCTGGCGGAAGCGCTCTCCCCCGAGCACGCGGTCCGTGAGCTCGGCGCGATCGAGCTGTCCCAGCCGCTGCCGGACCGGCTCGTGGAGGCGGCCCAGTCGCTCCAGGCCCACCTGGCCCGGATGGGCGCGATCGCCGGCTCGCTGCACGCCTCCGGGCACCGCAGCGGCAAACACCCCGGCACGGTGCGCGGGGCCGGAGCCGACGAGTCGACGACCCGGATCCGTGCGGCCCTCGCCGAGCTGCTGGAGCCCGACCGGGACGCGCTGCGCCGGCCGCCGGAGCAGATCGCGGCCCTCTTCTTCGGGCTGCTCTTCACCCAGCCGTACATGGAGGAGGACCCGGAGCTGACCACGCAGGACCTCGTCGACGCCTTCCTGCACGGCGCACTCGCGGGAGGTGCCGCATGAGCGCGCTCCGGAGCCGCCCGGCGGTCGTCGGCCTCGCCGCACTGGCGCCCGCACTGGTGTGGCTGATCGCGGACCCGGTGCTGGGCCACCGGCTGCGGATGGTCGACGGCGACCAGACCCTCGACATCGGACTGGTGGCGGCGGTGTTCGTCGGCCTGCTGGCGTCCCTCGCCGGCTGGGCCCTGCTGGCCGTCCTCGAACGGTTCGTCTTACGGCGCGCCCGCGTCCTCTGGACCGTGGCCGCCGTCGTCGTACTGCTCCTGTCCTTCCTGCCGTTGACCGGTGACGGCATGGACGGCGGCACACGGGCCGCACTCGCCCTGATGCACCTGTCGGTGGCCGCGGTGCTGATCCCGGGCCTGCCCCGCAGGAACCCCGCGGCGCCGGCGCCGGCCACGTCCTGAGCCCGGCCGGGCGGGCCCCGGGGGGCACGACGCGCCGTCCGGGGCCCGCCCGGGACGGCCCCCGGACACGGGCGCGGACCCCCACGGACCGGTGCCGGGCTCCGCAGGTTTGCCGGTTCGGCAAGCGGATTTGTCGAACCGGCCGCTCGCGCGCACTCTCTTCCGTAACAGGAGGTGATCCGCATGAGCGAGACGAACCGGCGGTACGACGTCGTGGTGATCGGCGGTGGGGCGGCCGGGCTGAGCGGTGCGCTCGCCCTGGCCAGGGCGCGGCGTTCCGTGCTGGTGATCGACGCGGGCAGTCCGCGCAACGCACCCGCGTCGCACGCCCACAACTACCTCGGCCGGGAGGGCGTCCCGCCGCTGGAGCTGCTGGCCATCGGCCGGGCCGAAGCGGCGCAGTACGGCGCGGAGATCGTCCGCGGCGAGGTGGTCTCGGCCGCGCGGACGGCCGACGGATTCCATGTGGTGCGGGCGGACGGGGGAGTCGTCCGGGCCCGCCGGCTGCTCGTGACCACGGGCATCGTCGACGAGCTGCCGCCGGTGGCGGGCCTCGCCGAGCGCTGGGGCAGGGATGTGCTGCACTGCCCGTACTGCCACGGCTGGGAGGTGCGGGACCGACCGGTCGGCGTCCTCGCCGCCGGCCCCATGGCCGTCCATCAGGCCCTGCTCTGGAGGCAGTGGACCGACGACGTGATGCTGTTCCGCCACGAGCAGGCCGACTTCACCGACGAGGAGTACGAGCAGCTCGCCGCCCGGGGGATCGCGGTGGCGGACGGCACGGTGGAGGCGCTGGAGGTGTCCGGCGACCGGCTCGTCGGAGTGCGGCTGGCCGGCGGCACGGTCGTCCCGCGCGAGGCGGTCGTCGTCCAGCCGCGCTTCACCGCGCGGTCGGCGGTGCTGGAGAGCCTCGGCCTCCCGTCCACCGAGACGGTGCTGGACGGTCACGTCCTCGGCAGCCACGTCGCGGCCGACCCGTCGGGGGCCACCGGCCTCCCCGGGGTGTGGGTGGCGGGCAACGTCGCCACCCTCATGGAGCAGCTGGTCGGCGCGGCCGCCGCGGGGCTCAAGGCCGCCTCGGCGATCAACATGGACCTCGTCACCGACGACACCCGCCGCGCGGTCGACGCCCGCCGCACCCCCTTCTCGGCCGAGGCCGAGCGCCAGGTCTCCGAGCGTGTGCTCGGCGACCGCCGTCACGGACTTCAGGAGACACGATGACCGACGAAAGCACCCGGACCGACGCCGAGATGTGGGACGACCGGTACCGCGAGAGCGACCGGATCTGGAGCGGCAACCCCAACGTCGTGCTCGTCCGCGAGGTCGAGGGCCTCACCCCCGGACGGGCGCTGGACCTGGGCTGCGGCGAGGGCGCCGACGCGGTCTGGCTGGCCCGGTGGGGCTGGCAGGTCACCGCCACCGACATCTCGCGCGTCGCCCTGGAGCGCGCCGCGGTCCACGCGGCCGAGGCCGGCGTCGCGGACCGGGTCGACTGGCAGTGGCACGACCTGGGGGCCTCGTTCCCCGAGGGCGAGTACGACCTGGTCTCGGCGCAGTTCCTGCACTCCATGGGCGACCTGCCCCGTGAGCGGATCCTGCGGCGGGCGGCCTCGGCGGTCGCGCCCGGCGGGGTGCTGCTCATCGTCGGACACGCCGGTTTCCCCGCCTGGGAGCACGACCACGCGGACATGCGGCTGCCGACCACGGAGGAGGTCCTGGCCTCCCTCGAACTCCCGGAGGGGGAGTGGGAGGTGCTGCTCAGCGAGGAGCACGAACGCATCCAGAACGATCCGGACGGCAACCCCACCACCCGCACCGACAACGCCCTGAAGGTGCGCCGCACGGGGTGAGCGGCGCGGCCCCGGGACGCCGAGCGCCCGCCGTCCTCCCCGGAGGGGAGAACCGGCGGGCGCGCTCGGTCCCGGCGGGTCAGGCCTGCGGGGCGGCCTTGATCGCGGAGATGTCGAAGGTCAGCCGGACCTTGTCGCTGACCATCACACCACCGGTCTCCAGGGCGGCGTTCCAGGTCAGACCCCAGTCGGAGCGCAGGATGTCGGCGCTGCCCTCGAAGCCCACGCGCTCGTTGCCGTAGACGTCGGTGGCGGAGCCGTGGAACTCCAGGTCGATGGAGAGCGGACGGGTGACGTCCTTGATCGTGAGGTCGCCGGTCACCCGGTAGGTGTCGCCGCCGAGCTGCTCGGCCTGCGTCGAGCGGAACGTCATCAGGGGGAACTTCTCGGCGTCGAAGAAGTCGCCGCTGACCAGGTGGCCGTCGCGGTCGGCGATGCCGGTGTCCACGCTGGCGATCCGCACGTCGAGGGACGCGGTGGAACGGGACGGGTCGGAGCCGTCCAGCTCCAGCGTGCCCTCGTGCTCACCGAAGGAACCGCGCACGTTGGTGACCATGGCGTGGCGCACCGTGAAACCGATGCTGCTGTGGGCCGGGTCGATCGTGTAGGCGCCGGTCAGTGCGGCCAGCGCCGGGTCCACGGCGAGGGTCGCGGTGGTGGACGGGGCGGTGTTCTTGCGGTTGAACAGAGCCATGGCTCCTCCTCGGGGGGACGTGTTCCGACGCGTTCCGCGGAGCGGCCCGTCGAACGGTTTGTTTAACCTTCAACGAGATTGACTCTAGACCGTTTTTGTTCAAAGTTCAACATCAAGGGTCCAGGCCGGTCCGAAAGTCGCGGGGACGCCGCGGGAAAGCCCGCCGCGCCCTGGCGGACGCGCGTAGAGCTGGGGCAGTATCTGGCTGCCCCATTGTCATGAGCAGGAGGAAATTCCCCCCATGCTGACCCGACCCAGGCTCCACTCGGCCCTCACCTCCCTCGCCCTCGTCCTCGGCGCGCTCTTCGCGCCCGGCGTCGGCGTCCTCGGCGGCGGCGCGACCGAGGCGCACGCCGTCACCAAGCTGACCCACTCCCAGGCGGCCTCCCGGTTCTCCTCGTCCGGGATCACCTGGTCGTCCTCCGGCGGCTGTTCCGACCGGAACGTCTCCACCTGCACGTCCTTCGACCAGCTCAACCTCACCAGCGCCCAGGGCGCCCAGACGCTGAAGAGCGCCACGGGCTGCGCGCTCACCATCACCGGAGGCACCGAGACGGGACACGCGAGCGGCACCTACTCGCACTGGAACGGCTACAAGCTCGACTTCGCGAAGAGCACCTGCCTGACGAACTACGTGAAGGGCGTGTTCACGTACATCGGGGTGCGGGGTGACGGCGCCCCGCAGTACCAGTCCGGTTCCGGCAACGTCTACGCCGACGAGGGCAACCACTGGGACGTGACCTACCACAACTGCGGCGGCTGCTGACCGCACCGCGCGAACCGTCCGCACGGCGCGATCCGGCCACACCGGGCCACGCCCGACCCGCACCCGCGGGTGCCCCCGTCCGCCGGAGTCCGCACCCGGACGGGGACACCCCGGGGCCGCCTCCCCGCGGCCGTCCCGCGCGGGCAGGGCCGCACCACGGCCCGTGGGTGCGGCGCGGGCAGGCTCAGGGACACAGCGCGGGCAGGACGCCCTCGCCGAGGACGCCGGCGCGGTCGACCGCGATCCGGCCCTCCTTCACCACGGCCAGGACGTGGGCGGGGTCGCCCAGCGACGCGATGTCCGTGAGCGGATCCACGTCCGTGACCACCAGATCGGCCGCCTTGCCCGCCTCCAGGGTGCCGGTGACGTCGTCGACCCCGCACAGCCGGGCGGCGTCACCGGTCGCCGCCACGACCGCCGCCATCGGCGACATCCCCGCGATCTCCACCAGCAGCCCCAGCTCCCGGAGGTTCACGCCGTGGCCGACGGCCAGGCCGCTGTCGGTCCCCATCGCGATCCTGACCCCGGCCGCGACGGACAGGGCCACCGACTCCCGGGCGATCCGGTGCCAGCGCACGCCCTTCTCGTACGCCGAGGGGGAGGTGCGCGCCGGATCCAGGTCCTGCGTCGTCTCCAGCAGCGTCGGCACCAGGTACTGACCCCGGGCCACCATCTCCGCCCGCAGCTCGTCGTCCAGGGCGTAGCCGTGCTCGATGCTGGTCACCCCCGCGCGGACGGCGGCCTCGATGCCGGGGCGTCCGATGGCGTGCGCGGCGACCGGCAGCCCGCCGTACGCCCGGGCCTCCTCGACCGCCGCCTCGATCATCTCCGGACGCAGCCCCAGCCACTCCGGCCGGTCGTGCGGGGAGGTGACGCCGCCGCTGGTGGCCAGCTTGACGCAGTCGGCACCCGCCGCGACCAGGTCGCGGACCCTGGCCCGCATGTCGTCGACGGACCCGACCAGGCCGGGCGGGCTCTCGGGGAAGGCCACCGCGACGGCGAGCGCGTCGATGCCCCCGGCGAGCGTGAAGTCCGCGTGGCCGGCCCGCTGGCTGAGCATGCCGACCGAGACCAGCAGGCGGGGCCCGGGGATCCGCCGCTCCGCCACGGCCTGCCGGAAGCCGGCGTCCAGTCCCATCAGGTCCCGGGCGGTGGTCACCCCGTTCTCCAGGGTCACGCGCAGCCGCTCCAGGACCTTCAGGGTCCGGTAGCTCGGCAGCTCGTACAGCCCCTGGAGGGGGCTGCCGGCCGGGCCCGGCAGGGCGAAGTGCACATGGGTGTCGATGAAGCCGGGACACAGGGTGCGGCCCCCCAGGTCCAGCCGCCGCACCGGCCGGGGATCCGCGGGGAGCTCGGCGGAGGGCCCGGCCCAGGCGATGGTCCCGCCCTCGATCAGCAGGGCGGCGTCCGGCACCGGGGCGCGGCCGGTGCCGTCGATCAGCCGCGCGCCCCGGAGCAGGACCCGCGGTCCGGGGTCGCCGACGGAGGTCTCACCGAGGGAGGACATCTGCCCACGATCGGCCCGGCGGAGCCGTCGCGCAGGCCGGAGTGGGCCGCACGGGTGCGCACGCGGCTGCGCCCGCCCGCCGCGGACCGGCGGCGGGCGGGCGCGACGGTGTCACGCGCGGGTCAGGAACCCACGCTCACCGTGAAGCGCCGGGGGTTGCCGTCGTGCGCCGCCCCCGACACGTCGGGCTCGCCGTCCGGACGTACGTCGTCGTAGGGGAACGCGTAGCCGATCGGTGAGTTCGCGTGGACGACCCGCGACCAGTGGTTGGTCACGTCGCCCTGGTAGTAGTCCTCCACCGAGGTGCCGTTGGGCTGCTGCGGGTGGCTCAGCATGATCGAGCGGTTGAAGCCCGCCGCGATCCTGGCCAGCAGCGCCTTCTTGTCGTCGGAGTCGGCGGGGTCGTTGGTGAAGGGCCCGTGGTTGCAGGTGAAGATGTCCTTCGACGTCGGCTTCACGAAGGTGTGGCCGCCCTCGAAGGTCAGCGTGTCGCCGCTGACCCGGCCGGCCAGGGTGCCCCGGCCGCCCTGCAGGTCGATCCGCAGGTCGGTGGAGCGGTACTTCTCCCAGACCTCGTCGATCTGCGCGGTGAACAGGTCCCGGAACGGCATCTCGTCCGGCCGGTCGAAGAACGGCGCCATCAGGTTCTGCGGGGAGACGACCCGCAGGACCTGGCCGTCCGAGCCGCGGGTGATCAGCTCGTCCCAGGGCTGCCCGTCGGCGGCCGCCTGGGCCGTGAGGTCGTCGGCGATGCGCTGGACCGCGCCGTCCGGGAGCGGGGCGACCGTGTGCGTCTCGTCGCCCTCCAGGGTCAGCCCGATGGGCAGCGCCGTGACCAGGTCGACGTAGCTGATGTTCGCGTACAGCTGCTGCGGGTTGAAGGTGAACTCGCAGAACGACCAGGTCCGGCCGTAGTTCGGGTCGGTGGGCGTCGCGAAGGCCGGCTCGACCAGGGACGGGCCCGGGTTGAGGTAGAAGTCCAGCTTGTCGTCGCGGACGAAGTAGACCCGCGCCCCGTACATCTGGGGCAGGGTCAGCACGACGGGTCCGGCTCCGGCCGCCTTCAGCGGGATGGCGCAGTCCACCGGCAGCGGGGTCTGCGGGGCGCCGGGGGACTCGGGGCGGTACACCGTGCCGTCGGGGCGCAGCAGCACCCAGCGGTCCGTGCCCTGCTCGTGGCCGGTGACGTACGCGTGCACCGTGCCGGGCAACGAGCGGTTCTCCAGAGCCAGTTCACAGGTCGCGGCGGCTGCCGAGGTACGCGGGCTCAGGGCGGTGCCCCAGAGGGGGTAGCTGAGCGCGGTCGCGGAGGCGGCGGCGCCCGTCAGGAACATTCTGCGCGAAATCACGAAGGAACTCCCGAGATGTGGGGGGTCGCAGACGGGAGTCATGGGGGGTGGGGCCGTCTGCGGTGCGGACCACTCTGTCCATGGGTCCGGCGAGCGTCAAGAGTTATCACTGAGAGCGCTCTCACGAAGTCGCTGTTCTTCACAACTCGACGCTTCCGAACAGGTTTTGGCCACTCCTGGTCGACTGCTGTGTGCGAGGAGTGAACAGGAACTGAAGGCGCGGCCCCGGCTGCCTCCGGCCCCCGGGCCTCCCGGTGCGCCCGCCGGGTCCGCCGCATACGCCGCAATCGGCCCACCCGACGCGTGTGCCGCACCTGCCGCACAGGGTGCACCCGGCGCATCCGCCCCATCCACCCCACCCGGCGTATCCACCCCACCCGGCGCGTCCGCCCCACCCCGCCCATCCGGCCCTCCGGTGCACCCGGTGCTCCGGCACCCGTTGCCGCACCCCCGCGCCCCCGCCGTCCGCCCCCGCCGTCCGCCTCCGGCCTTCCGGTGCCCCGCTCCCGGGTGGCGAGCCCCGTGCCGCTGCGCCGTCACGGTGGGTCCGGTCGCCCGCCCCGGTGGCTCCACGGCGTGGCGCGCGGGCCCGCGTGTGGCCGGGAACACATGGTCGGCTTTGTTGGAGATCCACAAAGCGCGGGCCCCGTGAGCTGGAAGATGGGTTGCATGGTGCTCCGCTTCTGTCGGGTGCCTCCAGGAAACGGGGCAGGAGACTGTCCGGAGTGAACGGCAGGGTTTTCTGGCTCGGGTTCGTAGGGTCGACGTATGACCGTTGTGGACGAAATCCCGGGCGAGCCGAGCGACACGCGTGGCCGGGTGGCCGAACTGCTGGCGCTGCGCGAGCAGGCCAGGCGCGGACCGAGCGACCGGGCGACCGAGGCGCAGCACGCCAAGGGCAAGCTGACCGCGCGGGAGCGCATCGAGCTGCTGCTGGACGAGGGATCGTTCAAGGAGGTCGAGCAGCTGCGCCGGCACCGGGCGACCGGATTCGGCCTGGAGGCCAAGAAGCCGTACACCGACGGTGTCATCACCGGCTGGGGCACGGTCGACGGCCGCACGGTCTTCGTCTACGCGCACGACTTCCGGATCTTCGGCGGGGCACTGGGCGAGGCCCACGCCACGAAGATCCACAAGATCATGGACATGGCCATCTCGGCCGGTGCCCCGCTGGTCTCGCTGAACGACGGCGCCGGCGCCCGTATCCAGGAGGGCGTCTCCGCGCTCGCCGGCTACGGCGGCATCTTCCAGCGCAACACCAAGGCCTCCGGGGTCATCCCGCAGATCAGCGTGATGCTCGGCCCGTGCGCGGGCGGCGCGGCCTACAGCCCGGCGCTGACCGACTTCGTGTTCATGGTCCGCGAGACCTCGCAGATGTTCATCACCGGGCCGGACGTCGTCAAGGCGGTCACCGGCGAGGAGATCACGCAGAACGGCCTCGGCGGCGCGGACGTGCACGCCGAGACCTCGGGCGTCGCGCACTTCGCGTACGACGACGAGGAGACCTGCATCGCCGAGGTCCGCTACCTGATCGGGATGCTGCCCTCCAACAACCGCGAGAACCCGCCCGTCGTGCCGAGCGACGACCCGGCCGACCGGCGCGGCGACGTCCTGCTGGACCTGGTCCCGGCCGACGGCAACCGCCCGTACGACATGCACAAGGTCATCGAGGAGCTCGTCGACGACGGCGACTTCCTGGAGGTCCACGAGCGCTGGGCCCGGAACATCGTCTGCGCGCTGGCCCGGCTCGACGGCCAGGTCGTCGGCATCGTGGCCAACCAGCCGCAGGCCCTGGCCGGGGTCCTGGACATCGAGGCGTCCGAGAAGGCCGCGCGGTTCGTCCAGATGTGTGATGCCTTCAACATCCCGATCATCACTCTCCTGGACGTACCCGGCTTCCTGCCCGGCGTCGACCAGGAGCACGGTGGAATCATCCGGCACGGCGCCAAGCTGCTCTACGCCTACTGCAACGCCACGGTCCCGAGGATCTCGCTGATCCTGCGTAAGGCCTACGGAGGTGCCTACATCGTCATGGACAGCCAGTCCATCGGTGCGGACCTCACCTACGCCTGGCCCACCAACGAGATCGCGGTGATGGGCGCCGAGGGCGCCGCCAACGTCATCTTCCGTCGTCAGATCGCCGACGCCGAGGACTCCGAGGCCATGCGGGCCCGCATGGTCAAGGAGTACAAGGCCGAGCTGATGCACCCCTACTACGCGGCCGAGCGCGGCCTGGTCGACGACGTCATCGACCCCGCCGAGACGCGCGAGGTGCTGATCGCCTCGCTCGCGATGCTCCGCAACAAGCACGCCGACCTGCCGTCCCGCAAGCACGGCAACCCCCCGCAGTAGTCACGGCACCCGCGGCGGCCCCGGCCCCGCGCACGTCCCACGACCAGCTGCCCAGAAGACGGAGACACCCATGAGCGTCACCCCCGCCGATTCGGTCCTGCGCGTCGAGAAGGGCCAGGCCGGCCCCGAGGAGCTCGCCGCCATCACCGCGGTCCTGCTCGCCCGCGCCGCCGCCCAGCCCGACGCGCCCGCCCACCGCGGCCGCAGCACCGCCGGCTGGCGCCGCCTGGAGCGCACGCCCGGCTTCCGCGCCCCGCACAGCTGGCAGGGCTGACACCGAGCACGGCAGGCGGGGGGGGGGGGGCCCCCGCGGCCCCCCCCCGCGGGGGCGGGGGGCCCCGGGCCGGGGCCGCGCCCCCCCGCCCCGGGGCGGGGGGCCGGGGC